>NZ_CP074380.1:0-308750 GCF_022695595.1 Streptomyces sp. MST-110588
GTCGATGAGGCGCACCGGACCAGTGGGTCGATAGGAAGGCGTGGGCGGACATCCACGACCAGACGAAGATCCCGCGCACCGCCGGCTGTACCTGACGGCGACGCCGCGGATCTGGGAGGAGCGGCTGAACCGCGAGGTCGCCGAGGGAGTACGCGACCCGCTGCCGCGCGAGATGGCGGCCTCCATGGACGACGAGAGGGTCTTCGGGCCGGTTCTCTACAAGCTGTCGCTGGCGTCGGCGGTGTCGCGAAAGCTGCTGGCGCGGTACCAGATCATTGTCCTGGAGCTGAAGGACCCGGTCGTGACGCCCGAGCGGCTGATGGGCGAGGACCGGCACACCGAGCAGGTCCGCGGGCAGCGCCTGGGCGCCCTCCAGGCCGCGCTCCTGCACACGATGGCGCAGCACAACCTCCAGACCTGCATCACCTTCCACCACCGGACCATAGAGGCCGCGGCGTATGCGGAGGGCCTGAAGCGCATGGCCAAGCGGCTGCACGCCAACCAGCCGGAGAAGTACCCGGCCGAGATCTGGGCGGACTGGCTGTGCGGCGAACATGTCCCGGAGCGCCGGCGGGAGGTGCTGGGCAAGTTCGGCTCCACCGCCCGGCGGGCCGTGCTCTCGAACTGCCGTGTCCTGGGCGAGGGTGTGGACATCCGGGCCGTGGACTCGGTGGCTCTCCTGGACCCCAAGGGCGCACCGCACGACATCGTGCAGGCAATCGGCCGGGCGCTGCGCCAGAAGCCCGGAGAAGGAAAGCTCGCGTCTTTGATCGTGCCGGTATTCCTCCAGCCTGATGAATCGCCGGAGGATATGTTCACCTCTGGTTCGTACCGGCCTTTGGTGAAAGTTCTTGAGGGTCTGCGGGCTCACGATGAAGAGGCCGTGGAATTGCTGGCAATCCCCCAGGAGCCTCAGAAGGACGTCGCGCAGCCCCCGAGTACATCGGCACGGCGTCCCAGGAAGGCGAGAAAGAATCCCGCCTGCTGCTGCGCTTTGCTGCTCCGCGTGATCCGGTGATGGTCGCCAACTGGGTGTCCTTCAACGTGATCGACACCGAGCGTCAGGACTGGGCGCGCGGCTGGATGAAGCTGAAGGCGTACGTGGAGCGGGTCGGGAACGCACGGGTACCGTACGGACACCGGGAGGGCGCGACCCCGCTCGGGCAGTGGGTGGCAGAACAGCGACGGGCCTACGCGGCCGGGGAGATGAGCGGGCAGCGCGCCCGCCGGCTGGAGCGGCTCGGCATGGTGTGGTCCGTGGCGGATGAGCGGTTCCAGGAGAACCTGGAAGCCGCCAAGGCCTACTACGAGCAGCACTGGACCCTGTGTGCTCCGAGGTCCGCCGTGGCCCTGTCCAGGCCGGTAGGACAGTGGTTGAGCAATTTGCGCCGCCCCGGTGCGCTGGAGGGCCACCCGAATGGAAGGCCGCGCTGGAGGCGGTGGACGAGGACTGGAACCCGTCCTGGTCGGCGGAGTGGCAGCGGCACTACGCCGCCCTGCGGGAGCTGGTAGCCGACGAGGAGGGCCAGGCGGACGTCCTGCCGGGGTTCACGGTCCACGGCATGGACATCGGCAAGTGGCTGGCGCGGCAGCGCAAGCCCGAGGTCTGGCAGGGCCTGACCGACGGTCAGCGCCAGCGCCTGGAGCAGCTCGGCATCACACCGCCGCCCGGCCCGGAACCGCAGGCGAAGCCGCCCACGGCGCCTCTGAGCGCCTTCGAAAAGGGCGTAGCAGCCCTCGCCCAGTACAAGACCCGCGAGGGCTCCGTGAAGGTCCCCAGGGGACACGTAGAACGGCTGGAAGACGGGTCGGGAGTCCGGCTCGGGGTGTGGATCATGAATCAGAAAAGCCGCCGCGCCAAGCTCACCACCGACAAGCTCGCCGCACTCGCCGCCCTGGGACTGGAATGGGCCTTGGAAGGCTAAGAGAATGGGATAAGTTTGTGGTTAAGCAAGCTTGCCTGAAGTAGGGGTGCAGGGTCATGGCATCTGAGGAAGAGCTGTTCGCGTCGGTCGACGCTCTGTTGAACGAGGAGCCGCATCTGCCGCCTCCGGCGGAGCGTGCCCGGCTGCGCGAGGCCGCCGGCATCACGCAGGCTCGCCTGGCCACCGCGTTGAAGACGACGACCCAGTCGGTGAAGAACTGGAGAACGGGCGCAGCGAGCCGAAGTCGCCGCGTCTGGATGCCTACCAGCGGCTGCTGAAGGGGTGGGCGGCGAAGTACCCGGCTCCCGGTACGGCTCCGGCAGCCGCGGGCGCCGCAGCGGCGCCCGCGGCGTCTACCGAACCGGCCGCGTCCACGGGGACGGCAGATGCCCCCCAGGGCTCCGCTGTTGCGGCTGCGGCGCCGGCGTGCCCTGCCGCCCCCAGGCCCGCCGCAGCATCGAGCCGGCCGGCCACGAAGAAGGCGGCGCAGCCGGTAGCCGACTCTCGCTTCCCTCATGGCCCCTCGCGGTCCTGGACGGTGACGGCTGCGCATACGGCGTCGACGGCCTGGTGCTGGACTGCCCGGCGACCACGGTGGTGGAGCTGGTGGAGTGGACGCTGCGCGAGTCCGGCTTCGGCGCGCCGAAGCTGAACCGCTACGGCAAGGACTCCGACCCGCTGATCGTGCTCACCGCGGCGGCCGCGGTGAAGCTGGGGCTGCCGGAGCGCCTGGAAGGCCACGAGCAGCGCCCTCCCTGCGCCTTCCCGAAGACCATCCCGTGGTCAAGCAAGTGGTGAAAGCCAAATGGCGGCTCACCCAGCGCGGTTCGGCCCCTGGGCAAGGATCTACCGCAAGGTGCAGGGACGGGAGCGACAGTGCGTGCAGTTCGCCATCCTGTCCTGGGACGCGCTCGACGAGCGGTCCTGGCCCGGCGTCGCGGACATGGAGCCGGCCGACATCGCCCGCGCCCTCGGCGTCTACGCCACCCGGGTCATCACCCCGCGCGGGTCAACGGCCGTCTCCGGGCTGGAGCTGATGACGGCGCTGCGCCCGCCCACACGTGCGGTGCAGGACCCGGCGACCGGGAACTGGTGCCTGGCCACAACCCCGGCTCCCTCGGCACGGATCCGATCGACCCTGCGCCGCCGGAAGCCACCCCCGAACACCCCGTCGTCGTGGACTCCGGCTGGACCGGCGGGTTCCTCAATGAAGAGGCATACCAGTGGGTGCGCGATGTCAGCCTGCTGACGGATGAGGAGTGCACCCTGCCGTACGCGGTCGGCCTGGACCTCAACACCGCCTTCCTCGCCGCCTCTGCCCGCCTGGTCGTCGGCCTGTCAGCGCCCGACCACTTCCGCCGTCCGACGTTCAATCCGAAGATCCCCGGCTCCTGGCTCGTCGACCTGAGCCATGTGGAGATCGACCCGCGGCTGCCCTCGCCCTTCACGCCGGACGGCACCCGGCCGTCGGGACCTGCCTGGTACCAGACGCACACCGTCGCCTACGCCCAGGAACTCGGCTACAACGTCGCCCCGATCGAGGCCTACCTGCGCCGGGAGACCGGCGCGTACCTGGACCCTTGGCACGATCGGCTCAAGAACGCGTACGTCGACACCCTCGCCGACCTCGGCGTCACCCGGGACCTGTCCGACACCGAGTTCCTCGCAGCGATGGAGCAGCACAAAGACGTCGACCCGGGCCTGGCCGCCGTCCTGTCTGCCATCAAGGCCACCGTGAAGGGCGGCATCGGCAAGCTCCGCGAGCGCCCGCAGGGCAAGAAATACAAGGAGGGCGAGCGGTGGCCGGCCCTCCAGCGCCCCACCTGGCGTCCGGATATCCGTGCCGCCGTCATTTCCAAGTCCCGGGTCAATATGCACCGCAAGATGCGCAACATGGCCACGATGACGGGTCTGTACCCGCTCGCCGTGCTGTCCGACTGCGTCGTCTACCCCTCGCCTGCGCCTCGCGCTGGACTTCCTGCCCTACGCCGCCTCCGGCAAGCCCCAGCCTGGCGGCTTCCGCCTCGGTCCCACCCCGGGCCTGGCCAAACTCGAGGCGTCCAGTCGATGCTGTGGGCGGTCGACCTGATGGAACAGGGCTACAAACCCGCCCGCCACATCAAGGGCGGCGACGCCGTCCTCGACGAAGGCGAGTAAGCGCTGTGGGAGAGATCGACGACGCCATCGAACGCGCCGACCAGAAGCCTTCACCCGCCAGCCGCCCAAGACACTCCAGGCCCGCATCAACTTTCTGATCAAGCAGCTCAAGACGACCAAAGCCGTCGCGGCGGAGATCGGGGTCAGCCAGCGGTCGGTGGAGCGCTACCGCAAGGGCGAACGCAAACACCCGCCGAAGGACATCGCCGCGAGGATCGACGATGCCGTGCGGCGGCGCTGGCAGCCCCAGGTCCGCAAACGCCGGCGCAAGCAGGCTGCCACGACCGGGATCACGGTCGAGACCCGCGCCCGGTTCGGCTACACCGCGCCGATCGGTACGACCGACGACGGACGTTTCCGCCGGCTCACCGTCCGTCTCCCCGCGCAATACGCGCAGCGCCTGTTCGACGCCCGCGACGCCGGAGCCAGCGACCTGCAGATGCGCCGGATCATCGCCGAAGGCTTCAAGGACATCTACTTCCAGGACGGCGGAAACCGCGCCATGGGGCTCTCCGACGTCACCCTCAACGACATCGACTACCTCGACCTCGACTACTGACCTGGTCCCGGCTCGCAGGCCCAGAACCTGCTCGTCGGGTGAGCCGAAGCACGATAGTTGTCACACGCGACGGGATGGGTGGGGAAGCTGTTGCTGGCCTCGGGTGCCTTTCGGTGGCTCCCCTGCAGGGTGAGATGACGCTGTCGTTCCTGGGGCGGATCACGGACAGGTACGGCCTGACGGTGCGGAGTCTGCTGTCGTCGGTCACCGAAGTGGCTGGCCAGCAGAGCGTCGTCGGGGCTCTGCAGGGCGACAGTGAGGTGTTCTTGAACGCCGCGGCCCGGGACCGGGTCGCGGCGCTGTGCCGTGTGCCGCAGGTGGACATACGCCGTGCGCTGCTGGCCTGGATGTGGGAGGAGCCGCTGGGCCCCTTGACGGAGAGGCCGGCGGCGCGGCTCCACAACGGGGTGGAGACGGTTGCTGCCTGGGGTCCGGCCCGCTCCTACGCAGCCCAGCACGGGCACCTCGCTCCACACGCCGGCGAGCAGCACGAAGGCTTTTCGATCGGACGCTGGCTGGCCGAACACCGCCAACGCGCCCGCAAAAGGAACGGCACATCCCCTCAAGCCCGCGTCCTGGCCAGCCTGGACCCGTGGGGGAACCCGCCCTGGCCGATGCGGTGCAGTACGCCTACCACCACGCCCGCATCCGCCCCGATACCCCACGCGCCACACGATGGGTCACCACCCAACGCCAGGCATGGCCGCTCCTACACCCTGGTCAGCAGCAGCTCCTGGTCGGCATCGGCGTGGGCAGGTAGCTCTCGTTTCAGCGAGGGGGCTCCTGCTCGCTGCGATACGCCCGGGCCAGTAGCCCAGCGAACGCAGCGGCCCGCTCGACGCCGTACCGACCACCTTGGATCTGGTGAAGCAACGCCCGGCCTACCTGCTCGGGAGTGAACCCGTTTTTCGCCAGCTCTTGAACGATCTCCTCGATGGACGGCGGTGCCTGCCGGTGGGCACGCTCGCTCACCGCACCAGGTGCAGTCCCGACCGGACGGGCCTTTGATCGGTGGATACGGCAGGCCGCACCGGAGCTTCGAAGAGGAGTTGCTGCTCTTTCGGGGCGTCTGCAGCCCGCCGATTCCGTGGTGGTCGCACGTCCCCGGGGAGCAGGTTCTCATCCAGTGGCCTGAGATCCGGCCTGGCGCGGACAAGGACGCTCTGGCCGAACGGCAAAGTGCCCCACACGTATGTGGCCTGGTTACTGGCTGCTGGTGTGTTCGTAGGCGTAAAGGGCCCCAGACCAGCCAATGCCGGCCCCATTGGTGTGTGGCCTACGAGGTCGAGCGTGGCCTTGGGAGGGCTCCAGCGCAGAAGATCCGGGTAGGCGAATGTGGAGGCCTCACGCCCTTGAGAAATGTCCCACATGCGCCGTGCCTCGGAGTCGATTACCTGGACATCTTGCACGGTGCCGGGCGGGGGCCTGCCGTGACGACGCCTAGAAGAGCGCCAGCCATGGTGGCGATCGTGTCGGTGTCCGAGCCGAGGGTGTTGGCGGCAAGGAGCAGGCCAGCTTCTGGGGAGTCGGCATAGGCATGTGCCAGAACCGCGGCAAGCAGTGGTGACTGTGCCTGATCCACGCGTTGCGTCCTCGAAGCCGCCCCACCGCTGCACCAGGGCAGCGTAGGTCTCTGTTGTGAAGGGCGTTGTGGGGTCGAATGCCTCGAGTGCTGCGCGGCATTCGTTGGCGACGGTGACGGCGGCCGAGCGGAAGTCGATGCCAGCGGCATCACTCCATGTGGGTAGCCAAAGATATGCCAGTTCGTCGTCTTTTGCGATGATGTCCGGTACCTGCTCCAGCCAGTCGACTGCGGGGCGCCACTGCTTGGGGCCGGGGAGTTCGTTGGTGTCCAGGGCGTGGGCCAGCAGGATGGCGTGCAGGACGGCGCCGAGGATGCCCCGAGGGTGGCCGTGGGTGCTGACGGCGTTGCGTACGACGTCGCGGGTGATGTGGTCCCAGTTGGTGAGGTCCCGTGCGGACCAGACGTGGGGCTGGATACGCATGGCGCCGTTGCCGCCGATGTCGACGTAGCGGGCGGCTTTGGTGGCGAAGACGTTCTGCGACCACTTGGCTTCGACCCGCATCAAACCGGTGGCTGCCGCTTTGGTCCCGCGGCCGGCGCCGAGGGCGTAGGCCTGCCAGGCAACGACTTCGATCTTCGCGAAGGCCTCGGCGTCGAATTCCCCGTCTCCGCGAATGGCGCGTGAAGTTGCAAGGCGCAGTTGGGTGTCATCGGAGTAGGCGCCTGCGGGAGAGGCATGTCGCGTCCGTAGCGGCCTCCCACGCGCCTCTTCCAGGCACGGTCGTGGTGACTTCATCCTGTCCGACGCGTCGTCGCACGCCGGCGGTGTCGGTCAGTTCGGTGATGAAGCCGAGTGCATCTCCGTACGCCGCCCACTGGGCTGAGGCGCGTACTACCTCCCATTGCATGGCGCTCACCGTAGTCCTTACCTGCCGAACGTGACCGGGTCGGCAATGATGTCGACCTCATCATGTCCGCTGACGCTGACAATGGCCTCGGCCTTCGCTGCGTCCTCGTCGGTGAGGACGCAGATGCGCTGCAGGTATCGGGTGGAGACGGCCTGCGGGTAGAGCACCTCGGCTTGCGGGTTCGTGGGCAGGTGAGGCTCGCGGTTGCCGCGTGGCGGTGTGTTTTTGCCGAAGCCGTAGGGGACGCGGTCGGCGAAGAGAGCTTCGGCTCCAGGCAGTCCCTTCACGGGAGTGATGCCCTCGTATCCCATGTTGCTTGGGGAGAACAGCACGCCTGGGTGCGTCATGATGACGGGATCGAAGCTGAGGACTGCCCAGAATAGGTCTTCGTTCGCCCACCACTTTTGGCTGCTGGTTCGCAGGAAGCTGTGGTTGGGTTGGCTGATGCTGAGGTTCACGTACCGCCAGTATTTGGGGTCCTCGCGGCGCCACTTGGTGTTTTCGTGGTAGATGCTCTCGAGATACTCGTCCTTTGACAGAAGCGCCCGAGCCTTGCATTCTCGTTGCAGAAGTATGCCCAGCAAGCCCCGGTTTGTCGTGAAGTGCACCACTTCGGTGATCTTGCGTTCCTGGATGAGGGCGTTGATGCCCTCATCCTGTCCTTGGCCATCCGGTATGGCCGGGATCGGCTCTGCCGCGGTCATACGGCTTTCACCTCGTAGGTGTCCGGGTCCATGCAGGCGATGAGGTCGCTTGCCTCGGAGGGCTTGTAAGTGATGGTCAGCGTCTTGCGGGCGCGTCCGGCGGACATGGCCAGCAGGCGCAGGTGGGCGTCTCGTTCGCTGTCGCCGGGCTCGGTGGCATGGGGCATGACTTCACTGTTGAGTCCGACGATGATCACGTGGTCGAACTCCAGCCCCTTGGCGGAGTGCATCGTCGAAAGCGCGACGTTCACCGGCCCCGTCGGCCACTCGGCGTTGCGGGTGAGCTCCACGTAGGCCAGTCCCGCGGTGTTCAGACGGTTCTTGACCTCGCCGAACCAGCCCTTGGCATGAAGGATGGCGACGGACTCGTCATTGTCTGGTCCGAGGTCGTTGAGGAACTGCACCACATGGTCCATCTGCTGGGTGAAGGTGCCCTGGACCAGCAAAGGCTTGTCGCCCTCTTCCTTGCAGGAGGTGAGGTCCGGGATCGCGGCGTCGTCCGTCGTCTCCACGTCGTTGAGCAGCGGGGCGGCGAAGGCGGCGATCTGCCGGGTGTTGCGGAAGTTCTTCGACAACAGCTTGCTGTTGTGCGAGCCCACGCTCAGGCCGACCTCGCTCCAAGTGAAGCGCTGCGGATAGATGCGCTGAGCAGCGTCGAGGACGAAGGTAAGCGTGTGCTCGTCGGTGAGGTGGTTGAGCACGGCGCGGACCTGGTTGGCGGAGAAGTCCTGAGCCTCGTCGACCACGACCACGTGGTAGGGGTCGTCGGCACGCTTGGCCGCCATGGCATTCGCCAGGTCAGACCAGTCCCAGGCCTGCTGCTGCTTCTTCCACTCCTGGAAGGGGTAGATCACCTCTTCCAGCAACCGGCGGCGCACCGAGGCCGGCATCCGCGGGGAGCGGCCGCGACCCTGGCGTTCACACTCGATGTACTCGTCCAGGTGATCGGGCATGAAGCGGCCCAGGACATAGTCCGCTTCGGAGCGTACGAAGTCGGCGGACAACGGCAGGGGCTCGGCCAGGGCCTCCAGCTTCCGACTGCCCTCCCGGTCCTGGAGGATCCGCTCGTAGGCCACGCGATCGGTGGCCCACTTCGCGAAAGTGGAGATCGTCAGCTCGACGTCATTGCCCTTGAGCTGCTCCTGGGTGAGTTCCTCGATGTAACCGCGCAACGTGCGGTTGTAGGTGAGAACCAGGACACGGACGGGGCCACTGATGAAGCCGTCGCGGCGACGACGCTGCCAGAAACCGACAGTGAACTTCAGCCGGTACAGGGCAGTCGTGGTCTTGCCGCTGCCCGCGGCCCCCCGTACGACGAACACCCCCGGCTTGTGATTGTTGATCACCGTGAGCTGCTCGCTCGTCGGCTGCGTCGGCCTGAGAACCTTCATCCGCGCGGTCCCTCCCCAAGACTCACCCCCCGAACCTGAGGCCATGTTAGGAGCGAGCGCCGCCAGGCAGGTTGAAGATCGGACAACAGTTCGTCACGGAATCGCAGAAAGCGACACATCGGTCACTTGTTCGAGTGATGGCTGCTGAGGTGTCCCTCCCCCGGAGACGGCAGGTACTTGGCTGGTCGGCGTGGAGCAGCAAGCTGTCAACGGGTGGGGCGAGGCGGGCGTCGAGACGGTGTTCGCCACCGCTGCCGGGCAAGTGACGCAGTTGCCATGGGATCAAGCGGCGGCCACGGTGCGTTTCGAGGACCTGGCGCCGGTATCCGCGTTTCCGGCCGTGCCGGGCCGTCGATGGGGGCCGGGCTGGTGGTGGTCGGCGACCACCGGAAGGCACGTCGTGCACGGTTGGGCAGCGATGCGCACCCAGCTGATGATCCTGGTCCGGGATCCGGACGTGACCGGTCTTTCCGCACGCCCGGTACGGCTGCTGTGGCGGGAAACCGACGGACGGGTGCGCTCGTGGTGCCCCAGCTCTTCGCCCGGTACGCCGACGGCACCGGCCTGCTCGCCGACTGCCCCGCCAGCCCGCCCCCGGTGGAGACGGGGCGCAGCAGGCGCGGATGGTCCTGGAGGCGGCGTGTGCCCGCGTGGACTGGGCGTATCGGCGGCTTGAGCCGCCGTCTGCGGTGATGGCGGCGAATCTGCGGTGGCTGGCCGGCTACCGCCATCCGCGCAATCAGGGCCCGCCCGGGGTGCGGGCCGCGCTGGCCGAGGCGTTCGCCGGGTTCCGGCCACTGGCCGGCGGTGCGGCCGCGGTGGGTGATCCGCTCCAGGTACTGCCGGCTGTCTATCACGCGCTGTGGCGCGGGCATCTGACGACGTCTCTTGATGAGCCGCTGCACCAGGAGTCGCTGGTCCGCGCTGACGCTGAACGCAGTGGTGGGGGCGCCGGAAAGCGGCTGGGTGCCGGAGGCGGCCAAGGAAGGGGTGAGTGGGCGGCGCACACGATAAGAGCCCGCGGCCGGTGGTGGAGGTCGGCGCGCACGTCACCTACCGGGGACAGACCTGGCAGGTCGCCGCCTTGCAGGGCCGGCAGGTCTACCTGCTGCAGGAGGGCGGCACCGGAACAAGGCTGCTCCTGGGGCGGTTGTTCACCGATCCGAGCTTCGAAGTAGTGGGCGTACGGTCGCCGGACGCGGTGCCACAGTGGGGGCTGTTCCAGACCGTTCCGGTGGCGGCCCAGCAGCGGGCGCTGGCCTGGCTGCCCCACATCCGGGAGGCAGAGACCGGGTGGCCGCACCCTGAGGGTGGCCGTGACGGCCAGACGATGCGGCCGGAGTACGACCCCGAGCGGTGGACGCTGGCGCAACGCGACGCGGCCAAGGCGAAGGAACTGGCGGCGCTCGGCTTCGCGCGGGTGACGCGTACGACGGTGGAGCGGATGCGGCATGGCTACCGCAAGCAGGGGTTGTGGGGGCTGGTCGACAAGCGTGCGGTGCCGACACGCGGCCGACATCCGACGGGGTATGCCGACGAGCGGATCGTGGCCGCGGTGCTGGAGGCGCTGCGGCGCCAGCGAGGCCGGTCGAAGGGAACGGCGAAAGGGCTGCAGGTACTGGTCGGGCAGATCCTGGAGGACACGCACGGGCGCGGCGTGGTGGAGATGCCGTCACGGTCGACGTTCAACCGGCTGGTGAGTGTGCTGGCCGACCCGGCCGAGCATCCGGGACGCCCGGCACGGACCGCCAGCACGCCCGCCCGGGCCTCGTCGGCGCTGGTGGTGCTGCGGCCGGGGGAGCAGGTGCAGATCGACACCACCCGCCTGGACATCATGGCCGTCCTCGAGGACGGCAGCCTGGGGCGGCCGGAGCTGACCATTGCCGCCGACGTCGCCACCCGCTCCATCCTGGCCGCCGTCCTGCGCCCGCACAGCACCAAAGCCGTCGACGCCGCCCTCCTCCTGGCCGAGATGGCCGTCCCCCACCCAGCCCGGCCGACCTGGCCCCAGTCGCTTCACCTGTCGCGTGCCGAGGTGCCGTATCAGCGGATGTTGTCGCTGGACGAACGGCTGGAGGGCGCGGCCGCCCGCCCGGTGATCGTGCCCGAGACGATCGTCGTCGACCGGGGAAGATCTACCTCTCACAGGGCTTCGTCGCCGCCTGCGAGACGCTCGGGGTGAGCGTGCAGCCCGCCCCGCCCCGCCGCCCGCAGGCCAAGACTGTGGTGGAGCGGGCCTTCGGCTCGATCAACGACCTGTTCTGCCAGCATGTCGTCGGCCACACCGGATCCAACCCCCAGCGCCGCGGCTCCAAGACATCGGCCGAGACCCGGTGGACGATCCCTCAGATGCAGGACTTCCTCGACGAATGGATCACCTGCGGCTGGCAGAACCGGCCCCACGACGGACTGCGCCACCCCGTCCTGCCCAAAACCGCCCTCACCCCGAACCAGATGCGGGCCGCGCTGATCACCATCAGCGGCTACGTGCCGGTGCCACTGAGCAGGGCCGACTACCTCGAGCTGCTGCCCGTTCGCTGGCAGCCCATCACCGAATGCGGCATCCGCCTCGACTACCGCACCTACAACCACGACACCCTCGACCCTTACCGCAGCCAGCGCTCCCCCGTCGCGGCCAAGGACGGCAAGTGGGAGGTCCACCACAACCCCCACGACGCCCGTCAGATCTTCGTCCGTCTCACCGACGGACAGCTCCACGAAATCCCCTGGATCCACCGCGACCACGTCCACCAGCCATTCAACGACGCCCTCTGGCGCCACATCCACACCGAGGTCGAACAACGCGGAGACCGCGGCCAGCACGAGGCCGACCTCGCCGATGCTCTGGACCAGCTCCTGCGCCGCACCCGCGGCCCCGCCGGTACGGAACACCAAGCCAGCCCCAGCAAACGGCGTCGTATCCGCGGTACGGCCGTGCCGCTGCCCGACCTGCCCGGGCAGCGGCGCCCGCTCGCAGCAGAGACCGCACCGGCCCCGGAACCGGACTGGAGCAAAAGCCTGGACGACCTGATCAGCACCGCCCCGGCCACGGAGTCGGGCACTGGCGATCCGGAAAGCACAAGCGCGGCGCCGGCCGAGGCAGGCGGCTACGGGCTGTGGGACGCCGAAGCGGAAGCCGAGCAGTGGTGAACGCCTCGCCGGGCATGAGCGATGCATCGGCCCGCAGGTCCCCGTCGACGGCGGACCGGTCTCCCGGGGCCGCGGCAAGCACCGCCGACGACGCCCCTGATCCGCAGCTTCAGTCGGTGACCACCTGGGACGGCTTCCATGCCTTCGCCACCACTCCCGTGGCCGCTCCTCCCCCGCCCGACGCACCCTCTCGCAGTCTGGAGGAGCGCCTGGCCTACCACTCGCGGTTCGTCACCGTGCGTACCCCCGCCATCGACGCTCTCGCCAAGAACGTGCGCATCCTGATGACCCTCGGCCGCCACCCACCAGGCCGTCACCGCACGGCCGTCCCTGATCGTCACCGGCCCCGCCGGCGCCGGGAAAACCACCGCCCTGCTTCAGGTCGGACGCCCCTGCTACCTCGCCCACACCCGACGCCACGGCGCTTCGACAGCGGCCGGACAGGCCCCGGTCGCCTACGTCCTGGTCCCGCCTGCCGCCAGCGCCAAGACCCTCGCCATCGAATTCGCCCGCTACCTCGGCATCCCCGTCACCGCCGGCATGTCCCAGGCCCAGATCACAGGCGCCGTCTGCCACACCTACACCGCCGCGGGCGTCCATCTGGTGATGATCGACAAGATCCACCGGCTCAACCCCCGCACCACCACCGGCGCCCAGAGCGCCGACCTGATCAAAGACCTCACCGAACGCATCGGCGCCACCTTCGTCTACGCCGGCATCGACGTCACCACCACACCCCTGTTCACCGGGGTACGCGGCGCGCAGCTCGCCGGACGCGCCTCCCTCATCGACTGCTCCGCCTTCCCCGCCCGCCTCGGCGACGAACAGCCCTTCCGCGACCTCATCACCGCCATGGAAGGCGCGCTCGACCTGCGCCACCACCGGCCCGGAACCCTCCCCCGGCTGGCCCCCTACCTCCACGAGCGCACCGCCGGCCGCATCGGCAGCCTCGCCCGCCTCATCCGCCAGGCCGCCATCACCGCCATGATCGACGGCACCGAACGCATCACCAAGACCACCCTCGAAGCAGTCCGCCTGGACCACCTCGCCGAACAGCACTACCGTCCCCAAACCCGGCCCCGGAGCCGGAATACCAGCCCCCCGTGAGCCGGACAGACGTCACAGCCCCTGCCCCGGCTGCGGCCGCCCCCACGCAGCGCGACGTCCTCACTGCTAAGGCATGGCTGCGGATCCCGTCAGTCGCGCCGGGCGTATTCCGCCTACGGCCGCTGACCGGCGAAGCGACCGCCTCATACGTCCAACGCCTCGCCGACGCCCACCATCTGGCGCTCCCCCAGCTCCTCCACGGCGTCGGCATCACCCCCACAGCCACGGCACCCTGCCCGCAGCCGAACTCCACCTCAACCACAACGCAGCCCGGCACCTCACCGTCCTCACCCGCACGTCCCTCCCCACCTGACGCGCGCCCTGCCCCGCCTGGCCCCAAACAACGACGCCCATCACATCGCTGCCACCGCGCGCTGGAAACGACTCGAGGCCGGGCAGCAGCCCGTCCGCGCCTGCACCCTGTGCACCCGCCACCGCAGCCACGACACCACCGACACCGCCTGGCTCCACCCGAAGCCGCACCGGCTGACGTGCCCGCGCCACCACCGAGCCACCCCCGACCCGCGGCTCACCTCCCCCTCCACACTCGGGCGACGCCCGAAATCACCGACGCGCACCACGCCCACCAGCGACTCCTACGGCACCCACGCGCCCTCACCGCCTGGACCGCGGCACACGCCATCACCACCCGCTGGTACGACCACCAGCCACACCTCACCCACCGCTGGCACACCCGCCTGACCCGGCTCTGCAAGGACAACCCTCACCTGACCACCACGAGCAGCGCCTCCCCCGCCCTCCTGACCCGCGACCTGATCACCTATCCCGAAACCGTTGCCCTCGCCCGCACACTCGCCACCCTGCCCAACCGGCCACACCGCACCACGGACGACGACCTCAGCCTCATCGCCCACCGACTCGCACTCCCACGCCTGGCTGTGCCACTTTCACGGGGAGTCATTTCGAGGTGACTTGGGGAGTCGTTTCGTGACGTCAGACAAGATCAACGTCAGTGGCTTTTGATGTCACTCTCGACTGTCAGTGCCGGGTGGAAGACTGCCCGGCATGATCGAACCGAACCCGAAAGCGGACCTTCTCCGATACCTGCAAGAAGCGCGTGAAGCCCTGGTGTGGAAGCTCGATGGGCTCTCGGAGTACGACATCCGCCGTCCGCTGACTTCCACAGGCACGAACCTGTTGGGGCTGGTCAAGCATGTCGCCGGTGTGGAACTGGGCTATTTCGGTGACACGTTCGGGCGGCCGTTCTTCGACGAGGACCCGCCGCCCTGGTGGTATACGGAGGACACAGAACCCAACTCGGACATGTGGGCCACGGCATACGAGTCACGCGAATACATCGTCGGGCTGTATCGACAGGCGTGGAAGCACTCCGACAGCACGATCGCGACGCTGCCGCTTGAGGCGACAGGACACGTCCCGTGGTGGCCGGAGGAACGTCGGGAGGTGACACTGCACCACATCCTGGTGCGCGTGATCTCCGATACTCAGCGGCACGCCGGCCACGCGGACATCGTGCGAGAGCTCATCGACGGATCCGTCGGGTATCTGCAGGGCAAGGACAACATGCCGCCAGGGGATCAGGCGTGGTGGGAGGACCACCGGAGCCGCCTGGAGCGCGTGGCGCGGGAAGTCGACGGCTGATCTCTCCACTGCTGCCGACCCCGCTGGCTCCGGGGTCGGCCCTGCGGCGTCGTTCAGCTGGCCTGGGTTTGTTCGGCCAGGGCTTTGGTATGGGCGAGGCTGTAGGACTCGGTGCCGGTCTGGATGATGGCGCCATTGAAGGTCAGGCGGTCGACTATGGCCGCGCAGAGCCGCGGATCCGTGAACGTTTTCGTCCACCCGCTGAAACTTTCGTTCGAAGCGATGGCAACGCTGTTCTTCTCCTCGCGCTCGGTCAGAACCTGAAACAGCAGCTCAGCGCCCCTGCGGTCAAGCTCCATATAGCCGAGTTCATCAATGCATAACAGATCGACGCGGCCGTAGCGGGCGATCGTCTTGGACAGCTGCTTCTCGTCGGCGGCTTCGACGAGTTCGTTGACGAGCTTGGTGGCCAGCACGTAGCGGACGCGGAAGCCGTGCATCGCGGCCTCCGTGCCCAGGGCGATCAGCAGGTGGGACTTGCCGGTGCCGGAGTCGCCGATCAGGCAGAGCGGCTCCCCTTTCTTGACCCATTCGCAGGTGGCGAGGGTGTTGACGGTGGCCGGGTCGACGTTGAGGTTGGCGTCGAAGTCGAATACCCGCAGGCTCTTGTCGCGGGGGAAGGAAGCGGCCTTGATCCGGCGTTCTGAGCGTCGGCGGGCCCGGTCGTCGCACTCGGTCATCAGCAGTTCGGCGAGGAACGCCCGATACGACATCTGATCGCGTGCGGCGCCTTCGGCGAGGTCGGCGAACTGCTGGCGGATGGAGGGCAGCCTGAGCATGCGGCATGCCTGGTCGATCGAGGCGGTGGCGGCTTCTTCGGTCAGTCCGCGCTTACGTGTCATGATCCCTCTTTCTCTCCGGCCGTGCGGCCGTGCCGTTTCAGGAGCTGGTCGTAGTGGGCCACCGACGGCAGCGGCCGGTTGTCGGGCGGGAGGTGGGACAGCTTCCAGTCGGACAGGAAGGTGACAGTGCCGCCGGGCTCCTCCTGCGGCTGGACGGGATGGGCCGGGGTGGGCTTCGCGGGCTCGGTGAAGGTCTCGCCTTCGGCAGCCTTGCGGGCCTCCAGCGCGACCGCGTCCGCGGTCAGGGCGCCTGCCTGGTGGGCTGCGGCGAGTCCGGCGACGACGTGTTCGTGTTCCATGTGGCGGCCCAGCAGCAGCACCTCGATCAAGGCTCTGGTGCCAGCAGCCTCGCCGTGCGCGGCGCGGGCTGCGGCCCACCAGGCTTCGTGGACGGGGGTGAACCTCCCTGCGGCTTTGGCCTGTTCGAGGGCGGTCGCTCCAGGAAAGGCGCCCGGCTTGCGCAGGAGTGCTTCCAGGTAGTGGTCCAGGACCAGGCGGGATTCGCCCCGGCCGCTGAGGCGTTCGTGGTGGGCGACCACAGTCCGCCCGTCATAGACGACCAGGTCATTGGCGTGCAGCAGCACCCGCAGCTGGCGTCCGATGAAGCGGACCGGGACCGAATAGGAGTTGCAGCGCACCGTGACCTGGCCGAACCGGTTGACCCGCGGAGTGAACCACCGCCCGGTCTCGAACACCTCGCGGGGCAGTGGCCGCAGCAGCGGCCGTTCCTGGGCGAAGCACTCACCGATAGTGCGGGGCTTCGAGCGCAGACGCCGGCCTTCGTCGTCCAGGTCCCACTGGTCGACCATGGCGTTCAGCTCGGTCAGCGAGGCCACCTCGGGGACAGGGACGAAGTGGTTGCGGCGGTAGTAGCCGATCTGCCCTTCGACACCGCCCTTCTCGTGGGCGCCCTCGATGCCGGGACGGCAGTAAAAAAACATCGACGCCCCAGTGCGAGCGGAAGGCCGTCCAGCGGTCGTTCTCCACCCTCGCCCTGGACAGGCCCAGAACCCGCTCGACCGCAGCCCGCAGGTTGTCATAGCGGATGCGGCCGCGGGTATGCCGCCCAGCACCCGAAACGCGTGCACGTGCCCTTCGAAAAACGCCTCCTGGCCGCAGGAGGCGAACACCCGGTGCACCGCCTTGCCGGAGTAGGACAGCCGCAGCGAGAACAGATAGACCTTGGTCATCCTGCCCGCGAGCATGACGTGCACTTCACCGAAGTCGACCTCCGCCTCCGCTCCCGGCAGATGCGTCTGCGGCACGAACATCGCGTCCGGGCCCAGCGGTCCTTCACGTAGACGCGGACCATGGGATACGAGATGTCGTTGGCCGCATGGTCTCCGACCAGGCGGTCGTAGATGCGCTGGGCGGTGTGCCGCTGCTTGGGCGGAGCGTCCAGGTCAGCCAGCAGCATCCCGTCGATCAACGGCTTGTAGGGATCGAGCCGGGACTCCTTGCGTCGTTGCTTCTTCCGCGGCTCGGGCCACTGCCCGTCCAGGGCCCGCCGGACCGTCCTCCAGGTCACGTTGTGCGTGCGCTGAAGCGCCCGCAACGACATCCCCATCCGGTGATCCCGGCGGATCGCCGCGTACAACTCGACCTTCGACTGCGAGTTACCCATGAGGCCCCCAGCGGAGAAGCACACCTTACAGTCCCACCGCAAGCCCTCAAGTGACGTCAAAACAAACTGCCATCGCAAACTCGGTCAGATGGCGACTCCCACAGTCACATCGAAACGGCTCCCGAAGTCACGCACATAACCACACGCCTGGCCAGCAACGCGAACGATCCCTCCGGGTCTTCCTCACCCACACACACCACTGACCAGCCACACCACACACCGAAGCCCCCAGAAAGCGCAGTCTCCTATAGACGCACCACCCCACCCACGAGAAAACCAAGATCAATCCCACACAACTACCGGACCGCAGGCCAAACCCCCGAACAACCAAACCGAACACACCCCCAAGCCACGCCCACCACACCCGAGCACAACCACTTCAGCCACCCCGAACCCCACCTCAAAGACGAAACACCACACCAAACCAGTCCAGCCACCTGAAGATCACTGCTCCGTCACAGCAGCAGGTCCTGACGACCTCGCAGCTGTCGGCGGGCGCTCGAGCACGGCGCGGCAGATGGCCGGTGGTCGACCTTGCGGCAGGTCGGGGAGCGAGCCGGCCGGGCCCCGCGGCAGGTCGAGGAGCACCTTCTGCACCGGGGTCCGGAACAGATGGCGGCGGGTGCGGCAGGCGGCCGGCGAGAGCTTTGGGCTGCTGCTGGGCCGGAACAGGAGTGCGGGCGGGCCGCCACACCGGGCGGGTGCGGCGGCCGTGGGGCATCGGCTCGTGGTTCGAGCCGGTCAGCACAGCGGGGGACCGCCCGGCGTCACCGCGCCCTTGGGCACCCCGAACCACTCCTGGAGCGCCTCCGCCAGCCCGGCCGTCGATGCCGGCGCCCCGGCGTCGGCCGCCCAGGCCGTGAAGCCGTCCGGACGGACGAGGACCGCCGCCAGCTCCGGGCGGGACGGGCAGCCGACCCTCAGGGTCTCGACGCGGCCGGCATACCCCGCAGCGAGGGCCCGCAGCTCCGGGTCGCCGGTGAGGTCCAGCAAGAGCCCCCGGCCGCCGTGGAGGTGGTCCGCCAGGCGGCGGCCGTCGGCGAGTGCGAGGTCCGGGGTGCTGCGGCCGGTCAGCGGGTGCTCGCCCGGCAGCTCGTACCGCACCCCGCCACCGTTGAGCCGCGCGGTCAGGTACGTGGTGCCCGCGACCGTCCCCGCCAGGCCGCTGACGATCTCACGCAGGGCCCGGGACTGCGGGTCCGGGCGCATGGCCGCGACCTGGGACCGGGTCCAGTCCAGAACCCACGCACCGACCGGGTGCCGCTCGCAGGTATAGGAGTCCAGCAGCCCTTCCGGCGCCCGGCCGCCGACCACCGCGGCGAGCTTCCAGCCGAGGTTCACCGCGTCCCCGATCCCCAGGCTCAGCCCCTGGCTCCCGAACGCGGAGTGCACGTGCGCCGCGTCGCCCGCCAGCAGCACCCGGCCCTTGCGGTACTCGGTGACCTGGCGGGCGTGGTCGGTGAAGCGGGTCGCGGTCCGCACCCCGGTGATCGTGACGTCCACCCCGGACACACGGCGCAGCCGCGCCTGCAGGTCCTCGGCGGTGACCGGCGCGTCCCGGTCGGCCGGCGGGCCGTCGAACTCCACGGTCACGACGCGGCCCGGCATCGGCCCGTAGGCGTACACCCCGGTGTCCGTGGCCCTCCAGCCGGCCGTCAGTCCCTCGGCGCCGGTCATCTCCACGACCGCCTGATGACAGGTGATCTCCGGGTCCGTACCGGGAAAAGCGAACCCCGCGAGCTTGCGGACCGTGCTGCGGCCACCGTCGCAGCCCACGAGCCAGCCGGCGCGTATGGCCCCGTGGCTGGTCCGCACGGTCACGCCCCCGCCGTCCGCGTCGAAGCCGGTCAGCTCCACCCCCCGGCGCACCTCGACGCCGAGTTCGTCCGCCCGCCCGCCGAGCAGCCGCTCGATGTCCTGCTGCGTCACGAAAGCGATCCCGGCGGCGGGGCCGGCATCGCCAAGGCCCGGCTCCGTACGGTCGACCAGATCGGCACGCAGCATGATCCCGGCGAAGTGCCCGACGATCCCGAGCCCTTGGCCCGCAGCCCCGCCTGTCTCCCCGCCGTTTTGCTCGTGCACGAACGCCTGGATGCGGTCCACCGCCTGCCGCTGCACCGCGGCCAGCGCGGGCAGCAGCCCCCGGCGGTAGAGCGCCTCGGCGCTGGGCGTGGTGATCGCCCCGCCCTTGATCGTCGGGTCCACTTCGGTCCGGCGCTCCAGGACGGCCACCCGCGCGCCGCCGAGCCGCAGCTCGCACGCCAGCATCAGCCCGACCGGGCCGCCCCCGGCCACCACTACGTCATAGTCCATGGCGCCCACTATCACCGAGGGCCACCAAGGCCAAAAAGCCGCCACGGTGTCAAGGAGCCGGCCCGCACGGAGGGACGGGAAGCGGGCCCCGCGCTCCTTCTCCGCCCCACCCGTCCCCGCCGGAGTCCCGGCCGGCCCGATCGGCTCGACAGGTGGCCGGGCGGCCAGACGGTCAGCGCTGCGAACGTTGCGCTGACGCGCTCAGTGACCAGGCCAGGACACTGCCGACAGCGGCCAGAAAACAAAACCGCCCCGCTCCGGCTCCGGCCTCGCCCGCTCCCCGGCGCACATCCCGTACGCCCCGACCTGATCGTTACTCAAAAACCCCACCGGCACGAGCCGGCCCTAGCCGGTTACGGAACAGGCCCGGACGCATTTCACCGAACCCCAGCGGCGACGTGGACCACTGCACCAGGGCGTGGATCGAAAGTGCCCGGTGAAGATGGCGGAGAGGCGGCCGTGGTCGTGTCGATGCCCGCCGGTGCGAGCACGACGGCAATGGCCTCATAGGAAACGGTGTCCTTCGCCGCTCCCACAAGGGCGCCGAGAACACCCGGTTCAACCTGCGGCAGGGGAGCCTCACTTCCGTCGGCGCCAGTACCGGCACAGCTCCGGACCGGACCCACCGCATTTCTCCGGCCTGGCCCTGCTCAAGCCCCCAAGACACCTTCGACGGCGGATGACTGAGCAGCGAAAAGCACTGATGCCTCTGCCAGGCACCCCAGGCACCCACGACGGTGGGCGCCCAGCACAGGCATCAGCCGGCAGTGCGGGCCCGGTCTCCAGAGCGGTACTGAGACGCCCGATCAGGACACGTGCGGTCTCCTCACCCCGGTCACGGCCCCGGCCCCGGCCGCACCTGTGGCAATCGGCGCAAGGCAGCCCTTGAGCGCAGCCGCAGCACGCCGGATCACCCCACGGTCCGGCTCGGGCTGTAGACGTTGAGGACCTCCTCGCCGACAGCCGGGGCATCTTCCAGGTCCTCGTCCAGCACACCAGGAGTCGGAAGCTGCCTCAACATGCCCGCTACAGACTGCGCGATGGCCTCGAAGCCCGGGGCGATCGGCTTGCTCTGGTCCTGGCCTGGTTCACGGAGGGGTTCCCCAGAGCATGCGGGAACCGCGGACGACGCCATGGATGACCGGGCCGTTGAAGACGTTCGTATCGCCGAAGGACACATCCGGATCGGCCTGCACCCTGGCGGTGACCGGGTAGATGTCCATCTCCCGCTGGATCACCCCCATCATCCGCCGGATGCCCTGCCTGGTGATCTTAAATCCACCGCTCCTCGCCCGACGCCCCTGCCCGCCCCTCCCGTCCGGCATCTCACCAGGCACCAGGCACCAGGCCCTACACGAGCCCTCACCAGCCAATGCCAAACAGACCGCCGCCAAACAGACCGCCGCCAAACAGACCGCCGCCAAACAGACCGCCGCCAAGCAGACCCGGCGCGGAGCAGACCCGGCGCGGAGCAGACCGCTCTCACATGACCACAAGCACGCCTCTCAACACGTCATGTCACGCATTGACCCCACAGCACCACCACGGGTGCATGCCCACAGCTCTCCAGCAGGGAACCGGAGGAGAAACCATCCGCACCTCGGGGAACATGAGAGGAAACACGAACCGGAACACCCCGGAACGCATGCAGACCACCCTAGGCACAGCAGCCGTGGTCTGGGCCGTGACGACCTTCGTCTCGAAGCCGATCTCGTCGGCGATGCCGGCCCGGCGGCGCCTTTCGCGGTCGTCGGTCCAGGAGGCGGGCAGCTACAGACGCCGGGCGATCGGTGTCCGCCCGCGGTCTGTGGCATAGGCGAGGAAGACGCCGACCTGGCAGTTCTCCGTGCGCCCGGCGGTGCCGGAGTAGTGCCGCTGCACCCCGGCCGACCGCGTCCCCTTCTTCAGGAAGCCCGGGCCGTCCACGGCCAGGACGGCGCCGAGGTCGCCGAGGTCTTCGATGACGTACTGGCGCACGGCATCGAGGACCTCATCGGCGTCCCCTCGGACCGGTTCAGCATCCGGTGGAGGCGGTCCGGGCCTGCGTGGCCGGCTTCCTCCGCCGGCGTCCGGCCGTTCTTCCGCTGCAGGGGTGCGATCCGGCCCCGCACATAGGCCGGCGCCGACCTTCGGGGCTCCGATCTGCTGAAACGGTGCACGAACCGCTCCTGCACAGCATCCAGTTCATCCGCCCACAACCTGACACCAGCAAGGTCCCCGCCCATAACCCCACCCACGAACGACCCGGCCATCAGTCACGGCAAGCACCGCTGCAGTACTAGACGAATAGTTCCGATTGCGGGGTTCTCAGACGCAGGGAGGGTGTCCAACATCGGGTTGTGACGACCGATTTAGACACCCTCTTGACGGCACTGTACGTGCATATCGATGACCGTTTGAAGACCCCGCGCTGGCGTGGGCGGCCGCCTCGGCTGACCGACGCCGAACTGGTCACCCTGGCCGTGGCCCAGGCCATCCTGGGCTTCCACTGCGAAGCCCGCTGGCTGCGCTTCGCCCACGCCCACCTGCACGGCCTGTTCCCCTACCTGCCCCAGCGCCCTGCCTACAACAAGCGCCTGCGGGCCGCTCTGCCCCTGGTCAAACGGGCCATCCGATTCCTGGCCATCGACACCGACCTGTGGCTCGACCCCCTGTGGATCGTGGACTCCACCCCCGTCGAGTGCGCCCGCTCCCGCGAGACCGTGCGCCGTTCCGACCTCGCCGGCTGGGCGAACTACGGCTACTGCCGCTCCCACTCCCGCTTCCACTGGGGCCTGAAACTCCACCTGGTATGCACCCCGGCCGGGCTGCCCGTCACCTGGGCCCTGGCCGACCCCAAGATCGACGAACGCCAGGTTCTGGCCGCGCTCATCGACAACGAGCCACACCTCGCCAGCACCCGGCCCGGCCTGCTGATCCTGGCCGACAAGGGCTACATCGCCGCCGAACTCGACCACTTCCTCGCCGCCCGCGGTGTGAGCCTGCTGCGGCCCTCCTACCGCAACCGCGGCACCCCGCACCCGGCCGAACCTCTGCTCAAGACGGTCCGCCAGCTGATCGAGTCGGTCAACGACACCCTCAAGGGCCAGCTCGACCTCGAACAGCACGGCGGCCGCACCATCGACGGCGTCGGCGTCCGGGTGGCCCAGCGAATCCTGGCGATGACCTGCGCCATCTGGCACAACCGCATCATCGGCGCACCCACCACCAGATCACTGATCGCCTACGACCACTGAGCCACATCGGAACTACTCGTCTAGGAGTTGAGGTAGGCCAGTACGGCCAGGACGCGCCGGTTGTCGTCTGCGGAGGCCGCCAGTCCCAGCTTGGTGAAGATGCTGTTGGTGTGTTTGCTGACGGCCTTCTCGGACACGAACAGCTTGGCGGCGACCGCCGCGTTGGAGCGTCCTTCGGCCATCAGGGCGAGCACCTCGCGTTCCCGTTCGGTGAGGGACTGCACCGGGCTGGCCGCCTTCTGTCTGACCATGAGTTCCGACACCACCTTGGGGTCCATGACCGTACCGCCGTCCGCGACCTGGCGCAGCATGCCGACGAAGCGGCGCACGTCGAAGACGCGGTCCTTGAGGAGATAGCCGACGCCGCCGTTCTGGTCGGACAGCAGCTCGCGGGCGTACATCTGCTCCACGTGCTGGGACAGGACCAGGACGGGCAGCCCGGGGACCTGTTGGCGGGCCTGGATCGCGGCCTGCAGGCCCTCGTCGGTGAAGGTCGGGGGCAGGCGCACGTCGACGACGGCCACGTCCGGGCGGTGGGTGAGCAGGGCGCGCAGCATCGCGGGCCCGTTGTCCACCGCTTCGACCACGTCGAATTTGTGTGCGGTCAGCAGTTGTGCCAGGCCCTCCCGCAGCAGGGCCAGGTCTTCGGCGATCACCACGCGCACGGCAGCTCCATCCTCACCACGGTCGGTCCCCCCTGCGGACTGTGGACCTCCAGTACTCCGTCGAAGGCGGCGAGCCGGCGTTGCAGCCCGCGCAGGCCGCTGCCGCCTTCGGGGTCGGCGCCGCCGCGGCCGTCGTCGGTGACGCAGGCTTGCAGCACGCCGTCCGCGTACCACAGGCGCACCCCCACGCGGGACGCGCCGCTGTGCTTGGTCACGTTGGCGAGCGTCTCGGCGATCACGAAGTAGGCGGCCGACTCGACCGGTGGCTGCGGGCGAAAGGGCAGGTCGATGGCCAGCTCGACGGGGAGCGGCAGGCCGACCGCCAGCGCCCGGACCGCGCCGTGGAGTCCGCGTTCGGCCAGGACGGGCGGATGGATGCCGCGGACCAGCTCGCGCAGTTCGGTGAGTGCCTGGCTGCTGGAGTCCATGGCGTCGGCGAGGAGGGTGCGCACCATCTCGGGGTCCTCCTCCAGCAGGGTGTCGGCGAGGCCGAGCTTCATGCCCAGGGACACCAGGCGGGCCTGGGCGCCGTCGTGCAGGTCCCGCTCGATGCGGCGGAGTTCGGCCGCCTGGGACTGCACGGTCTGCAAGCGGGTCTCGGTCAGCCGCTCGACGCGCAGGGTGAGGCGGGCGCTGCGGGTGGGAGCCAGCAGCAGCCGGCTGAAGCGGCCGTGCGTCCGCACCAGCGGCCCGGCGCTCAGCAGCCCGAGGGCCACCAGTGCCGCTCCCTGGGGCATGGCGAGGCAGGCGTCGGTCTGGTCGGCGATGGGCCAGATCACCCCGAAGCCCCAGTGCGGTCCCATGTCTTCCCAGAGGACGGGGGTCACGAGCAGGCCGTTGAGGCCGTAGGCGACGAGGGAGGCGGGCAGCAGACCAAGGATGAGGCCGAGGGGCCCGTCGAGGAACAGCCACAGTACGTCGCGCCAGGTGGCCGGGTCGGACAGCAGACGACGGCACTGCCGCAAGGACGCGGAGACGTCGTGGGGTGCCGCTTCCACAAGATGGCGGTAGGGGGTCTCGATGAGGGTGCCGGTCCACTCGCCGGCCGTCCGCCGGTGGTAGCCGGCCAGCGCGCGGACCGCGGCCACAACGACCGGCAGGATCAGGACGCCCACGCCGACGGCCAGGGCGAGCAGGGTCAGGACGGTGACGGTGAACAGGGCGACGCTGCCGATCTGGGAGAGCACCGCGACCACCAGGCCGCGCGCGCACCAGCGCAGCCGCCCGGCCCCGCCGCCGCCCGCCGCCGGGCCGGCCACGCGACCCCGTGCGGTCACCACCGGTCCACCGCCGCCCGCCGCCGGACCGCTCCGGTCCTCCCCGCGCCGCCCGCCGGCCTTGGGGTCCACGCCTCGCACACCTGGTTCCGCCCTCCCCGGACCCGGGGCACTTCGCCCCGCGCGCCTCATCATCGCAGTACACGCAGGCGGTACGACCGGCCGGTCCGCCCGCCCGCGTCCACCAGCATCGCCGCCGCACGGGCCGGGCGCAGTGGAGGAGGGCCCTGGGGAGGGTGGAGTTTTCTCCACCCCCTGTGTGGGCGCAGGCCCCTGGGCCGGCGAGCGGCTCCTCCATAGCGTCGGCGGTGTGATCGCGTCTTCCACGCGACAGGTACAGGAGCTTTGAATGGACACCAACGCAGTGGCCGACGCAGTCCGGCTCAACGCGGTTCGCAAGGTCTACCGCGAGGGCGCCCACGCGGTGACCGCACTGGACGGCGTGAGCCTGTCCTTCCGGCGCGGCAGCTTCACCGCCGTGATGGGACCCTCCGGTTCGGGCAAGAGCACCTTGTTGCACTGCGCGGCGGGGCTGGACCGGCCCACCTCGGGCACGGTCCTGCTGGACGGTGAGGACCTCGGCGGGTACGACGAGACGGCGCTGACGAAGATGCGGCGCGAGCGGATCGGCTTCGTCTTCCAGTCCTTCAACCTGCTGCCGGCTCTGACGGTGATGCAGAACATCACGCTGCCGTTGAAGCTCGCCGGCCAAAAGCCGGACCGGGCGCAGATCCAGGAGGTGATCCGCCGGGTGGGTCTGGACTCCCGGACGGGGCACCGTCCCGCCGAGCTGTCCGGCGGCCAGCAGCAGCGGGTGGCGATCGCGCGTGCCCTGGTCACCGGCCCCGCCGTGGTGTTCGCCGACGAGCCGACCGGCGCGCTGGACACCCGTACCGCCCGCGAGGTGCTGCGGCTGATGCGCGAGTCCGTACAGGCCCTGGGGCAGACCATCGTGATGGTCACCCACGATCCGGTGGCGGCCTCCTACGCGGACCGGGTGGTCTTCCTCGCCGACGGCCGGTTCGTGGGCGAGGTGGGCAACCCGACCGCCGAGATGGTCGCCGAGCGGATGACGCGCCTGGGTGCCTGGGCGGACGAGGGGGGCGCGGATGACCCGCGGGCCCGCACCGCGACGGGGGGCGGATACTGATGCTCTCCCTGGCCCTGAGCACCCTGCGCCACCGCAAGGGTGGTTTCGCCGCCACGTTCGTGGCCATGTTCTTCGGCGCGGCCCTGATCATGGCCTGTGGCGGGCTGATGGAGAGCGGCGTGGACAACGCGGTGCCCTCCCAGCGGTTCGCCGCGGCCCCGGTGGTGGTGGCCGGCGACCAGTCCTACGCGTCCTCGTGCCTGGCCGAGCGGGTCCGGCTGGACTCCGGCGCGGTCCGCCGGGTCGCCGCCGTGCCGGGCGTCCGCGAGGCGGTCCCCGAGGTGTCCTTCCCCGTCGCCGTCGTGCGCGAGGGCCGCCCGGTGACCGCCCTGCCCGACAGCGTCGCCCGTGCCGACCACCGTCCGCTGGGCCACGGCTGGGAGTCGGCGCGCCTGGCGCCCTACCGCCTCACCCACGGAACCGCGCCGACCGCCGCGCGGGAGGTGGTCCTGGACGCCGACCTGGCCAAGGCGGCCGGTGCCGTGGTCGGTGACAAGGTCCTCGTCACGGTCCAGGGCCGCCCGCGGGAGTTCCGGCTCACCGGTGTGGTCCGGCAGGCCGGCGGCCGGGACGCTTTCCAGCCCGCCGTGTTCTTCACCGACGCACAGGCCCGCACGCTCAGCGGTCACCCGCGGGCGGTGGACGCCATCGGCGTCCGGCCGGCATCCGGCACCGACGCGGAGGCGCTCGGCCACCGCATCGAGCGGGAACTGGGCGGCAAGGCCGTGGCGCTGACCGGTGACGAGCGAGGCCTGGCCGAGTTCCCCCAGGCCGCCGCGAGCCGCCGCAACCTGCTGATGCTGGCCTCCATCTTCGGGGGCTGGGCGGTCCTGGTGGCCATGTTCGGGGCGGCGTCCACGCTGGGCCTGACGACCCGCCAGCGCCTGGGCGAGATGGCTTTGATGAAGGCGATCGGCACCACCCCGAAACAACTGCGCCGCATGATCCTGGGCGAGACGCTGGCCGTCTGCCTGGTGGCGTCCGTGCTCGGCTGCCTGCCCGGCGCGCTGTTCAGCCGGCTCCTGTTCGACAAGCTCATCTCGGCCGGAATCGTCTCCGCAGCCGTGGAGTTCAGGCTCGGCGCACTGCCGGGCGCCGTGGCGGTAGCCGCCTCGCTGCTGGCCGGCGTGGGCGCCGCGTACCTCACCGCCCGCCGGATCGCCACCACCCGGGCCACCGAGGCGCCGGCACAAAGCGCGAGGGACAAGCGCCGGCCGGCCCGGGCCCGCATCATCTGGTCCGCCCTCTTCCTGCTCGGCGGTCTCGCACTGGCCGCGACGACCATGACGATGCCGGTGGACGACACCACGGCCGGCATCGCAGCCCCCGCCTGCATCCTGTGGGCGATCGCCCTGGCCCTCCTGGCCCCCGGCTGCGCCACAGCAGTCGTGGCCGTCCTCAAGGTGCCACTCCGTGCGGTATCGGGGCTGCCGGGCAGGCTCGCGATCCTCAACTCCCGGATGCACGCGCAGCCGATGGCCGCCACGGTCACCCCCATCGTCCTGCTGACCGGCATCGCCACCGGCACGCTGTACATGCAGCAGATCGAGGACGCCTCCCACCGCGCCGCGCGGACCGGTGTCCTGCGGGCGGACCACGTCCTGACCTCACACACCGGCGGCCTCGCCCCCGGCACGCTGGAGAGGGTCCGCAAGGTTGCGGGCGTCACCGCGGCCTCGGCGTACGTGACGAGCACCGGCTTCGTGCAGGAACCCGGGGACCCGCAGCAGACCGCCGAGGGATGGCCGCTCCAGGGCGTCAGCGATGACCGCAACCTCTCGGTACGCGCCGCCACCGGTTCGCTGGCCGCCCTGCGCGGCAACAGCGTGGCCCTGCCCGTGGCGCACGCCGCATCACTGCGGCGCGCGGTCGGGGACACGGTCACCCTGCGGCTGGGTGACGGCGCCCCGGTGAAGGTCACCGTGGTCGCCACCTACCGGCCGCAGGGCCTGACGACCTCGCTGCTGCTGCCCGCCGCACTGCTGGCGGCCCACACCACGGACGGGACACCCACGCAGATCGTGGTGCAGCGGGCCCCGGGGGCCGACCCGGGCACGGTCACCGCGGCACTGCGCGCGGCGGTCGAGGACCAGCCGGGGGCCCAGGTGTCCGGCAGCGGCGCGCTCAGCGCCGACCGCACCGCCGGCCAGCAGCAGCTCGCCACCATCAACTACCTGGTGGTCGGCATGATCACCGGATACACCGTGATCTCGGTGGTCAACACCCTGGTCTCGGCCACCGGGCGAAGGCGCCGGGAGTTCGGCCTCCAGCGGCTCACCGGCTTCACCCGGCGCCAGGTCATGACCATGATGGCGGTCGAAAGCGGGCTGACCGCGGTGACCGGGATCCTCCTCGGGTCGGTCGCCGCCACGATCACCGTCTTCCCGTACAGCCTCGCCAAGCTGGACCGTGTCCTGCCCTGCGTACCGGTGTGGATCTACTGGGCGGTCGTGGCCGGAGCGGCGACCGTCACCCTCGCGGCGACACTCCTGCCGGCCTGGCGGGCCACCCGGTTCCGCCCGGCACAGGCAGCCACCTCCGCCACCTGAAAAACGGCGCCGCGGCCGGCACACGCCCCCCACCACCCGGCCGCGGCCCGCACAACGCCCTCAGACGCTGATGGACCACACCCCTCTGAGACGCTGATGGACCACACCCCTCGCCCCTCCCGCCGGACCGCCCCCACCGCCGCGCGAAGCGGCCGACAACCGCAACCGGCAACCGGGACAGCAGGGGTGCCCCGCCGGTGGCGCCATCCCACAGGCACACCGCACCGCCGACCCGCACCGCCGGCCCGCACCGCCGAAGTCCGCCGGCCCGGCTGCGCGAGCGCGGTAACACCACCAACACGACCCGATGATGCGGTGCGGCCGGAACCGGTCCCCGCAAACAATGACATGCACTTCGGGTACCAGCCGGAGAAAACCCGCGCCCCAGCAACGGCGAAACGGACCAGCCGAGCGACGGCATCCCCAGCGGCCGGCCGGCAGACTCATCCTCCCCCAGCTACGGATAGGCAGGTACGGACATTGCAGCACCCGGACCGGATACACACCCCACACCCGCCCCGCACCCGGACCGGATACACACCCCACACCCGCCCCGTCCGCTCCCGCACCACCCGCCACGGCTCGACACTGCCCCACACGAGGCACTGCCCTCACCACCAGCAGATCACGCAGTACCCCCCCCCCCGCATCTGCGCCATGCCCTCACCGTTGCCCACAACCCTTCTTCCAAGAAGACACCCACTCACCACCCCACCCCTAAGGCGGTGCCGTGCGGGAGGACGTGGTCCCGGCCCAGAGGCGGACCGCCCCCTTCCGTCAGGACCGGCCAACGAGGCGGACAGCCGCAAGGGGCCTCGTCATTCCCGCAGCAGGCCGAGCGCCGGACGCGTCCGACATTGATTCCGGGGCTGCCGGGTAGAACCGGCTCATGGCCGAGCAGCGATTGCCTGGCGGCAGGACAACCGGAGCGGTACGCCGTGACGGCGCGGTCCACCGACCCCTACAGCCATGGACGCCCGCGGTGCATGCGGTGCTGCGCCACCTGGAGGCGGCCGGGCTGCAGGGTGCGCCCCGGGTGCTGGGAGTCGACAGCCAAGGGCGTGAGGTGCTGACCTATCTCGACGGTGAGACGGCGGGCGAGGACCTTCCCTGGCCCGCCTGGGTCTATTCGCAGACCGCACTGGAGGACGTCGGCCGGTGGGCCCGGACGCTGCACGATGCGACCCAGTCCTTCACTCCGCCACCCGATGCACGCTGGCTCGCCGGCCAGGCCTGGCGGCCCGGCCTGATCATCGGCCACCACGACGCCGCCCCATGGAACGCCGTCTGGCGCGACGGGCACCTGGCGGGCTTCTTCGACTGGGACACCGCCGGCCCCCAAACACGCGAGTTCGACCTGGCCTTCATCGCGCTGACCTGGGTACCCCTGCACACGCGCGGGTTTGCCGAACGTACCGGCTTCACCGCCTTCACCGACCGCTCCCGGCGGCTGCACCGAGCTGGTCGAGCCGCCGACGAGAAGCATCTGAACAAGGCCATCGCCCGCTACTGCCGTGTCGATCTCTTATGCGTCGACGAGCTCGGCTACATGGAACTTGACCGACACGGCGCCGAACTCCCCTTCCAGGTCCTGACCGGGCGCGAGGAGAAGAACAGCGTCGCCATCGCCTCCAACGAGTCCTTCGGTGGCTGGACAGAACCTTCACGGACCCGCGGCTCTGCGCGGCCATCGTCGACCGGCTGACCTTCAACGGCACCATCATCGAGACCGGCACCGACACCTACCGCCTGGCCAGCACCCGCGCACGAGCCGAAGAACCTGCCAAGGCCATCTGAGTGCCAAACACTCAGGGATCTTGAACCACGGTTCCTTGGTGGTAGAGAACCGTCCAGCCGTCGGCACCCTGCTGCCAGATCGTTGCCCGCCGTGTTCTCCGCCCGTTGAGGACCAAGGTATACGTCAGCAGATAGACTTCCGCTGCCAGTTCCTGGCAGCGGAAGTCGGAGGTCTCCCACTCCTCGGCCAGTGGAGACTTATAGCGTTCCTCGAGGACATCGAGAACGTACGCACGGCTGTAGCGCCGTCCTGACGCGCCTGTCTCCCAGAAGTCCGGGGCTGCCATGACCTCAAAGTCAGCCCTTGTCGTTCCGAACTCGGGTCGGTGGAAGAGCGGTTCCCTGCGGACAAGCTCATCGAGCACGCCGCGCAGTCGATCGTCGGTCACGAGGTCGGGTTCCATCTTCACTACATAACACGACCGAACCCAGCCTGGCATCCCAATTGGTATCCCACCCCGGATGACGACCTGCTCGACGTTCAAAGGCGCTGCTCTCTGCCGCTACCTCCTTCGACGGCCAGCCGTCCTGACGGGCGACTGGCCGTTCCGCCTTCGAGGCCGTGTCAGTGCCGTCATTTCTGCTCAACATTCACGAGCCAGTCGATCACTGACTGCCTTCGAAACCCGTCGACAAACGCTGTTCCTAGAGATGAACGAAGCCAGCACGTTCCACACGTACTCCACCAGGCGGTGATCGCAGAAAGGGACGCGGACCTGAATGCCTACTGCCATGCTGGCCCGGTCCTTGCGGTGCAGCGGGGCCGGCAACCAGTGGGTGAAGGCCATGTAGAACACTTCGCGCAGGCGGGCGTCGGTGTCGTTCTCGCCCTCCGGGCGGGGCACCTCGGCCATCGTCTCCAGGTAGCGCTGGCGCGCGTACTCCTACGGCTTGATCTCGGCGATATGCGTGTTGTGCAGGAGGTCGGCGAAGGCATGGCCTTCGCGCAGCCAGGGGACGCCATCGTGGTGGAGGGTCGGGGGGCCTTGGAGGTTGTAGTAGCCGCCGAATACCTCGTCGGCGGACTCACCCGACAGGGCGACGGTGGAGTGTTCCCGTACCCCCTTGAATAGCAGGTGCAGGGAGGTGTCGAAGTCTCCCCAGCCGGGAAGGTCAGGGAAGTGCAGGCCGATGTCCTGTGCTCGATGAGCAGGTCGTTGCTCAGCACGATGGGAGGACCATCAGGTGACTTCCGGCTTGCTGCTGGTGATCTTGTCGCTGCCGACGAAGTCGACGGCCAAGCTGTCCGGCGTCTGACCGGTGGAGGCACGCAGGTTCTTCGCGGCCAAGGCGGTCATGGTGCTGGAGTCGACGCCGCCTTCGACCGCATTGGCCACTGCGGCACCGGCACCACGCCGATCGGCGATGTCACCCCCGCCTGCCGCGACGCTGCCACCTCGCCCGTGACCTGCCTGTCGGCGGCCTCATCGTCAAGGGCCTCCCGCACCGTCATCCGGGCGGTCTCCACTCGGGAGAGCGTCTCCTCGAACGCTCCCAGTCTGCTCGTTCGACTCGGCTGCCTGTGCTCGAAGTTGGGCAACACGCTCACGGACCGTCGCCTCCCGACGCTCCAACTCCGCAAGCAAGGACACCATCACCCCACTCCCGCACCGAGAAAGCAGGAGCGATCAGCACCCTTGACCAGCCCGCCCGCGTGAAATGCCAGATCAGCCAGTCATTCGAAACGAGCCGGGCCCGTCCGACAAGGGCCCCGGTCCAGGTACAGGTACAGGTACAGGGGTACCGTGGTGGTGCCGGAGGCGGTCCGGTCTCTGTGGGTCCGGTCGGCGAGCACGCCGCGTGCGGGTGCCGGAGGCAAGGCGGGCGTACGCGCGGGAACAGTGGAGGTGATGCTGCGGCATGATCTCCCTCGGTCGCCGGGGTGTGGGGGCCGAGGCCCAGAGGCAGCGCCGGCGCTGGTGTGTGGAGGCCGGAGCGGGGCGCAGGGGCCTGTGCCGGGGCGCGGGTGTGGCTCAGGCCGGCTGGGACCGCCACATCTCGGTGCCTTTGCCACGACGGCAGCCGCGCCCTCGGCGGAGCTGCGCGGCATGGCATAGCTGCTCGCCGGGTCAGCCTTTCCGCAGGGTGTAGAAACGGATCTGCGAGTTCGGCTGAAAGCCGATCCGCGGATACACGGGGGCCCCGGCTTCGGTCGCGTGCAGCGTGGCGCGGGTCAGCCCGGTGGCCAGGTGGCCCTCGTACAGGGCCTTGCGGGTGACCGCCTCGCCGTACCCCCGGCGCTGCCACCGTGGGTCCGTGGCCACGAACGCGACGAACAGACGCCCCGCGGCTTGGGTGGTGGCCGCGCATGCGACCGGTACGTCGCCTCGCATGGCCAGATAGGCGTACATTTCGTCCTTCCAGAACGGGAGGCCGACCAGGCCGTCACGGCCGTCCTCCAACGGGAGGCCGTAGGCCCGCGAGTTGAGGTCCGCGTAGGCCTGCAGGTGTTCGTCGGTGCTCACGCGTACGAAGGTGAGGTCGGGGTGGGCCGGCTCGGGGAGGGGGAGCAGGTCGCCGGCCATGCCCGTACCCGCAAAGGCGTACTGGAGCCCTGCCTGCTCGGCCGCCGTGGCCAGCGCGGAGCGGGCCCCGGCGTCGAGCAGGTCCTCGAAGAGCCACAGGAAGCCCGGCTGCTTCTTCGAGCGCATGATGTCGGCTGCCTGGCCCAGGCGCTGTCCGAGGAGCTCCGCCTGGCCGCCCGCGCCGGTCAGGGCGGCGCAGTTGAGGAAGGAGAGACGGCTGTCGGCCCAGCGGATGGCGATGCCCGGAAGGTCGCGTACGTCCGCCCCCGCGTCGCGGGCGAGCACCAGGGCCCGCCAGGCGACGGTGAGCTGCTGCACCGACTCGATGCTCTCCGGGCCCGGCACCGGCGGGGCGGCGGGAGTCCTGTACGTGCCGTGTGGTGTGGGTTTCATCAGACGATGCCTTCGAAGTCGTCGTCGTGGGACTGGGCCGTGCGGGAGCGCCGCTGGAGATAGGAGCGGCGCCCGAAGCGCCACCACAGGGCAGCCAGGATGAGCGCCGCCAGTGTGGCGAGGGGGGTGTAGTTGAACGTGATGGCGGTGACCGGGCTGGTCTGCGGCAGCATGAACAGCACGGTCGCCGTGGCCGCCCACAGCACCGCGATCCAGCCGATCGGGCGGCTGAAGCGACCCAGGTTCCAGGGCCCGGGCGCCCACTTGTCGCGGTGCCGCAGCCGCAGCAGCACCGGGATGGCGTAGGCGGGGGTGAACCCGACGACGGAGATGGCCGTGACCGCGGAGAAGGCGCCGGCGGAGTACAGGGACGGCAGGGCGAGAACGAAGGCGACGACGACGGCGAGCCAGACGGCGTTGGCGGGGATGGCGGTGCGGCGGCTGACCTTCTGCCAGCGGGTCCAGCCCGGCAGGGCGCCGTCCCGGGAGAACGCGTAGATCATGCGGCTGGCGGCGGCGGTGACGGTGTAGCCGCACAGGAACTGCGCCACGATGATCATCAGCAGCAGGGCCTTGGCGGCGGCCACGCCCAGCGCGTCCAGGAAGATCTGTGCGACCGGCACGCCGGTGGGGCCGGCCAGGGTCGCGGCGTAGTCCTGGACGGCGAAGAGCAGGGCTGCCAGCAGGACGCCGCCGGCGATCCAGGACACCGCCACCGAGCGGACGATGCCGCGGGCCGCGGTGACGGAGGCGCGGGTGGTCTCCTCGCTCAGGTGGGCGGAGGTGTCGTAGCCGGCCAGGGCGAAGCAGGGCAGCAGCATCCCCAGCAGGATCACGTAGACGGGGGCACTCCAGCCGGTGCTGTTGGTGAACTCGCTGAAGACGAAACCGGCCGGCTGATGGCGGGAGGGGACCAGCGTCAGGGCGCCGATGATGACGACGGCTCCGGCCAGGTGCCACCAGGCGCTCAGAGACGTCAGGACGTTCATCAGCCGGGCGCCGAAGAGGTTCAGGACCGCGTGCAGTACGAGGATGACCGCGTACAGCGCCAGCAGGGCCCCGGGGGACAAGGTGATCCCCCACTGCAGGTTCGCCCAGGCGGCGGTGAACGTAGCGATGCCGTAGTCCTGGGCCGCGATCCCGGCCAGCAGGCCCAGGAGGTTGAGCCAGCCGGTGTACCAGCTCCAGCGCTCACCGCCGAGCTGGCGGGCCATGAAGTACAGCCCGCCGCTGGTGGGGTAACGGGAGGTGATCTCGGCCAGCGCCGCCGCCAGGCACAGCACCAGCGGCCCGACGGCGATCCATCCCCACATCACCACGGCGGGGCCGCCGGAGTTCAGGCCGAAGCCGAACAGCAGCAGCGTCCCGGACATGATGGAGATGACCGACAGGGACGCGGCGAAGTTGCCGAACGCCCCCATGCGCCGGTGCAGTTGCTGGGCGTAGCCGAGCTCTTTGAGAAGGCGCTCGTCATCGTCCAGCGGCTCGGGCCGCTGCCGTCGTGCATGTGCTGAAGTACGCATCGTCAATCTCCGCACAGGGAAGCAGAAGGACAAGACCGAATCGGCCGGGGCGTCAGGGGGACGTGGCGGAGCTCGCCCGCAGAGCCGGCGGAGCTTCACGGGCCCTTCCCTCCGGCGGGCCGGTTCCGTGCCCGCAGGCAGGCACTGCGGGTGGTCTCGAAGTCCTCTCGCCACCGGTGCGGGTGCTGCGCGACGTACTGCCAGGGGGCCGGGGTGGCAAAGTCGCCGATGGCCTTGAAGACGGCCGCCGCCTCGCCCCGGAACCCGCCCGCCACCAGCGCGTGCGCCAAATAGTTCAGATCGGTCGGGGAACTGGTGACCGTGGTGCAGCGGCTGAACCAGTCGGTGAAGGCCCGGGTGATGGCCGGCGCGAGCAGCCCATCGGCCCACTCCGGGCTCAGCGTGGCCTTGCCCTGGTCCCGCCGCGCCCGGTAGCCCTCCATGTAGGCGTACAAGGGCAGAAGAAGCAACGGTGAGCCGAGGGGGGCCTTGGAGGCCGACCAGCGCGCGAAGTCCATGGCGACCCCCTGCCGGGACAGGTGTGCCGCTCCCGGGCCGACCTGGAGCACGCGGAGCATACGGTGCCATGCCTCGCGGTTGTATGCGTCTCGCTGGTGTGCTGCTTGCAGGAGCCCCCACGGCCCGGGGGGCAGGAGAAACTCCGGCGGCGGCGGAGCCGCACGGTGCTCCGGGAACCGGCCGTCCGGGTCCGTCTCGGCCAAGGCGAGGCGGCAGACGACGGCCACCGGGTCGGCGGGGTTCACCTCGGCGGCCCGGTCGCACGCCTGCCGGGCCCGGCTCGCCAGTTCGTCCAGGTGCCGGGACCGCCCGGCGTCCCTGGCGTGCCGCCTGCTGCGATAGGCCTCCAGTGCCCGCTCAGTGAGGACCCTGGCGTACATCATCTGCGCGGCGATGCTTTCCGGCTCCTCCTTCAGCCACAGCTCGACGGTGTTGCCCCGCGCGGCGAAGACGCTCAGCACCTGGGTCCGCGCGGTCCACTGCGGCCAGGTTCCCGTCTCGGCCAGCACCTGCCGCATCGCCATCCAGTGACCCGCCTTGACCTCCTGCACCGCCGGATACAGGGCGGTGTCACGGCCCGCCGGGTGATAGCTGACCATCAGCGCTCCCCCCAGGCGGCCTGGATGCCGGTGGGGTGCAGCGGGCCCTGCGCAATGCCCTCGCCGACGCCATGTCCGGCTGAAGAGGCAGCACCGCGAACGGCAGCACCATGGCGGAGCTGATGGTGCCGCTCGGCCGAAGCCGGGCCGGTGCTGACCGCGCCGGCAGCCACCGGTCTGCAGCACAGCGGGATCCGGCCGGCCGGCAAGCCGCGCCCAGGCGGTATCCGCGCCTTCACCCGGTGACCGCCGGGCCCGGCAGGCCTGCCGGGAGTTGGGATGCGTTTCCGTGACGGGCCGTACGGCATCGCACGGTGAGGGGCGCGGCGGGCCGTGCCCGGGCCGCCGCGGGCAGCACCGCCGGACGGTGGTTGCTGGGGACACGACACCAAGTGGTGCGCAGACGCGGCCATGGATGCGGAAGTCCTCTGGGCAGAAGGGGTGCGTGGTCTCGGCGGGGACACCGGACGCGGGGACGCGGGCGGAGCCGACGCGCAAGCAGAGCCCCTGCGCAGGCTGTCCCACGAGCGCCCAAGCCGCCGGGGCGCGGGCATGACAGCTACCTAAGCGCCCCGGGCGGCGCAGGGCCAGAGCCGCGCGGGGTTGTTCGGTTGTAGCAGCGTTGGCAGTAAAACCCCGTACGCAAACCCTGCTCGCCGGCGCCGGCGGCGATATCGACCGCCTCCGCGGGTGAATCCGCAGCCGTCGAAGTGGCGGACGCCAGTTCCCTCGCCCCACGCGGGGTCGGCGCACTGCTCCGAACCGGGAGTTCACGTGCAGCCAAGCGGCCAGTTCCGTCCTCGCGCGGTCAGGCCGTACCCGCCATGTCCCGGGCCCGGGGACGTGACCTGGCCACCGCCACCGCGGCCGACGGGTCCGCCGCCTACGCGCTCAACGCCGGCCACGCGCAACGGCTGATGCCGGCCGCCCTGCCGCATCTGCGGGCGGCCGGCGGCGAATCGGCCGTCCTGAACTCGTTCATCAGCAGGTGGAAACCCAGCCCCCAGGCCAAGTACGGTGCAGCCAAAGCCGCGCTGCTCAGCACGGCCGGAACCCTCGCCAACGACCTCGGCCCCGGCCACGTCCGGGTCAACGTCTATTCCCCGGGTCGGTGCTCATTCCCGGCCGCCGCTGGGCCCGGCTGCAGGAACAGGAACCTCAGGCGTTCGCCCGCTTCACCGCACAGCTCCCGGGCGGGTAGCTGGTCACACCGCAGGAGGACGCCTGCACCGTCGTGTCGCCCGCACCGTCGTATTCCTGCTCTCGCCTTGGTCCAGCGGTGTCTCCGGTGCCCGCATCCCCGTCGACCGGGCACGAAACGCCCCACACCGGACGGCTACTGACCGCTCAGGCCGTCTGCAGCACCGGCTGCGCCGCCCGCAAGAAGCCCTGCACCGCCGGCTCTTTGTTGAACACGCTCACCCGCTGGCCGAAATCGCGCAGGGCCTGCACCGACCGCTGACTGCGGACCAACTCCAGGCCTTTGAGCGCGGCGTGCGCACAGGCCAGCGCCTCGTCCAGCCGCTGCTGCTGAAGGCAGGCGGTGGCCAGCATCGCCTGGCTGATCGCCTGCCGGCGCCGCCGATCGGTGTTCGCCCGCACCGAGGCGTCCGCCATCTGCTCGGCCTGCCCGGCCTCGCCCACATCCCGAAAGACGAAGGCGGCCTCCGCCTCCCAGTAGTGGCGGTCGAGGTAGCGCACCCACGGCGACTCCTGCTCCGCACCCCGGCTCCGTCCCAAGGCGGCCTCCGCATCCTCCAGCGCCCGCAGAGCCTGCTTCGGGCGGCTGCTCGCGGCACAGCCGCGCGCCACCATCATGTGCAGCCGCATCAGCCCCAGCGGGCTGCCCGCGTGCCGTGCCGTCTGCAGCCCCGCCCGGGCCAGATGCACCCCGTCCTGCGGATGGCCCAGGCTGGTGGACAGATGTGACAGCCCTGCCAGGATCTGGCCGGCCAGCACCAGATCCCCACCCTCCTGGCACAACCGCAGCGCCTGGATCATGTACCGCTGCGCGAGACCGTACTCGCCGCTGTCGTAGCTGCTCCAGCCGGCCAGAGCCCCGAGCCGGGCCGCCGCGGTGAACAGCGGGCCACGCTCTTCGGCGCTCATCCCCCGGCGCAGCATCGGCAGGACCTCATGGTGCAGGTAGAACAGGATGCTCGAACGCACCTCCTGGCCACCGAAGGTGTTGTCCACCTGGTCGAAGGCGGTGATCATCGCCTGCACCACCGCCACCCGGCCCCGGCCGAGACCGCGGCCGGCGCCGGGGCCTCCGACTGCTCCCACGCCCACAGCAGCCAGCCTCGCTGCGGCGCGAGCAGCGCACTGCTGACGAACGGCACCAGCCCCAGCACGTCCCGACAGCCGACATCGTCCGCAGTGAGGTCGGACAGCGTCTGGAGCACCTCGCCCACGTCCTCGCCGTACCGCAGGGAACGGATCACCACCGGTGGCCCCTGCTGGGCAGCGAACCCGATGTCACACGGCTGCACCACCCGGCCCAGCGCCTCCGTCAGCACCCCCGCCACCAGCCATATCGTCTCCGTACGAGGGGGCCGTCCGCCGATCCACCGGGACACCGACGCCTTGTCATAGCGCGTGCCCCGCCCCTGACGGCGTGCAAGGGCATTCACCCGCGCAGCGAACGACTGATAGCTGCAGCCCGTTTCCCGCAGTGTGGCCGCCAACGCTGCGTTCCTGCCACTCTCAGGAGCCTGTCCGTTGGCCGTCATGGCTCCCATCACACTCCGTGCCGTACGGCTGGCCGCTTCTGCTGAGTCATCCACGTCCGAGACACACATCCGCCCGCGACGGCAGAGCAGCGGGCGGCGCCACCAGCAGACGCCGAAGTCCCCTACCGTGTCGCCGTGTTGCGTACCGCGATCACTATGCTCACCGTGTGACCTCAGGTGCAACCGAGTCGGGAGTCACTTTCAGACGATTCATGATGCCCCTCGACACCACACCGTCGGTACGCCGTCAGCCTGTCGCTGAGGCGCCTCAGGGCTCCAGGGCTCCAGGACCCGCGGTACCTGAGCCGCCCGGCCGGTGATCTCCGGGTCGATATCGACCGTCGTGACCTCGCCGCCCTCGCCGACCAGCTCCGCCAGATATGCCGCGCTCAGGCCCCCGGAGCCGATCTCCAGCACCCGCATCCCTGGCCTGATCTGGGCCTGCTCCAGCATGAACGCCTGGGTCTGCGGCGCGCTCACCGAACTCGCGGCCACCCCTCGCTTGTTCCGCTTGATGACCAGGGCGTTGCAGGGGCGGTAAGCGTCCTCCAGGCTGGCCCCGGGAGTGAACCGGTGCCGCTCGACCTTACGCATCACCGCCTCGACGTTCTTCGAGACGATCTCGCCACGCTCGACGAGCTGGTGCGGTTCTTTCTGAGTGAGGGACGGGGAAGCGAGACGAATACCTGTTTCAGCAGCAGGCCGGGCACGCGTTACCGTGCGGCAAGATCAGAGGAGGGACTGTGGCACTGGTCAGTAAGGGCTCGCGCCGCATTGTCGTGGACGGGGAGACCTACCGGTGGCGGCTGCGCCGCAGGCCCACTTACAGCCAGGGACTGTGCTGGACGCCCTGCACCTACGCCGTCGAACACGCCGATCGCCCGGGAACGTCACTGGTGATCACCACCGACCAGCCGCACTCCAGCAACTGGATCGGCAGAACCGGCACCCCGATTCTTCCCTCCGACGTAACGGATCACATTCGCACCGCGCTCGCGCGAGGCTGGGCCCCGGATCGCCCGGGTTCTCCCTTCGAGCTGGACCTCTCCCACGGGTTCGTCTCCGGGTACGGCTCTCTCTGAAGGCAGTGACTGTCAGGTCGTGAGAGCGTATCGGTGCTGGCCGGCTGGATAGAGACGCTGATGCTCGGCGGCGCGGTAGTGCTCCCAGCAGGCGTCACGGTCCTCATTGGCGGCGACGGTACGGAGTTCCAAAACCGCCTCGGCACCGTCAAGGCCCCAGCGAGCTCCGCCGATGTCGAGGCGGTCGGCGACGAGGTGGCGTGCGGCTCCTTCGAGGATCCCGGTGGCGATGGGCCAGCCGGCCTGGAGGGCTCGGTCGTAGTGGAGGAACCCGCGAAGAGACTCATGGTGTAGCGGATTTTCTCTCAGGAGCGGTGCAGACTCACGGAAGTGATGGCCGCCGGCACTGGGTGGTCGCCCTCGGCCCCTGGCGCTGAGAGCGGCATCATGGTTGCGGTGAAGTGGCGGTTGCTCCGTTTCGGGGGGTCGCCTCGCCAGGTTCTGCGTCAATGCGGCAAAATGCGCGGCGTTCATTCGCCCATGTCCCCAGCCTCTGAGCGGATTCGGCCACGGCACTGTCGGCTCGGCGGTAGCGTGGCATCTCAGCCCAAAGGCGATTGTCCGGAAACTTCGTCAGCTACCTGGTCTGTGTGGCCAGCGGCGCCCACTTCAGGGTGAAGACGGACCCGGTCCGAAAAGCGAGCGGATCGACCTCCAGGCGCCCTTCGACCGCCTCGGGCCCGGTGCGCGCCACCACGAGGGTCGGTTTGCAGACGTCCGTCATCACCATCGCCGGGTGATCTACGTCGAGCCATTTGAACAACGGCCGGGTCAGGTCGGGCACTGGGTCGACGACAGTCGTGAACAGCGTGGGGATCTCGACTCGGATGTCGCGGACCGTCCACATCAGCCGGTCTCCCCACGACTCGCTTGCCGGGTCCTCGACGGGATCGCCTGGGGCGTCGTCCCACTGCGGCTCAGGGGTGTCCTGACTCAGCCGTTCGAAGCGCTCGATGACGATGAGGCGTGGTTTTCGGCCCGCGATGAGTCTTTGGGCGCTGAGGTTGATATGCGCTGCGGTCGGCGTGGGAGTCATGTCGATGAAAAGTGACGCAGGCCGGGTGGCAGGCGGGTAACCGGTGAAGAGAACCACGGGGGTGCCAGCTCGCGCGGCATGGACCGCGATGTCCCGGCCGACCTTGGCTTCCCGGCTACCGCGCTGTGCGACGATGCCGGCCTTGTGGCGGAAGCTGAGATCGGCGAGTGGCGTCAGACCGGGCCACGGGGTGGGCACCGTCTCTGCTGCCTCGCGTACGTCATCGACGGTTTCGGTCATCACGTCTCCGGTTCTGGAGCTGCGTCCTTGCGAATGTACCGTGCAGCGAACGTTTTTCGAGGCTGGTCCGTTGTGCCATCTCCGCGTCGTCCCGGGGCAGTGGCCCTGGGCCCGTTCACCGTGTGGCGCAGGCGGGGCAGGCGGCCTGTTCGGGGTTGTGGCGGCGGCGTCGGCAGATGCACCAGGGCCAGTCGAGGCATTCGGGGCACTGGGTGTGCGGGGGTGTGACGGGCCGGCCGCAGGTTCCTCCGCGGCCGGTGCACTCCGGGATCGGGGGCCGGTAGCTGATGGCGTCGGCGAGCGAGCGCGCCGACGCCGGCTGGCCTTCGGCTTCGTCGTCTTCCTCGGCCTCGTCGCGCCGGGGGGCGAGCAGCCGTCCGCCGCGGCAGACGGTGCACGGTTCGTCGTCGCGGTCGGGTCGCTCCGGTGGGGCCGGGAGCCAGCCGTCTTCACAGTGGCCGTGGCAGGCGGTGGGGGCCAGCAGCCACACCGCGACGTCGTCGGGTCCGTAGCCGTCGCGGTGCCCGTCGGCCTTGCGCTTAAGGGGGCGGCTTGACCAGCTCTTCCACCAGCGGCGCTCGATGCGGGCGGCGAGCCGGGCCGGGGTGTGCCGCCGCAGTTCGTCGTGGACGAGGTCGACGACGGCGGGCGGGACGCCGCCGCCGCAGGCCAGGACGAGCTTGTCGGGCAGCGCGGCCAGCACCGCACGCAAGGGGTCCTTCGCGCTCGGCGCGGTCTGGCACGCGTCGCACTGGTCCCGGTCCCAGGAGCGCGGGAAGTAGATGCGCGCCCACTTGCGGCGGCGGTCCTTGCGCTTTTCGGGCTCGACGCGCGTGATGCCGGCCGCGTACTCGGGGCGCTCGGGCAACGGCCCGGAGCAGGTGCGGCAGCGGTCCCGGCAGGTGCGGCAGCGCTCGCCGTTGGAGGTCAGAGCCTGGCAGGAGGGGCACTCGCGTCGGCATACGGAGCACAGGTGGTCGTCGGGGTGGGGCTGAGCCAGCCAGCGGTGCTCGCCCTGGCAGCGCACGCAGCGCCGGGTGTCGGTCTCTTCCCGATGGGTGGGCAGGACGGGCCGGCCCGGGCACTGGTCGCAGCGGATGACGGCCCGGTCAGCGGACGGGCGCAAAAACGTGCTCATGCGATGCTCCCGGCGTCGGGGTGGGCGAGTTGATCAGCGTAGCGGTGGTTTCCCGGCGCAGCGTGCCGCCGTGCCCGCTGGCGGCGTGGCTACCCGCGGGCTGTACCGGCCGCGGTGATGACCCGTACCGGAATCGATGCCGTCCGCGCTGCGTCCACGACACGTGTGAGGCGCGCCGGGTCCGGCATTGCGAGCTGTCCACTCTGCGACGACGCGGTCGGCCCGGCTGCGCGCGGTGTGCCCGAAGCACAGCGCCGACCGAGGGTGCCGGGCTGCGACCTGGAACGGAAGGTGCGGCGGGACGTACTTCTCGGGATCTCCGTGGTCGTGGGCATTCGCCGCTGTGGCGGCGAGGGAGGCGAGGGTGTCCTGCACGTACCGGGTGTCGTGGATCCAGACAGGGTCTCCCGGCAGCACACAGGGGGAGTCCGCTCGTTGCTTCGTCACCTGCTCACTGCCCGCTCACCCTGCCCGTACGGACCACCGGTGAACTACGGGTCGCCGGAATGCGTGCCGCAGACCCGGCCGCGCAGCAGCTCCTCAACCCAGTCCTACAGCCAGGTTCCCAGCGCCCACCGCCAGCACGGGCGGCCCTCGCCAGGGGCATCTGCTCGATGCGTAACCGAGCGGAGGGCCGGCTTCCGGGTGGAGCCGGCCCGGTGTGCGTTCAGATGTGCTTGCGTGGGGTGACGATGGGGAACTTCGGGTCGGGCAGGGTCAGGGTGCCGAAGACGGCGTCCGTCGCCGCCTGGGCCTTGGCGCCCTCCAGGGTGATCTTCTTGTCCTGCACCGCGTTGTTGAAGTTGTCCTTGAAGCCGGGGGACTCGGCCAGTTCGTCGAGCGCCTGGCGGCTCAGCCTGATGGTCGCCGCCGGAGCCTGGACGAAGCGGTCACCGCCTTCGACGAAGACCAGCACACCGTTGCGGAGCGTCGTGGTGCACTTCTGGCCGGTCTCGACGCCGTTCTCGTCGGTGAAGACCCAGTTGAGTGCGATCGGCTCGCGGTACTGCTCGGCGGCCGTCGGCCCGTCCACGCTCCGGGCGAGCGCGGAGAAGTACTGTTCCAAAGTGGTGCTGCGGATCAGGTCAGCGGACGTCTGAGAGGTGATCAGCGGCTGCGGGCCGCCCAGGACCTCCTGCGCGCCGGTGAGGTAGGCATTGCGCCAGGTGCCGTTCTCGCTGCCGTAGCCGAGCTGGGTGAAGACCTTGGACTGGAGTTCCCTGGCCCGCGTGACCTGCGGCTCGGCGAGCGGGCTGCCTGTCTCGGCGGCGGATGCGAAGATCACGTGGTTGAGGAGTTCGGCCGCCCAGCGGAACCCGTCCGGGGTGTCGCGGTCATAGGCGCGCTGGGCCGCATCGACGACGGCTTCCGCGCCGCCCATCGCCTCCACGTAGGCCGCGCCCGCCTGGACCGGCGGCAGCTCCCACAGGTGGGCCGGGTTGCCGTCGTACCAGCCCATGTAACGCTGGTAGACCGCCTTGAAGTTGTGGCTCACCGAGCCGTAGTAACCCCGGTCGTACCAGTGATCGGCCAGGCTCGGCGGGAGGGTCTGGAGCTGTTCGGAGATCTCGGGGCCGGTGTAACCGGCGTTGATCATCCGCAGCGCCTGGTCGTTGAGATAGCCGTACATGTCGCGCTGCTTGTTGAGGAACTCAAGGATCCGCTCATTGCCCGGCCCCTCCTCCCCTCCCTCGTCCCGTACTTCGTTCCACATCGGCCAGTGGTGGGAGGCGAACAGGACGTCGGTCTCCTTGCCGAAGCTCTGGATCGCCTCGGTGAGGTACTTCGACCAGGCGTGCGCGTCCCGCACCTGCGCGCCACGCAGGCTGAGGATGTTGTGCATGGTGTGCGTGGCGTTCTCCGCGATGCACAGCGTCCTGGCGTCCGGGAAGTAGATGTTCATCTCCGCCGGCGCCTCGGTGCCCGGTGTGAGCTGGAAGACCAGTGGGAACCCGAACCCGTCGAACACGTACAGCCCCGGCCGCCACGGGATCACGTACGAGGGCTGCCAGTTCCCCTTCGCAACCGGCTGGTGGGCCGGCCCGCCGATGTAGACGGTCGGCGGGACGAGAGTCACCTCGCCCGTGGAGATCGTCAGGCCCAGCCCCGAACCGACCTGCCCTGCGGGGCCCTTGTCCATCTGTGCCGCATACATGTACTGCGCGCGCCGTGCCATGGCCGGTCCGGCGTAGATGTTCTCGCTGACCGCGTGCTCCAGGAACCCGTCGGGCGCGACGACGGGCACGCCCGGCTCCAGGGGGTCCCCCTGTTCGCTGAAGATGCCGCGGGCGCCGCCGAAGTGGTCGACGTGGCAGTGGGTGTAGATCAGCCCCTTGACCGGCCGCAGTTCCTTGGTGAGTTCCGTCTTGTCGCGGAACAGCTTCAAGGCGGCCTGCGCGGTCTCGTAGGAGGCCAGCGGGTCGATGATGTACAGGCCCGAGTCGTGCTCGATGATCGTCATGTTGGACAGGTCGTAGCCGCGCACCTGGTAGATGCGGTACTGGGAACAGGAGGTGACCTGGAACAGCCCGGCGACGGCGGTCAGCTCGCCCTGCCGGTGCAGGCTGCCGTTGACCGACGGCATCTCCATACGTGTTTCCGGGTTGAGGAAGTCGTAGGCGGTGAAGTCCCAGACCACCTTCTCCGGGTCCTTGCGGGACATGATGACGGGGACGTCGGGCGGGGCGATCTGGAACCTGATGGCGTCGGCGAAGTCCCTGCCGTCCTTCTCATCGGCCGCGTTGGCAGCTTCGGCGGCCTTGCGGTTCCCCGCGGCGACCGCGACCGAAGGTTCGACGGGTTGGAGGTACGTGGAGCTCTCAGGCATGGTGCAACATCCTCCCCATGAGGGCGCGACAGCGTTCGACGGCGGGCGGCACGCTATGTGCGCACGCAATCACAGGCAAGGGTGTGATCGAGCCGTTGGCCGGGGACGCCCGCGGCGGACAGCCGTCGTGCAGAGGAAGCAAGCAGCTCAAACACGCTTTCTTCCGCTCCGCGTTCGCTGCCCTGGCCGCCTCGGTCTCCCGGGCCTACCACGGAAAGAAGACTGCCCGGGCGAGGCGCCGGACTGCGCGCCACCGGCCTGACCGTACGGATCACCGCTCTCTGCCCTCACCGAACGGCGGCGTGGCATTGGATCGGTGTTCTCAAACCCGTCTGGGTCACCACTGTGGAGCGCGTGACATCACACCGCGCCGCCGCGACAGAAACACACGCCCCCGGCGTACTACACGTCGCCGGGGACGAATCATTGTGATGATGCTCTGAGCACTCTTACGGTTACCGCGCGGCATCAACCGCTCGCGGGAGCGAAGACGCAAATGCTTTCGCATGTCGTCGATCCGGTCCCGTGATCCGCGTTGTCCCCCCAGGGAAAAGGAGTGCGACCATGACGTACGAGCGCCCCACCCTCACCAAGGTCGGCGGCTTCCGCAAGGTGACGGGCGTCAAGAACACCGGTCCCAAGGACGTTCTCGGCGGCAAGCAGCTCCTGTGACGCGACCGGTGCGGAGCCGTTGAGCGGTTCCGCACCGTACCCCGGGCCGGGCCGGCCCCGCGCCGGCCCGGTCTGCGGTGGGCCGAGCCGTCCGCCGGCGCCCCGCCCGCTCCCGACGTCGCAGCGACCGGAGGCCGTAGCCGTGGAAGAGTCCCTGTCCTTGTCGGCCCTGCCCGGCTGGTTCGTCGTCCTGCCCGACACCGACGCGGTCGCCACGGTCGCGGCGAAGGCGCTTTCCCACGCGTCGCACAGCCTGCCCCACGCGTCCGGCAGGCCCTGGCTGGTGGGCCGGTGGACAGCGGAGTCGGCCGTCGTGGGAGTGCACGGCACGACCCGCGTCGCCGTGATCGGGGAGCATGGCGTCACCCTCCGGGAAGCCCGGCGCGCCGCCGCGGCGGCAGCCACCACCGGGTCGCTTGCGGCGCTGGACCGGTACAGCACCACGTGGGCGGGCAGCTTCCATCTCGTGGCGAGTTCAGGTGGACGGGTCCGGGTGCAGGGCGGAGTCGTCGACCTGCGGCGGGTGTTCTACGCCGAGGCCACGCCTGCCGCGTCCCACCGGGTCAGCGCCGCGTCCGCCCGGATGAGGGCCGCGTCCGCCCGGGTGAGCGTCGCGTCCGACCGGGCCGACGTGCTGGCCGAGCTGGTCGGTGCGGGGCTGGACGAACGCCGGCTCGCCCTGGAGCTGCTCACCTTGGGCGTACCGCACCCGCTGTCGGGATCACCGCAGTGGCGGGGCGTCCACGCCCTGCGCGGCGGCCACTTCCTGGGTCTGGAGGCCGACGGGCAAGCACGGCCGAGCCGGTGGTGGTCACCGCCCGACCCCGATGTCCCGCTGGCGGAGGGGGCCGGGCGCCTGCGCGAGGTGCTGACCGCCGCCGTCGATGTGCGTACGCGAGGGCGCGACCTGGTGACGACGGACCTGGGCGGTCTGGACTCCACGGCCGTGTGCTGCGCCGCGGCACGCGGGGAGGCGGAGGTCGTCGCGTACACCGCCGCCCTCCATGACGAACTCGGCGACGATGTGCACTGGGCGCGGCAGACCGTCCAGGCCCTGGGATCGGTCGAGCACCACGTCGTACCCGCCCAGGACACGGCCCTGACGTTTGACGGTATCGATACGCTCCAGGACATCCTGGATACGCCCAGCATGCTCACGGTCGACCGGAACCGCCGTATGCACCTCCTTAAGCGGGCAGCGGCCCGGGGGTCCGGACTGCATCTGACCGGGCTGGGAGGCGACGAACTCCTGGCCGGAACGCCTGCCCGGCTGCACGCCCTGATAGCCGCTCACCCCTTGCGCGCTCTGCGGGACGTGCGCGGGTACGCGGCCAAGTACCAGTGGCCCCGGCACAAGGTGCTGGGCCAGCTCCTGGACCGCCGCTCCTACAGGTCCTGGCTCGCCCGCGTCGCCCGTGACCTGACCGGGCCGGCAGCCGCCGCGGACGAGCCGCTGCTCGACTGGTCCGTACCGCCCCGGATGCCGCCCTGGGCCACCTCCGAGGCCGTCGCTGCGGCGCGCGAGCTGCTGCTCACCTGCCTGCCGGACGCCGAGCCGCGGGGCAGGGGCCATGGCGAACACCGCGAACTGGCCGCCATGGACGGCATCTCCCAGTGGACCCGGCACATCGGGCAGATGGCTGCTCCTCTGGGGGTCACCGTGGCGGCCCCGTACTACGACGATCGCGTCATCGAAGCGTGTCTCGCGGTGCGGACACCGGACCGGATCACCCCCTGGCGGTACAAACCGCTGATCGTCGAGGCCACGCGGGGCATCGTGCCCGAAGCCGTCCGCACGCGCGGCACCAAGGCCAACGCCACCTTCGAGGAGGAGACCGGCTGCGGCGTCACCGCGGCCGGCTGCTGGCGCTGTGCGAGGAATCCCGGCTGGGCCGGCTCGGCCTGATCGACGTGGACGCCCTGCGGGAGTGGTGCCGCCGCCCGCTGTCCGCGGAGACGGAGAGCCACCTGCTGCACGCGACCGTGGCCTGTGAGGTGTGGCTGCGCTCCCGCGAGATGACACCGGCACCCGCCCGGCCCCTGACCGAACAGGAGAGGTGACGGCGATGTACGCGCTGAAACCCGGTGTGCTGCTGACCGAGACCGAGTACGGCATGGCGCTGCTCGACCAGAAGAGCGCCGAGTACTGGACCCTCAACCCCACGGCAGCGGTCGTCCTGCAGACCCTGCTGGACGGCCGCGGCATCGACCAGGCCGTGGAGGCACTGACCCGGGACTACGAGGGCGTCGAGACCGACCTGGCCACCCAAGACGTCATCCGCATCATCGACGACCTGCGCTCCGCGGGCCTGCTCGCACCGTAGCCGCCGTACCGGGCACGCGCCCCGGCCCCGGGAAGAGGTACGCGATGTCGACACCGGAAACACTCCCCTACCGCCCCCGCTCCATCCCCTTGGCCCGCCGCCTCACGGCCCGGATGGCGGTGGGCTGCGCCCACGTACTGGCCACGCTGCCACCCGGCCGTATCCGCGTCGTCCTGCGCCTGCTGCGGTACGGGGCGAAGCCCGCCACGCTCGCCGAGGCCGCCCGCGCCCGGCAGACGGTGCTCGCCGTGAGCCTGGCGGCCGGAGGGAGCAAGGGATGCCTGCCCCGGTCCCTGGCCACCGTGCTGCTGTGCCGCCTCCACGGGCAGTGGCCCGCCTGGTGCGTAGGGGTCCGCGCCCGTCCGCCGTTCGCCGCACACGCCTGGGTGGAAGCCGAGGGGGAACTCGTCGGTGAGAACGTACCGGCCTCGTACTTCCAGCGCTTCTTCGCCGTGGAGTGAGGCCGTGACCTCGGCGCCCCCGACCGCAACCCGCCCTGCCGGCGGCCCGGCGCACCCGCCGGAACAGCCGGCCTCCCCCGCCGGCCCCGCCCCTGCGTGGTTCGGCCTGCGGGCCCTGGCCGGCCATTTGCGACCGCAACGCGTACGCATGCTCGCCGGTGTCGCACTCGGCCTGCTCGGCAGTCTCCTGGGGCTGGCCCAGCCGATGGCGGCCAAGCAGGTGATGGACCTCATCGGCCACGGGCAGCCGAGCACCGGCCCCCTGGTCATCCTCAGTACGCTGGTGGTGGCCGGCGGACTGCTCGCGGGTCTTGGCCACTACGTGCTCGACTGCTCCGCCGAGTCCGTCGTCTGCACCGTCCGGCGCAGGCTGACCCACCTCCTTCCACGCCTGCGCGTGCCGGTGATCGAACACAGCGAGCCGGGCGACCTGATCGCCCGCGTCACCTCCGACACCGCACTGCTGCGGCGCACCGCACCGCAGGCCCTGTCGGCCGCGGTCACCGGCACCGTGATCACTGTGGCAACCGTCGTGATGATGGGGCTGTTGGACGCCGTCCTGCTCGGCGTCACCCTCATCGTGATCGCGTTCGTCGGCCTCGTCGTCATGGTGGTGACCCCGCACATCGGCCGAGCCACCCGGCACACGCAGGAAGCCGTCGGCCGTATGGGAGCCGGGCTCGAACGGACGCTGGGTGCCCTGCGCACCGTCAAGGCGGCGGGCGCCGAACAGCGGGAGACCGCGGCGCTGCACCGTGCGGCCGAGTACGCCCGCCGCACGGGTGTCCGCGCCGCCGCGTGGGAGGCGGTCTCCGCGACCCTGTCGGCCGTCGTCCTCCAGGTCTGCTTCCTGGTCGTACTCGGAGTAGGCGGCGCGCGCGTGACTTCCGGTTCCATCGGCGTCTCCACGCTCGTCGCCTTCCTCCTCTACCTCTTCGCACTGGCCCCCAGGATCGGTCAACTGGTGGAAGGCGTCGGGCAGTTGCAGATCGGGGCAGCCGCGGCCGGGCGTATACGGGAAGCCGAGGCGCTGGAGGCCGAGGAAGTGGAGGGCGAGGAGGGGCAGGGTGAGGAGGGGCAGGGTGAGGAGGTGGAGATCGCGGAAGGACGCAGCGACGAGGCGGGCGCGGCTCCACCGGGGCCTCCCGGCTCCCACGAACGGCACCGGCACCCCGCCACCGTGACCTTCCAGCGGGTGCACTTCACCTACCGGCCAGGTCACCCCCGGTCCACCGCCACATCTCCTTCGCCGTACCCGCCGGGGGCACGACCGCGATCGTCGGACCGTCCGGCGCGGGCAAGTCCACCGTCTTCGCCCTCATCGAGCGTTTCTACGAGCCGGACACCGGCCGCGTACTGCTCGACGGCAGGGACGTACGCCGCTGGCCGCTCGCCGAGCTCCGTGCCGCCATCGGCTACGTCGAACAGGACCCGGCCGTCCTCGCCGGAACCCTGCGCGACAACCTGACGCTGGGCGCGGCCGACGCCACCGACGAGCAGATCGCCCAGGCCCTGTGCCTGGCCCGGCTCGACACCGTGACGGACCGCCTGCCGTACGGTCTGGACACCCAGGTCGGCCACCGCGGCAGCCGGCTCTCCGGCGGCGAACGGCAGCGCGTGGCGATCGCCCGGGCCCTGCTCCGCCGGCCCCGGCTGCTCCTCCTGGACGAGGCCACCTCTCAGCTCGACGCGGCCAACGAGGCCGCTCTGCGCGAGACCATCACCGACACCGCACGCCGCACCACCGTCCTGGTCATCGCCCACCGCCTGTCCACCGTGACCACCGCCGACCGCATCCTGGTCATGGAAGCGGGCCGGATACGGGCACGGGGAACCCACGCCGAACTGATGGCACACGACTCCCTGTACGCCGAACTGGCAAGCACCCAACTGATCGGCTACCGCCCGGGCCACGGTCCTTCAGCCCCGATTCCGGGAGCCTGAGCAGCGCGCCGTACAGTCACCTGATGTGTCGTCCCGCGGCGGATGGGCTCGTCCCCTCTCTGCCCCACCGTGCCCAGGATGCGCAGGCGTGTGGCCGGTCGGCTTCAATGCGTTGCGGGTCTGGCGCCGCCGACGCCCGGTTCATGAAGAACCTGTCGACGGCACGTACGTACTCGCAGGTTCTGCTCAGCCTGACGCGACCATGCCACTCGGCGTCATCCCCGGTCCGGCTCGTGGCAGAATGCCCGCATGATACTGATCCGAAAGGGCGATGCCGCGTAGGCGCCCGAAGGCCGTCCGTACTGAGCGATGGCGGCCCCGTAAGCATGTGATGGTGCGCCGAATCCGCGGTGTCTCCGCCCGGACCCGGGCGGCCGTTCGTCGCGTGGAGGACGAGCGGCTGAGTCGTCCGGATCTTGTTGCCGATGCGTTGTCCCGTTTCGAGCGGGCGTTCGGGCAGCCAGGGCGGTTTTTGAACGCGCCGGAGGTCTGGCAGCCCGGATTGGAGATCGAGGACGCCCGCGATGACCTGGAGGAGGTCATGCGGCATCTCCCGCGCGGCGCCCGGATCGACCTCGGCCGACTGATCACCCGGATCGATGCCGAGTTCGAGCGCCGCACTCTGCCAGATCCCGGCCGGCAGCCGGAGTGTACTGCGGGCTGTTGGTGGTGGTGGAGGATTCGGGAGCGTTGAGCACGTGAGTACGGTCGATGCCGGTTCCGGCTAAGATCGTGAGTTATGCCCAGTTCAGAGAAGTCAGCCGCATTCGGTAGGGCAGATAAGCAGGCTGCCGATGTGACTGGTGAGCCTCTGCGCGTGTCTCTGGCTGAACTGCGCAGATCGGTCGATCTGTTGCTGCGGCACGTCGAAGTTGCAGCAGCAGGCGATGCCGTCGTCCTGGAACGGGACTATTTCTGGTCTGTTCCAGCCGATGAGTCGTACGACGTTTCCAAGGAGCCGAGCGATCTGACGATCGGACAGGTTTCTGAATCCTGGCAGCATGTGAAGGACCTGCTCGCCGATCAGGATCGTGCCGTGGGTCACCACCTGGTGTGGCTGGCAGATGTCCTGCGGGCGATCGGGCAGGACATGTCCGCATGACCGCATGTCCGAGCGCCTCGCGTGGTGGGCCGTCGCGCTGGTCAGGATGTCGCTGACGGCTCGCGGTGGATCCCGGCCGGTGAGCCGGCCGAGGCCGGACCGGCTGTTGTCACGGCCGGGATTCGGGCGGGGTGATCTCCACCAGTCGCGGGGTGGAGAAGCACCAGCGCAGCCAGAGCACGGATTCGAGGTCCCAGTAGGGGGCCGCGGCCAGGCCGCCCGCCACCGGGATGCGGAAGCCCTGGGCCGCGACGATGGCGCGCAGGGTCATGTGCACCCCGGCGAAGTCCCGGGCGGCCTGTGCCCAGTCGGGGTAGACGTCATCGCCACGGACCAGCGGATAGCGTACGACGAAGGCCGCCCAGTCGCTTGCGCCGCCGATGTCGAGGACGTCGGCGGCGGGGTCGGTGACCGGCAGCTCCCAGGTCTGCCAGGGCCGGGGATGGAGACTCGTTCCCCGTTCGAGATACATCCGCCACATGCCCGGTCCGTCACGTCGCGCCGTGGACGTATAGAGCCCCTGGTGGAAGGGCTTCGTACTGGGGGGACCTGGATCCGCGCCGGGCGCGGTGAACCGCTCCCGGTCCAGGGCGGGCCGCCGGTGTGGCACCAGCTCGTGCGGGCTGGTGCCGATCCAGTGCTGTCGCATCCGGTCGAGCGGTCCCCGTACGAGACACCGGTGGTCCCGGGCAAGCCGGCCCAGCAGCAGGCAACCGTCGGCCATCTCGTCCGCCTCCTCCACCTCGGAGGGGGCAAGGATGGCCGGACCGCCCGCCAGGGCCGTCACTTCGGGCTCGGTCCACCCCGTCATGACAGAGGTGAAGTGACGCAACCCGGCGTCCGTACCGGTGGTCGGGTCCGCCGCTGCGTCGAGCTGTGCCAGTCGTCGGCGCAGGATCCTGGCAGGGGTGGGGCGCACACCGTGATCCTTCCCCGGTGGCGCCCCCGCGCAACACGGTGTCGCCGTTCCGGCGGCCGAGGTCAGCAGGCGAGGCCGACCTCTTGGCCGAAGCCGTTGCCCGAGCTGACCGGCGGCCGGTAGCCGGGCGGGAAGACGACCTTGAAGTACATCCAGCCCCGGTAGTTGCCGGGGCTGCACCTCACGGCCGCGTTGTTCTGGGCGCTGCGCGTGGCCCGCTGCGTCCTGAGCTCCGACTGGTTGACGAGATGGCCGTTCCTGTACAGGGCCGCGCGGGTGGTGATCTCCGGCACCGGTGCCGTGCACATGACCGTCACGACGACGTTGACGGTGCCGGGCACGTGGGTGGAGTTGTGCGGGCGCTGTACTTGTCCCTCGCATCGGATCACCGCGGACGGGTCGGCGTCCGCACCGGGCCTGCCGGCGTCCACGCTGCCGCTGTGGGCACCGGCTCCATCCGGTACGGCGGCCGAAGCGGACGGATCTCCGGTCGCTTCCCCCGCCGCGGCGGGGCAGGTGCCGCCGACGAACGCCAGGGCTGCCATCGATACGGCGGCGACCGCCGTCCTCCATGTACGCATATCCGCTCCTCCCTGTGCGTCTTTTGGCGCGTGGCAGGGGCTGTGCCGGTACGGATGGCGGCCGGTGCCGCGTTCACGCGGGTTCGGAAGCCGCGTGAGGCGGGCGGCTTCTCTCGCTGCTCCGCGTTACGTGCGGAGACCACGCACAGGCCAGATCCCCCGTGCGAGCATCCCCGGCGGTGGCATGGGCATGCGGCCCTGCTGCTATCGAGCGACACAGTGGACATCTGTCCGGCATCGAATCGCAGCACCCCACAGGACGGGATGCCGGCCTTTACGCCACATGGACTCACATGGACCGAAGTGTCGCCCCGCCGGCCCTGCTCCCCCGGCGCCGCACCGAGTCGGGCTTCCAGGCGCCTGGGCGGCTCGGCTCCGGCCAGGCCGCTGCCGCCCCACGTGCTCGCCGAGGAAAAGGATGAGGACGACGACGGTGGTGGTCACGCGGGCCGGATGTGTCGCGTCCGGCATGGGTGTGGTTGTTCCCGCAGCGGTGATCGGGCCGGGGCTGAGCACCTTGACACCCCTGGACGCGGCCGGTCTCATGGACGGGTGCCCGACGACGTGCGCAGCGACGACTCCCAAGGCCCGCCGGTTCCCTCGTGGTTCTCGCTCGACGCCGCGCGCCAGGTTCTGGACGCCTCGCCGTTCGCCGCCTGGTGGGGGGTGGGCCTCACCGAGGTGCGGCCGGGCCGGGCGACGTTGCTGCTGCCCTGGCGGGAGCATTTCCTGCGGCCCGGCGGGGTGATGCAGGGCGCGTGCTGCATGATGCTCGGCGATGTGGCGACATGGATCGCGATGATGGCGCAGGTCGAGCAGTGGGAGCGGGCCGTCACGCTGGAGATGAAGACGAACTTCCTGGGCGCTGCGCGCTGCGACCTGTGGTGCGAGGGCTGGGTGGTCAAGGCGGGCCGCCGCTCGGTGTTCTGCCAGGCGGCCACCCGCGATGCCGAGGGGCGGCAGGTGGCGCACCATACGGTGACCTACCTGCTGCCGTGACGCCACGGTGACCAGAAGGAGCGCAGCCGTCCGACGGCGCGCAGCCGCTCCTCGGCCAGGAGGACCGCGGCGCGTTCGGTGCTGACGCCGTCGTCCGCGGCCCGTGCGAAGATCTGCGTCAGGCGCTCGGGGATGGTCTCGGCACACGCCCGCGCCCGTTCCTCCACAGGGCCGCCCTCATGGAGTTCGTCGACGACCTGGATGAGGCCGCCCGCGTTGACGACGAAGTCGGGCGCGTACAGGATGCCGCGTTCGGCGAGACGTCCGGCGATGTCCTCGGTGGCGAGCTGGTTGTTGGCGGCCCCGGCGATGACGCGGCAGCGCAGCTCGGGGAGGGTGGCCTCGTTGAGGACGCCGCCGACGGAGTTGGGGCTCAGAACGTCGGCTTCGAGCCCGTACAGCTTCTCGGGCGGGGTGATGACCGCGCCGTAGGCGGTGGCGGCTGCCTCGGCCGCGGCGGTGTCGATGTCGGCGACGTACAACTGCGCACCCTGCTCGTACAGCCGTCCGGCGAGCCGCAGGCCGACTTTGCCGACGCCGTCGATGGCGATACGGCACCCGTCGAGCCGGTCGTCGCCGAACTGCCACCGCAGAGACGCCTTGATGCCCAGGTACACGCCGTAGGCGGTCAGCCGGGCGGAGTCGCCCGAGCCGCCCTCGACGGGCTCGGTGCCGCGCGCCCAGCGGGTCTCGCGGCCGACGACGGCGAGGTCCGCGGGGGTGGTACCCATGTCGCAAGCGGCGATGTAGCGGCCTCCGAGGCTCTCGACGGCCTGGCCGTAGCCGCGCAGCACCGCTTCGGTCTTCATACGGGAGGGGTCGCCGATGACGATGCCTTTGCCGCCGCCGATGTCCAGACCCGCGCACGCCGCCTTGTAGGTCATGGCGCGCGAGAGCCGCAGCGCGTCGGCGAGGGCGGCCTCCTCGGTGGCGTACGGTACGAAGCGCGTGCCGCCGAGGGAGGGGCCGAGCGCTGTCGAGTGGATGGCGATGACGCAGCGCAGGCCGCTGGCCTGGTCCGCGGTGAACAGCACCTGCTCGTGTCCTGCGAAACGGTCGAACACTCCCATGCGGACCTCCCACCGGTCTGCGGCCTCCTCGTCCGGGCCGGACCGCGTGCGCCGCTGCCGCTGCCCGGCGCGAGCCGCTCCGCCCGCCGCGGCGGCAGGGCCGGCCGGAGCGGCGGACGGAGCGGCGCCTGACGTCCGACGCGCGTGTCACCCGTGCACGCGGTCGACTCCCGACTTCAGCAGCGCCGCGTCGATGACGTCCCACAGCGCCGAGAGGGACTCCAGGAAGTCCGTCATGCCCTTCTCCAGCTCCGGGGCGGTCTGCCGGTCGATGACCGAGCCGACGGCCTCGATGACATTGCGCTCGTGGAGCTGTTCCGCCCCGCACTCGCCCCAGTGCTCGGCGAGGTAGTGCATTTCGGGTTCTTCCATGGTGACGCCGTAGTGGCCGCTGTCGACCAGAGCGCGCTTCTCCCCGGGGATGATGGACTGATTGGAGATGATCTCCAGTGCGAGAGAGGTGCCGAGGTTACGGATCGTGGTGGTGCGCTCCGACTCGGTACGGCGCTCGAAAACGGAAATGGCGGCTGCCGCCTGGGCGGTGAGGCCCTTTACCGGATCGTAGCCGGGCAGCGCGCCGAGAATCCGGTCGGAGTGCTCCTTCAGCCCCGGCTCGACGGTGTTCCGGTCGAACACATCCGAGAAATAGGGTTCACCCGCGATACGGTTGACGATGTGTCCGGCCATGGTGGCGAGTTCCGCACCGTGCCCGGACTCGCTCTCCACGATCTCCTGGATGAGATCGGCCTGCTGGTTCCAGCCCATCTCGCGGAGCGCGGGCGGGAAGGCGAGCCCCGGGCGGGTGGACGCGCAGAATTTCTGGACCTGGTGGAAAAGTGCCGCGGTGGTCTCCACCGGGGGCGTGGTCTCGGCCCAGTGGTCGTACATCGGATGGGCGTAGAGACGATGGGATTTGACGCAGTCGACCATGCTGTCGACCGAGATCATTGCGGTACCTCCTGCTGAGAATGCGTCAGTGGTAACGACGTAGCGACGGGTCGTCCGGAGGCATGTCGTATCCGAGGCTCTCGATATGACCGCGTATCTGCTGCTGGTAGAGCTCGCGCAGCTCTCCGTTGGTGTGCCGGCGCAGTCCCCAGTGGACCGCGCGCGCGGCGCGCTTGGAGTCCGAGCGGCCGAACATGTCCAGAGCCATGGGATAGAAGCGGTTCAGCGCCTCCTGGGCCCGTGCGCGCGTCTCGGGGTCGTCGTGGGCGCGGCGCATGAGGAGCTTTCCGTGGCCGAAGTGTCCGGCCTCCTCCTTGAGGATGGCGGCTGCCTCGGGCACCAGCGGCTCGTACGTGCTGTGCGCCATCTCGTTGATCTGGCAGTGGCCTTCCAGCTCGCACAGGAAGCTGAAGGCGGCGCGTTCCTCCCAGGTGGTGAAGGGGGTGGTCATGGATTCGGCCGGGAAGTACCTGCGCTCCTTCTTCTGCTGGCCGACCATGTAGCCGATGTCGATGTCGAGCTGTTTGAGGAGTTTGGCGAAGCGACGGTAGTGGTCGATCTCCTCCATCGCGAATTTCAGGCATTTGGTGCGCTCGTCCGCGTCGGGAGCGAGCGGATAGAAGGAGTCGACGTAGGTGTCACCCGCGCTGAGTTCTCCCTCACCGTTCGCGAGCATCTGATGGACGAGGATGTCGCGGTATTCGTCGGGCATTTTCGCCAGGTCGTCCCTGTCGATTTTGTCGCTGAACGTCCCTGCCATGGAGCCCTCCTGCGCACACAGGCATCCGCACTCAGGCGAAAGGGGGGCCGATCGGCGTCGGTCGGCGATCGGCGTCGGTCGATCGGGATCGGTCGACCGCATCATTCGACGAGAATCGGTCGACCGGAATCGGAGGATGGGAATCGGTGGATCGGAATCGGTCAGACGCCATCCTAGGAGGATCACCTGTGGGTGACATTGTCCGAACGGATACTGTTCGCCAGGCGCGTTGACCTCGGGGACCGCTCGCGTGGTACCGCAGCACCGTTCCTGCGGCCCGGTCAGCCGCGGGCGGTGTGCAGTACGTCCAGACGGTGGCGGGAGGCGAAGAGCGCGGCACGTACCCGGCTCGGCTCGTCGATCTTCTGCAGCGCACCCGCCAGGTGCTTCTTCACGGTGGTCACGGCCAGATGGAGCTCGGCGGCCATCTCGCTGTTGGTCAGGCCCCGGCCCAGCAGGGCCAGGACGGCGATCTCGCGCTCGGTCAGCGAGGCCACGGACGACGGCCAGCTCACCGGGTCGTCGGCGCAGCAGGACAGCGGGCCCTCCAGCAGGGCCCGCAGCTCTTCGCCCGGCAGACAGACCACGCCGCCCTCCGACACCAGCATGACGGCGTTGACCAGCGCCTGCCGGGCGGCGTCCTGGGCGACGCAGCCGCTGCCGCCGGCCGCGAGCGCCTCGGCGAAGCCGACGCTGTTCTCCGGGGCCTTGACGATGACGACCGCGCTGTCCGGCGCACACCCCGGACAGCGCAGCCGCTTGGTCAGCAGCGCGAGCTGGGTACGGTTCAGCGCGCGCAGGTTGAGCAGCACGACGTCGGGTTTGAGCCGTCCGGCCGTATCGAGCACCTCGTCCGGGCCGTCCGCCTCGCCGATCACCGAGAGCCCGGGCGACTCCGACAGCAGCACCCGGAAGCCGGCTCGTGTGACGGCTTGGTCGTCGGCCAGGAGCAGACGCACGGTCATAGCGCCCCCCGTTGGATCCGGCCGGCCTCTGGGATCGCCACTGCCGGCGGATGCGCCCAGCCTAGGACGGCTGCCAGGCGGCGAACCAGTCGTCCGGTGCCACCTGATGCGGAATCGGCCGACCCGTGCCCCGGCCGTCACGGTCGGGGCCTGGCTCGTACCGAAACCGGACGGCCGCCACGGTACGTATCGGTATGCGCCCTCCCACCGCCCCCGTCCCGATACCGGCCCGACTCACGGCCCCCGCTCCTGGCCCGATCCTGGCCCGACTCACGGCCGGATGACGGGTGCGGTGGCGGCAGACGGCCAAGGCGCCCGCCCGGCCGCCGGTGCGGTGACGAATTCCACGGCCGCCACCTGCTCCCGCGAACGGCGGTCCAGCAAGACCACCGATGCCGCCTCCCGTACGAGGTCAGGGAGGGGAGCCGTCGGCGCGGCAGGCCGTTCCGTCAGCCTGGTGGCGGGGGGTGATGTGATAACGGCCGTGCCACCGGCGCGCGGTGCGGGTGGGGGTGCCGCGTCCGGTCCGGACAGTGCCCGCAGCAGGCGGTCCAGGCCCTTGCGATGGCGGGCAAAGGCGCGGCGCGGCGCCCACCGGCCTCGGGCGTCCTGGCCGGACAATGCCTCGGCCACCCCTACGTCCAGCACGATCAGATGCAGTTCACGTCCTTGGCGTCCGGTATGTCCGGACAGCCATCGGCGCATCCACGGTCGGCCACCGCAGTCGTGGACCAGCAAAGGCCCGCCACTGCGTACCTCCGTGCGCAGCCAACGGAAGTACCGCCACCGCGCCCAGGGCCGGTACACCGCGTACGGCAACCAGCCCGGCATCACCGCCTCACAGGCGACATGCGCCACTCGTGGATCGATGACGGGTGCGGCCTCGGACGTACGCCGCAGCAGGGTGCTCTTACCACTGCCGGGCAATCCGGACACCACCACGACCGCGTCCACTGGATACGTCAGTACAGCGGGAACGCCCCCCTTTTCCACACCCCGCAGATCCACCACACCACGCGGCCGGAAGACCGGCCCCCGGTCCGCGATGACGGGCTTCCCCGTTTCCGTCACACCCGCCGATATCGAATTGCTCACTACCTGACCTTTGTCGGACCTGACTGCCCGCTCACGGCAGCCACGGGCGACGGATTTTTCTGCCAAGGCCCGCCCAGGAGCCCTCTGGGCGCAGAGGCACAGCCTGACCTTCGCCTCCCCGTTCACCTGCGCGGATACGCCTGCTTCAGAGAGCGAACAAAGACTCTAACGCCTCGCGGCTCCACGGGTGCCGCTCGCCTCCTGTGCCGTACGGGTTCGGCGCGGACGGAGTGAGCCGTGCTGAGCCGCGCCGCGCCGAGCCGAGCCGTCAGCGGCTTCAACGCCGTGAGGTGCCGAACAGGAGGCGATAGATGACGAGCAGCACCAGGGCACCCGCGATGGCGGCGACCCACGTGGCACCGTCGAAGAACTCGTGGGCGATCGGACGGTGCAGGAACTTCGCCGACAGCCAGCCGCCCACGAAGGCTCCGGCGATACCGATGAGTGTCGTACCGATCAGCCCACCGGGGTCGCGACCGGGAAGCAGGAACTTGGCTATCGCGCCGGCCAGCAGCCCGAGCACGATCCAACTGATGATGCCCACGGAAGGTCCTTCCATCCTGTGTGATTCGTCCAGACGCCAGCCGCTGACGCCGAGGCCGGAGGCGATGCCGGCCAGACCGGAGTGACGACTTCGCCGACCTGTGCCGGGACTCCCGCACGGTTCACCGCCACCGACTCGTCATTACCTTCGCCGCACCGGTGAGTGCGTAACCGTACGCAAAATCTACAGCACTGTAGAAGCTGCGGCCTGGGATCCACCGGCCATCGACTCGAAGTCGTACGTCGGCTTGCCCCACCAGCCGTTGTACGGGAGAAGTACGCGCCGCCGGCGACGTGGCCGGGCAGCACGGCCAGCACCACCGCAAGTACGGCGAACAGCCGGTCACGGAGCCGAGGTGGGATGATGTGCGGTCCGTTCATGCCTCCGGTCAAGGGGCGTGATGCTGCCAGGCCGTATCCGATTTTCGATATGCCGACGATATGGCACCGGCTCGTAGCATCGGACTATGCGTGTGTTGATCGTCGAGGACGAGCCCTACATGGCAGAGGCCATCCGCGATGGGCTGCGCCTGGAAGCGATCGCGGCCGACATCGCCGGTGACGGTGATACCGCTCTGGAGCTGCTGAGCGTCAACGCTTACGACATCGCCGTCCTCGACCGGGACATCCCCGGACCCACCGGGGATGAGATCGCCAAACACATCGTCGCCTCCGGCAGCGGCATGCCGATCCTCATGCTGACCGCTGCCGACCGGATCGACGACAAGGCCACCGGGTTCGAGCTCGGTGCCGACGACTATCTCACCAAGCCCTTCGAACTCCGAGAACTCGTGCTCAGGCTCAGGGCACTCGACCGCAGGCGCGCCCACAACAGGCCACCTGTGCGAGAGATCGCAGGCTTACGTGTGGATCCGTTCCGCCGCGAGGTCTACCGCGATGGCCGCTACATCGCGCTCACCAGGAAGCAGTTCGCTGTGCTCGAAGTCCTCGCCGCAGCCGAAGGCGGTGTCGTCAGCGCAGAAGAGTTGCTGGAGCGAGCGTGGGACGAGAACGCGGACCCGTTCACCAACGCCGTGCGCATCACGGTCTCGGCTCTGCGTAAACGCCTCGGCGAGCCCTGGCTGATCGCCACTGTGGCCGGGGCCGGTTACCGCATCGACACAGGACCGGACGCCGGTGACCGGGGAGCGGAACGTGGATAGGCGTCAAGGGTTGAGCGTCCGCCTCAAGCTCACCCTCAGCTACGCCGGGTTCCTCGTGATCGCGGGCACCTTGCTGCTCGCCGCCGTGTGGGTGTTCCTTCTGCGAGGAAGGTCGAAAAGCCTGAGCGTCCCCGGTCTGTCCGACTTCATACGCGTCTTCGACCCAGGCAATTTCGGCCCAGTCGTCTTCGTCCCGGCGGGAATCCTCGTGCTGGCGTTCCTGCTGGTGTTCGGTCTCGTGGGCGGGTGGATTCTGGCCGGCCGGATGCTCACCCCGCTGATTCGCATCACCGACGTCACACGCAGCGTGGCGAACGGGCCGCTCTCCTGCCGGATCCGCCTGCCGGGCCGCCGGGACGAGTTCCGCGAACTCGCCGACTCCTTCGACACCATGCTCGCGCAGCTCGAAGCCCACGTCGCCGAACAGCAGCGATTCGCGGCCAATGCCTCTCACGAACTGCGCACCCCGCTGGCGGTCACGCAAGCGATTCTCGACGTGGCCCGCAACGATCCGGACGGCGACATCTGCGAGCTTGTCGAGCGCCTGCGCGTGGTCAACACTCGAGCCATCGCCCTCACCGAAGCATTGCTCCTGCTCAGCCGCGCCAACCAGCGGGCATTCACCAGGGAACACGTCGACCTGTCCCTCATGGCAGAAGAAGCCACTGAAACGCTCCTCCCCTTGGCAGAAAAGCACGGCGTCACCATCGAAACCTCCGGCGACAAGAGCATCACCATCGGCTCACCGGCACTCCTGCTGCAGATGACCACGAACCTTCTGCACAACGCGATCGGCCACAACCTGCCTGGACAGGGCGTCGTATGGGTGAATACCGGCGTCCGCCCCGACACCGTTGTGCTCACTGTCGAGAACACCGGAGAGAAGCTCACCTCACAGATGCTCTCGACACTCACCGAGCCATTTCAGCGCGGCACCGAACGCTTACACACCGGCCAGGCAGGTGTCGGCCTTGGCCTGGCAATCGTCAAAAGCATCACCCAAGCACACGACGGAACCCTCACTCTCACCCCCCGCCCCGCCGGCGGGCTCCGCGTCACGGTGCAACTACCCGCCGCGTCAGCACACACAAGCAGATGGCGAACAAGCCTGACGAACGTCCGGATTTCCCAGGGAAACCCTCGGTGAGTTTCTTCAGCGTTGCCGCTCCGGGTGGGGACAGCTATGGCGGTGGGCGTCATGCGGTTGGACTGCAACGGTATGTACGCAAGACCCGCCAGGACTTCAGGTGGGTGGCGCCGCGTTCGATCGGCGTGTCTACGCATGCACGGCCTCGACATTTTTCCTGCACCGTCTCGGGGGCGGGCCATGGCAGCCGAGCCGCTGGCGTGACACGCCCGGGGCCACCGCCCTTTCCCGGTCCGCCCTTTCCCGGTCCGCCCGTTCAGCGGAAGGCTGCCGATCGCCTCGAACCGCTCGCGCTCGTCCCTCATCGCCGCCGGTGTCGGGTGCATGCTGAACGCCATTCCCGGGCAGCGATGCCGCTCGGGCCACCAGCCGGCCACCCGCCGGTACCCCTTGATCGCATTCACCGGCACCGAAATATCCTCCGACAGCCGGTGCAGCCACGCTGATACCCCGAACAGGCGACAAGGCGTACAGCTCACGCCGAAACCGCCGCTACCTGCGAAGTCGCCAGATCAGGCACACCATCCCTGAGCCGAAGGACCAGCGGGCCAACCGTAGACGCCACGGCCGCAGGGGAGGTCGGCCCGTCGGCTTCGGCAGCGAGGTCTGCAAACGCCGCAACGAGGTCGAGCGGACGAGCAGCCTGCTCAAGAGCTTCCGAGCCGTCGCCGCCCGCTACGACGAGAGGGTCTACGTCTTTCACGGCACCGTCACCTCTCAGCGATCCGGCTCTGGATCCGCCCGTGAGATTGCGCGACCTGGCCTGGATCCGCCCAGAACTCCATGTCCGCCAGCAGCATTCGTCCCATACAGTGCCGAAGGTATGACGGCACTTGCATCCTTCGCCTTCGTGCGCCACATCGACGGACTCCGCTACCACTTCGAGCGCGACGGCGAGCGCAACGGCCGCCCCGCCTACCGCCGAGCGGACGGGAACGTGTGGTGCGTCTGGTCGCCGACCGACGGCTGGCACTGCGAGATCGCCGGCGGCCTCGTCACCGCCTATCCTCTCGACAGCCACGAGGACCAACCCGACCCCCCGGCCACCGTCTGGCGTAGCTTCAAGAACGATCGCTCCTACCTCTACGACCTAATCGCGGTCGGCCCATGGCCCCACTGACCCGTCCCTTTGGGAAACGATCACAAGGCCAACGGGAAGCGATCTCCCATCACGTCCGGCAGTGCAGGTCAGGGGTTCTGGTGAACATCCGACGTCATCGCCCGCCACCGGCCACCGGCAGATCACCGGTGAAAGTGACCTCGAAGGAACCCGGGCGACCTCCTCGGCCGATCTGTTGACCGCTGAGACGGCATGTGCGATCAGCGGGCGCGACCATCCGGACTACGCCGGTTTCTGCTTCCATGCCCACTTCGCGTCTCGCCCGCCGAGTTCCGCCATCGGCAGGCTGCCTCAGCCTCGACGGGACATGTAGACGTCGAATGCCTTGTAAAGCAGGCGATTCAGCGGCAGGTCCCATTCGCCGAGATACTCCACGGCTTCGCCGCCGGTGCCGACCTTGAACTGGATCAGGCCCAGGTGCGGGTCGTTCCTGTCCACGGTGTCGGTGATGCCGCGCAGGTTGTAGACCGTACATCCGGCAGCCAGAGCGTCAGTGATCATCTTCCACTGCACGGCGTTCGACCCGCGTACCTCCCGTTTGGCCGTGGCGGAGGCGCCGTAGCTGTACCAGGCGTGTTCTCCGACCCGGACCCAGATGGTGGCGGCCACCAGGTCACCTTCGTGGTGGGCGAGGTAGAGCCGGATCCGATCCTTGTCCTCGGACAGCAGCGCCTGAAACATGGCCGGGAAGTAGCTGAACGGCCGCGGGATGAAGTGATCACGTTTCGTGGTCTGGAGGTAGACCCGGTAGAAGTCGGGTAGGTCCTCGACACCGCCCTGGGTCACGATGACGCCCGCTTTACCGGCCTTCTTGATGTTGCGCCGCCAGAGCTGGTTCATCCCCTCAAGGAGTTGATTTTCGTTCTTGCCGGCCAACGGGACCTGGAAAACCCAGCGCGGCTGCCCGGCGGAGAATCCTTCTTCTTCTTTCGGCGGGCGCCAGCCCAGGTGTCGGAGCTGGATGCGTGCCCGGCCGGCGGCGGCGTTGACCGTATCCGGCGGCACGTCGCTGAGCCTGGTGATCCCCGGGTCGGCGATCGCGGCCTTGATCGTCGCAGCACTCCAGGTGCGGGCTGCCACCGTCGTCCCGATGCGTACGGCGAAGGCGCCGGAGCGCTTGAGGTGGTCCACCAACGGGCCGAGCCAGCCGGCCAGATCATCCGAGGCCCAGTCGATCACCGGCCCTTCGGGCAGGTACGCCAGCGACGTCTTGAACCCGGGCAGCCGCCGGTACAGCACCAGGCCAGCGCCGACCAGTTGACCGCGGTCGTCGAACCAGCCCAGCGACTCCGATCCCCACTCGCTCTTCACCGACGCCCAGGCCGGGGTCTGCAGGAAACTCACCGCAGGCCGGGTCGCGTTGAACGCGGCGTGATCGCCAGCCGTGATGGTCCGTACCCGAAAAGCCACAGCCGCTCCTACCTGTCGTCCATCGGTCGATCCGCCGGCACACCGTGGGGGCCGGACACGAGCGCGGCGACGACCTCGTCGAGGCGCGCCCCGCGGGAGGCCTTGACGAGCACCACATCGCCGGCGGTGAGCCGACCGCGCAGCCACTGGACGGCCGCGGCGTTGCCGGTCAGCGCCACCGCCCGCTCTCCGGCGCCGTCGGCGAGCGGGCGGGCTCCGACCGCGACCACCACGTCCGCCCGGGAGGCGGCGTACTCCCCGATGGCGCGGTGTTCGGCCGCGCTGTCGTCGCCGAGTTCGAGCATCTCGCCGAGGACGGCGATGCGGCGCCTGCCCTCGATTGCCGCCAGCGCGTCCAGGGCGGCACGGGTCGAGTCGGGGTCGGCGTTGAAGGAGTCGTCGAGCAGCGTTGCGCCGCCGACGAGGTCACGTAGCTCCAGGCGCCACTTCGAGAGCGAGACCGTGGGCAGCGCCGCCGCGGCCGAATCGAGGCAGACGCCGGCCGCCAGCCCCACTGCCGCGGCAGCCGACGCGTTGAGCGCCTGGTGCGTGCCTACGAGCGGCAGCGCGACCGGGGCACAGGCGGCGGCGGTCCGCAGTGTGAAGGACGGCCGGGCGAGCCGGTCCAGCACCACGTCGAGTACGCGAACGTCGGCATGTTCCGCCCGGCCGAAGGTCAACAGCGGGCGGTCGGTGAGCGAGCGCATCGCGGCCACCCGGGGATCGTCGGCGTTCAGGACCGCGGTGCCGCCGGGCGCCAGACCCTGCACCAGCTCGCCCTTGGCCCGGGCGATCGCCTCGCGCGACCCGAGATGGCCGAGGTGGGCCTGGCCGACGTTGAGGACGACACCGATGTCGGGCGCGACCAGGCGGGTGAGTTCGGCGATGTCACCGATGCGGCGGACTCCCATCTCAAGGACGAGGAACCGGGTGGCCGCGTCGGAGCGCAGCATGGTGAGGGGCACGCCGAGCTCGTTGTTGAGCGAGCCGATCGTGGCGATCGTCGGCGCGGCGCTCGACAGCACGGCCGCCAGCAGGTCCTTGGTGCTGGTCTTGCCGCGGGATCCGGTCACCCCGACGACGGTCAGCCCGTCGCGCAGCCGTGCCACGACGTGGGCGGCGAGGGCCTGCAACGCGGCCTTGGCGTCCTCGACGACGATGGTCGGCAGCGCCGTGGGCCGGGAGCCGAGCACGGCCACCGCGCCGGCTCGGCCGGCCTGGACGGCGTAGTCGTGGCCGTCGGCGTACTCGCCGGCGAAGGCGACGAAGAGGCTGCCCGGCTCGGCCTGCCGGCTGTCGAGCACGGCCGGCGCGGTCACCGTCACGGCGCCGTCGCCCGCGACCCTTCCGCCGACCACTGCGGCGATCTCGCCGAGGCTGAGCGGGATCACGCCTCGACCGCGCAAAGATCGGCGAGGCGCCTCAACAACCGGCCGCTCGCCGTGACGGCGAGCGGGGGCGGGCCGACGGGGTGGTGGAGGGCAGAGGCTGGTTCGTTACTCATGCCGTCCACTCAAGAGAGCGTGGTGTTACCGGCGCGTATGCAGTTTTCGATACGCCGACGATATGTCGCCGGCCACCACCCCGCGAGAGCGTGGATGCGGCTGGCCGGCCGCGTCGGCTTCGCCCGTGGGATCGACCGGACGAGCCGACAGTTCGAGCATCAGGTCCGGCGGCAGCATTACCGGCCCGTCCGAGCGCCGCTTCGGGATCGCCCGGAGCTCTGAGGGCGACGCGACGACGTGTTGCGCATTCACCCTGCCGGCATCCTCTGTGGGTCGGGGACTCGTCCTTGACGACCGAGCCGAGCATCGTCCTGCGCGTGCAACGGCCGGCAATATATCGTCGGCGTATCGAAAAATGCATACGCCTCGGCAACACCGTGCTTTCTTGACTGGACGGCATGAGTTCCAGCGGACCCACACGAGCGGCGATGTGCCGCACCCGAGTGCCGGCGCCGTCCTCACGGGCTGTCTCGACAACGGGAATCACGGTATACGGGTGCGAGCAGGATGAGGCCCTGCTATTCCGGGAGATGGCGCCTCGCTTTGGCATGGTGCCAACCATCACGAAGGAAGCGGTCTCTGAGGCCAATGTCGGCCTGGCAGTCGGGAATCGATGCATCAGCATCGGCCACAAGACGCACGTCACCCGTGCCACGCTCATCGCACTGAGCCGCGCCGGTGTGGAGTATCTCTCCACACGAAGCGTCGGATGCAACCACATCGACGTGAGCTACGCGGAAAGCATCGGTATCTCCGTCGGAAACGTGGCGTATTCTCCCGACAGCGTTGCCGACTACACGCTGATGCTGATGCTGATGGCTGTACGCCACGCGAAGGCCACTATCCGCCGCACCGATGCTCATGACTACCGACTGAGTGAGATACGCGGCAGAGAGCTGCGCGACCTGACGGTCGGAGTGGTCGGCACGGGGCGTATCGGCACAGCAGTCGTCGACCGGCTGCGAGGCTTCGGCTGCCGCGTGCTGACCTACGACAACCGCCCCAAGACTTCCGCCGATCACGCGCCGATCGACGAGCTGATCCGGCACAGCGACATTGTCACGCTCCACACCCCGCTCACCGCAGAAACCCGCCATCTTCTCGATCGCCGGCGTATCGAGCAGATGAAACACGGCGCGTTCATCGTCAACACCGGACGCGGTCCGCTCATTGATACCGAAGCCCTTCTTCCGGCGTTGGAGAGCGGCAGATTGGGCGGCGCGGCGCTGGACGTCCTCGATGGCGAGGAAGGAATCTTCTACACCGACTGCCGGAACAAGCCCATCGAGAACCGCTCGCTGTTGCGACTGCAAGAGCTGCCGAATGTTTTCATCAGCCCACACACGGCCTATTACACCGACCACGCGCTACGGGACACCATCAGAAACAGCATCATCAACTGCCTCAACTTTGAAAGCGGGACAACGTGAACAGGTTGAAGATCGGAATCATCTTCGGGGGTTCTTCCGAAGAACACCCCGTCTCCGTCAAGTCCGCCCAAGAGGTCGCAAAGAACCTCAACACCGATGCATACGAACCGTACTGGATCGGCATTACGCAGTCCGGCGCCTGGAAGCTCTGTGACTTCCCCGGCGCAGACTGGGAGAACGGCGGCACCCGTCCGGTCATGCTGTCACCCGACCGAAGCGTCCACGGACTGCTCGTCCTGGAACAGGGACGATTCGAAGTGATCCGCCTGGACCTCGTACTGCCCGTGCTGCACGGCACACTCGGCGAAGACGGAGCGGTCCAGGGCCTCCTTGAGCTCTCCGGCATTCCCTATGCCGGCTGCGACGTCCAGAGCTCCGCCATCTGCATGGACAAATCCCTGACCTACACCGTCGTCAGAAGCGCGGGAATCGCCACGCCGAATTTCCGGGTGGTCACGGGGAACGAGAAGGTCGACGCCGGCCGGCTTCCTTACCCTGTGTTCGTGAAGCCGGCCCGTTCGGGCTCGTCCTTCGGCGTCAGCAAAGTCGCCGGAGAAGAGGACCTGCCGGGTGCACTTGATGCCGCACGACGGTACGACTCGAAGATCCTGATCGAAGAGGCCGTGGCCGGGAGCGAGGTCGGCTGCGCAATCCTGGGGGACCCCTCCACCCCGATCGCGGGCGAGGTGGACCGCATAGCCCTCTCACACGGATTCTTCAGGATCCACCAGGAGGACTCACCCGAGACCGGCTCGGAGAACTCGACGTTCATCGTTCCCGCCGACATCTCCGAAGAATCGCGTCGGCTCGTCCAAGAGAGCGCCAAGACCATCTACCGCACCCTGGGCTGCCAGGGGCTTGCCCGCGTGGACATGTTCCTCAAGGGGGACGGCCAGGTGGTACTCAACGAAGTCAACACCCTGCCCGGCATGACCTCCTACAGCCGCTATCCCCGGATGATGGCCGCCGCAGGACTGCCGCTTCCCGACGTGATCGACCGGCTCGTGTCCATGACCCTGCACCGGAAAAATCGATGAACGAGGACTTCGTGTACCTGGACGAGCTGGTGCCCGGCATCCGTTGGGATGCCAAGTATGCCACCCGGGACAACTTCACCGGAGCGCCGGTGGACGGATACCTGGCAAACCGGATAGTCGGCACCAGAGCTTTGTGCACAGCCCTGGGGCGAGCGCAAGAAGAAGCCGCATCCCTCGGCTTCGGCTTGCTCGTTTGGGACGGATACCGTCCACAACGCGCCGTCGACTGCTTCCTGCGCTGGTCGGAACAGCCGGAGGATGGCCGGACAAAGCAGCGCCACTACCCCAACATCGACAGATCCCAGCTTTTCGACAAGGGGTACGTGGCCGCCAAGTCGGGCCACAGTCGCGGCAGTACCGTCGACTTGACGCTCTACAGCCTCGCCACCGGAGAAAGCGTCCGCATGGGTGGCGGCCATGACCTCATGGACCCGATCTCGCATCATGGAGCAAGAGGGATAACGCCCACCGAAGCGGGAAACCGCAAGTGTCTTCGCTCCATCATGGAGAACTGCGGTTTCGCTCCCTACGCCTGCGAGTGGTGGCACTACACGCTGAAAAGCGAGCCTTATTCAGATGTCTATTTCGACTTTCCCATCGCCTAATGGAAGCCTCCCGTACGTCTCACAGTGGGGAAGCCTGGACCGGAACGACGAGGTCGTCATGCGGCATGCCACCCCATCGGGTCTCGACGTCTTCCTGAGGCGCACCGAGCCATCGCAACTGCACGACTGGGCCTTTGACGGATACCACTCGCGCGAGGAATATCTGTTCTGGTCCCGCAAAGTCTGCGGCTTGGCGTGCCTGCAGTCCCTGCTCCATGGCTGGACGGACATCCGACTGCCGATGCGTGAACTCCTTGCGCTGGCCCTCGACCGGGGCTGCTACGTGGTGGAACCCCAGGGCAAGGTCCACGGACTGATCTACAGGCCATTCATGGCTTGGGTCAGCTCACAATTCGGATTCGCATGCCAACTGGTCGAGAACACACCGATCCAAGAGTCCGCCCGAGCGGTGCGCCCCGGGCAAGTCCTGATCGCTTCGGTATCTCCTGAGATCCGCGACCCGAGAACCTACGAACCGCGACGGGGAGGGCATCTTGTGCTGGTTCATGCAGTCCACGGCGGGATGGTGCGGTTCCATAATCCGTCGGGCTACTCCCACAATGCGGACTCCGCATCGCTGCCCATGCGCATATTCGAGCGGTTCCATGCAAGACGAGGAATACTGGTCAGCGCCACATCGTGAGCCCAGGCGAACCGGCACCGCGCGTCGTTGTCACCGGCGGCCACTCGGTGGGGCACACCGAGCTCTTTCAACGATCCCGAAGACCCCGGGATACCGGCCCTGCGAGGGGCCGGCGCAGGTGCGGTGCTCAAGAACAGCAACCCGATCGTGCGGGGAGCAACGTTCGGGACCTGTGGATCGAGCTCGGGGAGCATACGAAGGGCGTACCTTCACGAGTGATCGGTTGATGGGCATCGAGTAGGCCGGCTCCGCTACGGCGTACGAGCAGCAGTTGACGGCTGTGCCAGCGATGACGGTGGCGCGAAAACCGTTTGGCGGACGGGGCGATCACTGCTACTTTTCCGGAGGCCGTGCGAGAGAGCGAGGAGGTGGTACCCGTGAACACAGTATTGACATGGGTGCTCCCCTCCGGGGTCACGGTCGGGCGATAGACAGGTCGTCCGGGAGCGCCGTTCCAGTGCACTCCCGAAAGGCACGACCATGCATGTCACTTCCGAGAAACGCCTCGACGACGGCGTCCTCGAACGCGAATTCACCCTCGGCGGGATTCCCGGCATCCTGTGGACACCCGAAGCCGCATCCGCATCCGCGCCGGTGCCACTGATCCTGCTCGGCCATCCCACGCTCGGCCTACGCACGATGTACCCCCGACTGGTGGCCCGAGCCCGGCACTCCGCAGCGGAGGGCTTCGCCACGGCCACCATCGAGCTCCCCGGATGCGGCGACCGGCCCCGTTGGCCCGCCCTCGACCAGGCCCGGGCCGGCCTGCGCCGGGCGATGCAGGCCGGCGAGCCGGTCGGCGACGAGATGGTCGACGCCCTCGTCCTCCCGCTGGTCGACAAGGCGGTCCCGGAATGGCAGGACGCGCTGGACGCCTTCCTGTCGCTGCCCGAGATCGGCGGTCCGGTCGGGTACTCGGGGGGAGTGATCTCCATCGGCATCCGGCTGGCGGTGGTCGAGCCGCGCATCGTGGCCGCCGGCCTGTTCGCGGGGAGCCTGGTGCCTCGCGTCATGTTCGAGGAGGCCCGGCAGGTCACTATTCCGCTGCATGTCCTGCTGCAGTGGGACGACGAAGGCAACGACCGGCAGGCGGCGCTGGACCTGTTTGACGCCTTCGGTTCCAGGGAGAAGTCCCTGTACGCCAATATGGGTGGTCACACCGGCGTACCGCAGTTCGCTGGGGAAACTGCGGCCCAGTTCTTCGCACGGCACCTGAAAGGGAGGCCGGGCCGTGAGACCGGCAGCAGTCGATAGCTGATGCCGACGGCATACCGCCCATCGAGGGCAGGTGCCGTCCCACCATGGGCCCCATGAGCGTGTACTCGGGAGCGTCGGGCTCTGCCGCTTCGAAGTCGGCGTCGGGTGCCGGCCTCGGGTGCGGGTGGTTGCGTCACGGTGCTCGTACGGCCAGGACGGCGCGTTCGGTGTCGTCCGCGGTCAGGTCGGCGTTGAGCGCGGCGGCTGCCGTGACCCCCGACGCCGTGGCCTGCATGACGCCGGCGGTCACGTCGAGTACGTTGCCGGCGACCCACACCCCGGGCACTCCGGTGAAGCCGCTCGGGTCGGCCTGAACCTGGCGGCCGATGCCGAGCGGGTGCTCGACCACCTGCACGCCGAGGGGCACGAGCAGGTCGAGCCGGGACTCGAACCGCGGGCCGACGACGATGACCTCACGCGGGTGGACCTCGCCCGAGGCGAGCCGGACACCGACGACGCTGTCGCCGCTGACCTCGATCGCCTCCACCTCGCCGGGTACGACTGTGACGCCGCGGGCCGCGAGCCGGGCCCGTTCCTCTTCGGCGAGCCCGGGCGCGGTGTGCTCGAACAGCACGACGTCCTCACTCCACTGACGCCACATCAGCGCCTGCGCCGCCGCCCCGGGCCCGGTGCCGAGGACGGCGAGGGCCCGGTCGCGATGCTCCCAGCCGAAGCAGTAGGGGCAGTGCACGACGTCGCGCCCCCACCGCTCGCGCAGACCTGGAAGGTGCGGGTAGCGGTCAACCAGTCCGGTGGTCACGAGCACCCGCCGCGCCCGGTGACGGTTGCCTTCCCGGGTGGTGAGGAGGAAGCCGTCGTCATCGAGCGGCGTGATGCTCTGGACGGCACCCTCGATGATGCGCCCGCCGTAGCCGCGTACCTCCTGCCGCCCCAGCCTGAGCAGTTCGAGGGGAGGCGTGCCGTCGCGGGTCAGGTAGCCGTGCGAGTGTGCGGCCGGCGCGTTGCGCGGGTGGCCCTCGTCGATGACGAGGACCGAGCGGCGTGCGCGGACGAGGGTCAGGGCGGCGCCGAGGCCGGCCAGGCCGCCGCCCACCACGACGACATCGGCGCGGTCTCCGATGTCACCCGGTCCGGGCGCGGTTGTGTTTGCGGATTGCGCTGGCGTAGTCATGCGCTCACTGTGCGGGGATTCGGCGGGGAGGGGAAAAAACTTTGCGGAAAGCGCAAGCTTGTCCCATGACCGACAACCTCAACGCCGTTCTCGACGCGGTCGGGCCACGGCTGCGCGCCCTCCGCAAGCAGCGCGGGACGACACTGAAGCAACTCGCAGAGCTGACGGGCATGTCCGTCAGCACACTGTCCCGGATCGAATCGGGCCTACGGCGCCCGACGCTGGAGGTCCTGCTCCCCTGGCGCAGGCGTACGGCGTACCGCTCGACGAACTGGTCGGTGCCCCGGCGACGGGCGATCCGCGCATCCATCCGCGGCCGGTGAACCGTGACGGCGTGGTGTGGGTGCCCCTCTCCCGGGAACCGGGCGGTCTCCATGCCTTCAAGCAGGTCCTGCCGGTACCCGTGCAGGTCCCCGAACGGCTCGACCAGCGGGTGCACGAGGGCCACGAGTGGCTCTACGTGCTGTCCGGCAAGCTGCGGCTCGCTCTCGGCGACAACGACTTCCTCCTGGGTGCCGGTGAAGCCGCCGAGTTCGACACCCATGTACCGCACGCCATAGCGAACGCCGGCCGCCGGCCCCTTGAGCTGCTCATCATCTTCGGACAGCAAGGGGAGCGCATGCATCTCCGCGCCCGTACGACGTGACCTGGGCCCTCGGGCCCGCGCCCACGGCCACGGCTACGGCCACGGCTCAGCCCCTCACGCCGTGCGCACCTCCCCGCGCGCCGGCCCGGGCGCTTTTTGCGTTTGCCGCAACTTCCTTTGCCCGGGCCGGCGGTCCGCAGCACGGTGGGTCCGTCGGAACCGGAACAACGGGAAGGCAGGTGCCACACCATGGCATACGTCCAGGACACCGCTGGTGAGCAGTTCACACAGGACTGGAAGGAGTGGCGGGCCGGATGGGAGCAGTGGCTCGTCGCACCGCACGGCTGGCTGTCGGCCCGCTCGCTGTTCTGGCTGGACAGCACGCCCCGCCGCTACCCGGGGCTGCCGGGCCTGTGGTCCCAGGACCAGGACGAGGTCGTCATCGACCCGGACGGGGTGACGATGTCCTTCGGCGGCGAGAGTTTCGGCACCGTACGCCGTATCTCCCTGACCGGGGCCCCCGATGACCAGCGGGTGACGGCAGGCGGCCTGGAGGTCGGCATCACCTGCCGCGGGACCTGCATGATCGTGGTCTACGACCCGGCCACGCCGGCACGGCGGAACTTCCGCGGCGTACCTGTCTTCGCGCCGGACCCCGACTGGGTGCTCACCGGCCGCTACGAACCGTACGCGTCATCCCATTCGATCAAGCTCAGTTCCGTCGATCCGGGGCTGGATGAGCACACCTACGACTCCCCCGGGCTCGTACACCTTCAGTACGAGCGGCAGACCTACACCCTGCAGGTGCTGCGTTCCGGCGGGACGCTGAACACGGTGTTCGCCGACGCCACGAGCGGCGTCACCACCTACGGCGCGGGCCGCTCGCTGATGATCTCCGAAGTGGGCGAAGACGGGCTGGTACGCCTGGACTTCAACCGGGCGGTGAACCTGCCGTGCGCGTTCAGCGACAATTTTCCCATCTGTCCCGTGCCACCCCCGGGCAACCGGCTCCCCTTCGCCATCGAGGCGGGGGAGCGGACGCCACGGGAGAAGACGGGCTGACGCCGCGGCTGTCTGGCCATCCGGTGACGGGCGGGCCGGTTCCCCGACCGGGAGCTCATCCCCCGCCCGTCACCGGCCCGGCCGCCCCCGGAACGGTGTCCCCGATGACGCCGGCAAGGCGGTGCAACTGTGCGGCGAGTTCGCACCGCTCCTGCGGGTGAAGCGCGACAGAGCGGCGTATTGACGGGCCCGCAGTTCGGCCTGCATGACGTCGAGGCGCTCTGCGCCCTCCTCGGTGAGCCGGACGAGGACCTGACGTTCATCGTGTGCAGCGCGGCGCCGGGTGACCACGTTCCTGTCCTCCAACTGCCGCAGCATACGGGTGGCGGTGGGGACGCTGACCTCGGCGTTGGCGGCCAGTCGGCTGACCGGCAGCCCTTCGCCCCCGGCGTCCTCCACCAGTGCCCTGAGCAGGGTCAACTGTGACATGGACAGCCCGGCTTCGGACCGGCCTGCCGTGGCGGACCGTGAGCGCCGCATGGCGTGGAAGAGCCGGTCGGCAGCCCGGGCCAGGTCCTCGACTCCGGGCTCGGCGGGCGGGACACGAGGGCCGGGCTTCTCGGAGTTGCCTGTCTTCCTCATGACGGTTAGCTTACTCAGCTATTCGTTAGCAAGCTAACCAATTGGAGGCGGCGCGGCATGGCCTTCCCCGCTCGCATCGACGTCCACCAGCACATCGTTCCGCCGGTCTGGTCCCAGGCGCTCGCTGCGCAGGGCCTGGACTCCGGCGGCTGGGCCATCCCCTGCTGGAGCGCCGACAGTGCCGTCGCCATGATGGACCGGCAGGGCATCGCCGCCGGCGTCCTGTCCGTCACCTCCCCCGGCGTGCACCTCGGCGAGGACGGCCGGGCCCGGCGCCTCGCCCGCGCCGTGAACGAGTACAGCGCCGAGGTCGTCAAGGACCGCCCCGACCGCTTCGGCCATTTCGCGAGCGTCCCGCTGCCCGACATCGACGCCGCCCTGGCCGAGGCCGTGTACGCGCTGGACGTTCTGCGCGCCGACGGCGTGGTGCTGATGTCCCATGCCTGCGGGCGCTACCTCGGCGACCCCGGCTTCGAGCCGCTGTGGGCCGAACTCGACCGCCGCGCGGCGAACGTCTTCGTCCACCCCGCCCAGCCCCCGATGGCCTTGCTCCCCGGCACTCCGGCGCCGCTGGCCGACTATGTCTTCGACACCACCCGCAGTGCCCTCAACCTGGTGCTGAACGGCGTCATGAGCCGCTATCCGGACCTGCGGGTGATCCTTTCGCACGGCGGCGGCTTCCTCCCCTATGCCGCCTACCGTTTCTCCGGCCTGATCTCCACCGTCGTCGCTCCCGACCGCAGGGCCGAAGACGTCCTGCACGACCTGAAACGCTTCTACTTCGACACCGCCCTGTCCGCCAGCCCCAGCGCCCTGCCCGCCCTGCTGGCCTTCGCCGAACCCGACCATGTCCTCTACGGCAGCGACTGGCCCTTCGCGCCGCAGGAGGCCGGCACCTACTACAACCGCTTCCTGGAGACCTACCCCGACTTCACGCCTGGCCAGGCGGAGGCCGTCAACCGCAGGAACGCCGAGGTCCTCTTCCCCTGCCTCGCCCGCTGACCAGGGGCGGGGCACCGGCAGCCCACGTCGGGCGCGCCGTCCGGCGGCGCGCCACCGGGCGGTGGGTCCGCACGGCCCCTTGCCCCCGGCGCGGGTACGGGCGATTCCGCCCGCGCCTCAGTGAGCGCTCCGGTAAGGGTGGAGGAAGGGCAGCAGGTGCTCCAGCAGTGCTTCGGGCGCTTCCTCCGGAACGAAGTGACCGCAGTCGGCAACGACGGTGCTGCGCACGTCATCGGCCAGGGAACGGACTTCGTTCTCCATGTTCTCCCCGCCGAGGGCGTCACCCGCGACAGCCAGCACGGGAAGGGTGAGCTTGCGCTTCTTGCGTTCGAGGCTCTGCGCCATGGTCTCGTCGATGGCACGGTAGTACTCGAAGCCGGCCCGCAACGCCCCGGGAAGGCGCATGGCCTGGACGTACACGGCCACCGCGGAGGCGGGGACCGCGGTGGGGGTGGATGCCTTGGTGGCGAACTGGTGCCCGAAGTAGAGGTCTTCCCGCCCCCGGACGAGGTCTTCGTTGACATCAAGCGCACGGTTGAAGTTGAAGTGCCACAGGAAGTCGCTGGTACGCCGGTCGCCGAGGAGCGGGGGCGAGGCGGAGACACCGGGGATGATCGCGTCGACCAGGGCCATGCGCTGAATGGGGCCCGGATTGTCCGCGGCCATGGCGTAAGCCGTCCATACGCCGATGTCGTGGCCGACGACGGCGAACCGGTCGTGGCCGAGCAACTCCATCAGCCGGTGGAATTCCCGTGCGCAGGTCGCGGAGTCGTATCCGGTGGCGGGCTTGTCGGACAGACCGGTGCCGCGCGCGTCGGCGACGATCACGGTGTAGTGCCCGGCCAGCGGAAGCATGACATGACGCCACTGGTACCAGAACTGCGGCCAGCCTCCGATCAGGAGCAGCGCCGGCCCCTGTCCTCCGGTGACGGTGTGCAGGCGTACCCCGTCCACGTCGACGTACCGGCTGGAGAAGACGTCGCAGAAGCCGGCAGGCAGGCCCGGCACGCCGGTGGCGGTACCAAAACCCGACGGCCGGACCGCGCCGGGAGACGTGACGGACCGCATGGCGGCGCCGGGGAGTGCTGAGGTCATGATGGTCCGATACCTCCTTGTCGGGCCCCGCGGGAGCCGCCTTTCCGGCTTCCGCGGGAGGTGGGTCCGGCTGCCCCGTGCCGGCGGAGGGAAGAGAAACGGCGAATGCGCCGCCCTTCCCCACTTCCGGACCGACTGATCCAGTCTGCTGCCGGACGGCGGTCGCGTCAATATTGGACCCATCAATCCAAAACCAGGCGAGCGCCCTGCTCTCCTCTGCGGTCACCCCGCAGCCTGACGCTCCCCCAGGCGAGACCGCTCCGGCCTCCGTATGCCGCCAGGACAACCGTCCGGGCTTCCGCCCGGGAACCGATCGCCTCGCCCGTCACCGAGCTGACGGCGCAGTCCTCTCAGGCCAGGGTTTGTCCAGCATGGTGCAGATCGCGGCGTTGACGAGGTCCTTGTTGGCGGCGGCAGCCGTGGGTTCCTTGATGTGGAAGTTGGTTGCCGTCAGCACCGCGACACTACGACGGCCGCTCTGGTCGGTGTAGAACTCGCTGGAGTACCCGGGCAGGCCGCCTGTGTGGCCCCAGACGGTGCCGCAGGAGGTGTCGACCTTCATCAGGCCCAGTCCGTAGCCGCCGCCGTCCTGCGGGTCGGGCACCGTCTGCCGCATCTGCTTCATCTGAACCGCGGGCAGCAACGTGCCGGACATCAGCGCGCTTTGGAACCGCTGCCAGTCCGGTGCAGTGGACACCAGTCCGCCCGCCGCCCAGGTCCAGCCCGGATCGACGGCGCCGGCGTCGACGTTGTCGTGCGGACGCCGGGGGCCCGCTACCTCCGTCCCCTCGGGCAGGTCCACGATCCGCGCGAGGAGGCTGCGCAGCCGGCCCGGGCCCGGCTCATAGCCCGTCACATGCTTCTTGCCCCGGCTCCAGGCGGCGTCCGTGGCCAAGAACGTGTCTTTCATGCCCAGCGGCTTGGTGATCCGCTGTTCGATGAGATCGGCCACCTTCTTCCCGGTGGCCTTCTCCAGGATCAGGCCGAGCGCTTCGTAGTTGGTGTTGCTGTAGGAGTACTTCTTCCCTGGAGCCCCCGAAGATGTCCGGCCCGGGGAGAGCGCTATGAGTTCCTCGGGCGTCCAGGTGCGCTTGTCCTGACCGGTCAAGGAGGGCAGAAAGCGTGGCGTCAGCGCGAAATCCCCCAGTCCGCTCGTGTGGTTGAGCAGCATCTTCACGGTGATGTCCGGCCCGCCCGGGACCAGCCCCGGCAGCCATTTCTCCACCGGGTCCTCCAGGCCGATCCGGTGTTCGGCGACCTGCTGCAGTACGAGGGTGGCCGTGACCGTCTTGGTGTTCGAGCCCACTCGGAACTGGTCGCCGACGGCAAGGCGTCCGTCGGCCTCGGTCCAGGCGGCCTGCCGCACGACCTCCATGGGACGGCCCTGGCCCCGGTCGACCCGGACGATCACTCCCAGAGAGTTGTTGTCGACCGCCCGCTGCGCCATGCCGCCCAGGCGCTGGACGGTGGCCGCGGGCGGCCTGCTCGGTCGCCGCCCGCGGGCCCGGTCCCGTATTCGAGCAGCCGACAAGTGCCCCGCCCACTGCGGCTACCAGGGTCAGCGCCGTCACGCCCCGCGGAAACCGGCGATACGACGGTGTGCGTGCAGACATCGGTGTTCTCCCTCGCGTCATCCAGGATGCGGCAACCACCAACGCCTGCTGCCCGGTTGCCGTTGCGGCGTTCCCCATCCTTGTCTGCGCAAGATCCACGGCAACATCCGGCGGTCCCGCCGGATCACCGGGGGTTAACCCCCTCACCGGGCACTGAGCCCGGCCCCTGCCGGAGGTGGCGCAGAGCGACGGGCAGGACCGCGGCGGGGGCCGCAGTTGGCCGGCTGTTCCGGGGCCTGCGTCTCCTGTACGGACCGGCGCCGGTGACGAGCGGGCCGGTTCCGCCTCGCGTGGGAGGCCGTCAGAGACCGGCTATCAGCGCGTAGCGTTCGTCGGTGACCGGGCCGCCCCACAGGTCGGCGTCATGGCTGAGGTCTTCGACGCGGAGACCGGTCACGAGGGGGTGCACAGCGGCGGTGAGGTCGGCGGCACTGACGCCACGGTGCCAGGGCAGGGTGCCGGCGCCGGCGACGTAAGGCACGCCGCTCTGCCCGGCTTCCCGCCAGCGGCCCTCGACCAGGACCAACAGGCCGCCCGGGCGCAGCCGGGTCACCCATTCCTGTAGTGCGGCCCGGGGTCGGGCAGGGTCCACAGCAGGTGTCGGGAGAGCAGGACGTCGAACCGTTCGTCGCCGGTGGGCGGGTTGGCGGCGTCGCCGACGAGGAAGTGGCCCTCCAAGCCGGCCGCGCGCAGTTTCATCCGGGCCTGTTCGACCATTCTCGGTGCGAGATCGACGCCGGTGACCCGGTGTCCCGCCTCGGCGATGAGCTTGGACAGGGAGCCGGTGCCACAGCCCACGTCCAGCACGCTCACCGGTGTGGCCGGCAGCCAGGAAGCCAGGCGGGTGGCCCATGCGGTGCGCGTGTGCTCGGCGGTCAGTCCATGGTCGGGTTCGTCGTCGAAGGCGTCGGCGGCATGGTCCCAGTAAGCCGTGATGGCGGCGGAGTTCGTCATCTGCTGATCGTCTCAGCGACCACTGACAACCGGCCGGCCCTGGCGCGACCGACGTGGGGTGCGACGGGCAAGGGCGGCATGCGGGTCGGCACCGACGGGAGGGTGGCACCGTCCGCGCCGGCCGGGAAGACGCCGCAGCCGCACCCGTCTCGGGCTGCCGGACGGTTGTGTCCATCCGGTGTCAGCGAGATCGCGGACGGGGCCTGCCGCAACGGCGGCTCATCCCGGGTGCCGGAGGTTTCCCGGGCGGGGACGCGATCAGTTCTCTGCCCGAGGGAGACCGGCGGTCTCCTCTTCACCGACGAAGAACCACTGGTCACCCGGGCTGGCAGGCCGCTTGGCGACGAAGCGCATGAAGGGCACGTTCTGGTGTTCCTCCACGAGGAAGGTGCCGAGGGCGTGCAGGCGGTGGATGCCGGCCCGCGCGGTGGCGGGGTCGGCGCCGACGAGTTCGGCGGCCTGCGCGAGGGACACGATGCGGCCCCCGTCGGGGCCGTCCAGGACTCCCAGGCGGCCCTTGTCGATGGCGGTGTCGAGCACAACAGCGGCCACCGGCGCTTCACCACCGTAGTGAGGAGCGATCGCCACGAGTCGCTCCATGACATCGCGCGAGTCCCGGCTCAGCCGCGGGTCTGCCCGCATGTGGCTCAGGTCCGTGTCCGACGGTACCCGGATCCACTCCCCGTACAGGTCCCCCGGTGGTTGTAGTTGGTGCAGGCTGTACGACGCCGCCTGCCGTGGCCGGCGCTGCTTGCCCGGCTTGCTCCTGCCCATCGTCCGCACCTTTCCGAGGTCGCCTGGTCTGTGCCCCCTCAACACTGACGGGGCACCGGGCCGGCCGCCGCGGTGGACCGACCGTGCCCTCCCCGGTCAACCGGAGTTCGGGCCGGGAAGTTACGCCGAACGCGGCACGTAACACGTAAATAGCACGATCCCATCCGGCACCGGACCCGGGCGACGGCACTCCACCCTTCGGCCTGCTGCCGGGCAGCAGGCCGAAGGGTGACTGCGGGGTCTACTCATGCCCGTCTGAGTACGGGAGCTCAGGCGGGCCGCCGAGGCAGGCTCGTAGCGTCCACGGCATGCATAAAGATCATTCGCCGTATGGTCCGGCTGGTCCGGCTCGTCGGGTGGGAATCACCGCGGTGGCCTCCTGCCTGCCGCATCGTGTGGTGACCTCGCGGCACTTGGAGGAGCGGATCGTGGCCGTCTCCGGGGTGCAGGTTCCGGAGGGGTTGGTGGAGCGGGCCACGGGCATCGTTTCCCGGCGGGCGGCCGAGGAGGGTGAGTACGCCTCGACGTTCGCCGTACGCGCGGCGCGCACGGCGCTCGGGCGGGCCGGGCTGGCGCCGTTCGACATCGACCTGCTGGTCTTCGCCTCGGCCACCCGGGACATGGTGGAGCCGGCGACCGCGCACGTGGTGCAGGCCGAGCTGGGGTCCAGGGCGCATGCCGTGGATGTGACCAACGCGTGCAACAGCTTTCTGAACGGCATCGATGCGGCGCGGGCGATGATCCTGGCCGGCCGGGCGCGCCGGGCCCTGGTCGTCACCGGGGAGACACCCAGCCGCGCGGTACGGCACGCGCCCGCCGGCCCGGAGGAGTTCCGGGCCGGATTCGCCGGTTACACCTTCGGCGACGCGGGGGCGGCCGTCGTCCTCCAAGCGGTGGAAAGCGGCGGGATCCTGGACGTGGACACCGAGACGCACTCCGAACACTGGGAGGTCGGTGGGATCTTCGGTGGCGGGTCGCGTCATCCCCGCGGGGAGGAGCACACCTATTTCCGCGGTGACGGAAGCGAGCTGCGCGAGGTGTTCGAGAAGGTCGGTACGTCGGTGCTCGACCGGATGCGGCAGCGTACGGGCCTGGAGTGGGGCGACTTCGCGCACATCCTCGTCCACCAGGTGACGGTCCCGTACCTGGAGCGCTTCGTGGAGGTCGCCGGGGTGCCGCGGGACCGGCTCGTGGTCACCGTCCCGTACCTCGGCAACCTGGCCAGCGCCACCCTCGGTGTGCAGCTCGACCTCGTCCACGAGCCGCTGCGGTCCGGTGACCGGGTTCTGTTCGTGGGCCTGGGCGGCGGTGTGAGCATCATGACGATGGTCTGGGAGAAGGCGTGAGCGCGCTGTGGGTGGTGGTGCCCGCGCACCAGGAGGCCGCCCGTATCGGCGGCACGCTCAAGGCTCTGGCGGCCCAGCGCGACCGGGACTTCACGCTGGTGGTCGTCGACAACGCCTCGACGGACGACACCGCGGCCCTTGCCCGCGAGTTCGCCCGCCGGGCGCCCTTTGAGGTCCATGTGCTGCACGAGCCGGAGAAGGGGGTGGGCTGCGCGGTCGACACCGGGTTCCGGTACGCGATCGGGCACGGGGCGGCGCTGCTGGCCCGTACGGACGCCGACTGTCTGCCGCACCCCGGCTGGACGGCCGCTGCCCGCGGTGCTCTGGGGCGCGGGGCCGGGCTGGTGTGCGGACGCATCGATGCCCGGCGTGACGAGCACGGGCCGTTCGGGCGTGCCGTCTTCCGTCTCCTCGTACGTACAGCGGCGCTGTTCGGGCGGCTGCGCCCCGCCCACCGGCGCCGCCACGGCTACCTGGCGCCCTACCGGATGCACGCCGGCAACAACATGGCCGTCACCGCCAGGCTCTACGAAGCCGTCGGCGGGATGCCGCGCCGCCCCTCCCCCACCGACCGGCTCTTCTTGAACCGGGTACGCCGCCATACCACCGCCATCGTCCACGCCCGCGACATGGTGGTGGAGAACTCCACCCGGCGCCTTGCCGCGTACGGCCTGATCGGCACCGCCCGCTGGTACCTGGACCGGGGCCCGGGCCGGCACGGGGAGGACCCTCGCTGATGCTCGACGCACTGACGCACACACTGCGGCGTGCCCCCGGCCGGCCCGCCGTGCTGGGTACCACCCGGTCCGGGGCCCCGCGTACCAAGGCCACCTGTGGCGATCTGGCCGATCTCGCCGACCGTTACGCCGCGGCCCTGCGCGCGCGGGGCACCGGGCGGGGCAGCACCGTCGGGGTCGCCGTCCGGCCCGGTCCCGGGGCGCTGGCCGTGCTGCTCGCCGTGCACCGGCTCGGTGCGCGGGCCGCGGTGCTCGACCCCGGCGCCGGGCCGGAGGTGCTGCGGGCCCGGCTGGCCCTGGCCCGCCCCCATCTCGTACTCGCCGATGCCGCCGCCCAGGCGGTCGCCGGCTGGGCCCGGCCGCTCGCCCGCCGGGCCGGCCTGGCGCTGCCGGATCTCGCCGGGCTGGGGACCGTTGTCACGGTCGGCCGCCGGCTGCCCGGCTGCGCCCCTGTACTGGACACCGGCCTCCCGACAGCGGGCCTGCCCCCGGCGGTGGACGAGGACGGTGACGCGGTCATCGTCTTCACCTCGGGCACCACCTCACGGCCCCGCGCGGTGGTGCACACCCGCGCCTCCCTGGCCGCGGGCATGGCCACCGTGACGGATCTGGTACGGCCCCGGGCCGGCCGGCCCGTTCTCGGCGGCACCTTCTTCGTCCTGGTGCCGTCCCTGGCGAGCGGCGCGCCGGTCGCCCTGCCCGCCCGCTCCCCCCGCGTCCTGGTACGGCAGATGCGCCGGCTCTCCCCGCAGGCCACCTACCTGACGCCGCCGCAGCTCCGGGCCGCACTGGCGGCGGGGGCGCGGTTCGGCGGGCGGGTGTGGACCGGGTCCGCCCCGGCCGGTGCCGAACTGCTCACGCGCGTGAAGGAGGCCGGGGCGCAGGAGGCATGGGGCGTGTACGCGCTCACCGAGCTGTTTCCCGCCGCCGCCGTCGAACAGGCCGCCAAGGCGGCCTTCACCGGCCACGGCGACCTGGTCGGAGCACCGCTGCCGGGCGTTGGGGCCAAGATCGGCGAGACGGGCGAGCTGCTGCTGTCCGGTTTGGCCGCCCGGACCGGTATCTCGGCCAGGAGCCGGACCCGTGGGTGGCCACCGGCGACCGGGCGCGCCTGGAGGACGGCCGGATCGTGCTGGCGGGCCGCTGCAAGGACATGGTGCTCAGGAAGGCGGAGAACATCTACCCGGGCCTGTACGAGGGCTCGTTGCACGTGCCCGGTGTGGAACTGGCGCTGCTGGTCGGCGTCCCGGCCGGGGACGGCGACGAGCGCCTGGTGGCGGTGGTCCAGCCGCGCCGCGGGCGGATCCGGCGCGGCTGCGCGCCGCCTTGCGGGCGCCGTTGGCGCGGATGGGGTCGGCCCGGCCCGACGCCCTGCTGTTCGCGGACATCCCGCTGTCGGGCCGCTCCCGCAAGCCGGACCGTGCGGCGGCCTCGCGGCTGGCCCGGGCACGTCTGGAGGGCCGCGGCCGATGACCGTCCCGCCTGCGCCCGGTGGCGCGTTGTGGGTGGTGGTGCCCGCTTTCAACGAGGCCGCCGTCCTCAGTGGTGCCCTGTCCGCCCTCGCCGCCCAGAGCGACACCTCCTTCTCCCTCGTCGTGGTCGACAACGCCTCCACCGACGCCACCCCGGGCATCGTGCGCCGTTTCGCCGGTACGGCCCCCTTTCCGGTCCACCTCGTCCACGAGGGACAGCCGGGCGCCGGCGCCGCCGCCGACACCGGGTTCCGTCACGCCATCGCCCACGGCGCGGCCTACCTGCTGCGTACGGACGCCGACTGCCTGCCGGCCCGGCACTGGACCGCCGCCGCCAAGGCCGAGTTCCAACGCGGAACCGAGATGGTGTGCGGGCGCAGCCTGCCGCGTCCGGACGAGGCTCCCTCGCTCGCCGAGCGGTATCTGCTGCCGGCGGTGGTGCGGATCACCGCGCTGTACGGGCGCTACCGCGCGGCTCACCGCCACCCGCGCTACCGCGCCCCGTACGTACTGTGCCACGGCCACAACCTCGGCATCACCGCCGAGCTGTACCTGCGGTGCGGCGGTGCGCCGCGCATCCCGCTGGAAGGGCCGCCCGAGGACGTGGTCCTGCTCAACCGGGCCCGTGAGCACAGCGACCGCGTCGCACGGGCGGAGGGGATGGTCGTTCACCACAGTCTGCGGCGGCTGCGGGCCTGGGGCGCGCGCCGGACCCTGCTGTGGTGCTGGGACCGCCGCTACCGCCCCGCCGACCCACGAAAGGTGCATGTCAGGTGACCGTTTCCCCGGCTGCCGTCCGCGCGGCCCGCCGCCGTGACCGGCGGGTGTACACCCGTTCCCACCCGCTGTTGTTCGCCTTGCTCGCGGCGGCCCGCCGCAGGCCCGTGACCCGACTGGGCAGGGCGGTGCTGGTGCACGACGCGGCACCGTACCGGCACGCCCTCACCCGTATCCCCCTGGACCGTACCGCCGCCGGTACGACCGGAGGCGCGGCGCGTGAACTGTCCACGGCCGACGTGCTGTTCGACCAGGAAGGCGGCGGGCACCGGGGCGCCCGCCGGACGCTGGCCGAGGACCTCTCGGCGGCCGGCGTGGAGCGGCTGCGCCCGGTGTGGCAGGAGGCTCTGGGGCGCCATCTGGCTCCGCTCGCCGAGGGCCGCGACGTCGATCTGGTCCCGCTGGCCCGGGAGCTGGCCGCGGTCGGCGTCTGCACGCTGCTGGGCAGTGCCGCCGATCCGCACGCCGTCGCCGTGGCGGCGGGCGAGGCCGCGGCAGCCGCGGTACGCGACCATCTGCCCGGCCCCCGCCTGCCGGGCGCCCGACGGGCGGCGGCCACGGCCACGGCCCGGCTGGAGACGCTGCTGTCCACCGGTACGGACGGCCGGGCCGGACTGCGGGCGATGCTCGCCGTGGCCGCGGTCAACACCAGCGTCGCCGCACTGCCGCGCGCCGCCGCGTGGTGCGCGGACGCCGGACTGTGGGACCAGGCGGCCGACGACCGGTTGCGGCCGGCCCTGGTCACCGAGCTGCTGCGGGTCACCGCGCCGTCGCCGCTGCTGCCCCGTGCCGCAGCCGCCGACGCCGACCTCGGCGGCTGCCCGGTACGCAAGGGGGACCGGCTGATCCTGGTGGCCCGGCACGCCGTACGCGCACACCTCCAGCCCCCCGACGCCCGCCGTCCGGCACCGCCCGCCGTGGCCCAGCTCGTCTTCGGCGCCGGCCCGCACGCCTGCCCGGGCGCCCGGCTGGCCCGCGCCCAGCTCGAAGACGTCCTGGCCGCGCTCGCCCCCCACCGCCCCGCCGTGACCGGCGCCCGCGTCGACCGCGGTGCGGCGCTGCCCGGCTGGCGTTCCCTGACCGTCCGGGCGGCCGGCCGCCACGAGTCCGCGGCCCGCTTTGAGGAGGATCGATGACGACCATCGCCGTCACCGGGGCCAGTGGCTTCTGCGGCTCCCACGTCGCCCTGGCCGCCGCTGCCGGCGGCGCCGACGTCCTGTGCGTGGGACGGCGCCGCGGACCCGTCGGCCGGCACGTGCCCTGGGACGCCGCGCGGCACGCGCCGGACCTGTCCGGCGCCGACCTCGTCGTGCACTGCGCGGCGGCGGTCGGCGACCCGGTGCCCGGCTCCCCGGCCGAAGCCACCATGCACGCGGTCAACGTCGAGGGCACCGCCCGGCTGCTGGACGCCGCCGCCGGGCGGCCGGTGGTGTGGGTGAGCAGCGCCAGCGTGTACGCGCCGGAGCCCGGCCGCAGCCGGATCACCGAAGACCATCCGGTGCGCGGGCAGTTGAACGCCTACGGCCGTACCAAGGCCGAGGGCGAGGCCCTGGCGCTGGCCGCCGGGGCCGTGGTGCTGCGACCGCGCGCGGTGTACGGGCCCGGCGACCCGCATCTGGTGCCCCGGCTGCTGTCCCGCGTCCGCGCGGGGGTGCTGCTGCTGCCCGGCCGCGACGTGCGCCTGAGCCTGACGGCCGTGGAGAACCTCGCCGACGCGTGCCTGGCCGCCGCCCACTGGCCGCCGGGCGCCTACAACATCGCCGACCCGGCGCCGTACCGGCGTGACGCGGCCCTACGCGCCGTCCTGCACGCCCACGGCATACGAGCGCACCTGGCCCACCTTCCGCGGTCCGTCGCCCACGGCGCGGCCGGCGCGGCCCAGAGGCTGTCCCGTCTGCGCCCGCACACCGCTCCCGCGCTGACGCACTACGCCGTCGACCAACTGGCGCACAGCGTCGTCCTGGACGTGTCCAGGGCCGAACGGCAAGGCTGGCGGGCGCGGCGCTCCTTGCGGGACTACACCAAGGGGCTGGGCCGGTCCGGACCGTGAGGAGAGCACTCGCGCCGGTACGGGCGCGGCACGCCGGGCCCCTGCCTGCTCGCCGAACGGCGGTGCACTGAGCAGGCGTTGCGGGCCTCGTCCCACCACGGCGCGTCGCGGTGGTGGGACATCCGGCGCCCCAGGAGAAGGGTCGCGGCCAGGCAGCAGCAGCCGACCACGGCCGGCGGACCGGGCAGCGGCAGCAGCTTGCGCGAGACCGCCACGGCGCTCCGACGGCCGACCAGGGGCATCGGCAGGAAGTTGAGCAGCACGATCACGCCGGCCGTGCTTCCGTACTCCCGCAGCGGCGCCACACGGGCCCGGACCGTACGGACGGACACCGTCAGCGCGCTGTCGCCGCACAGGGAAGCCGCAGAACGCCAGGGGCCCGCTCTTCGAAGATCTCGACCAACCAGTCGAAGACGGTCCTTCCACGCCCTTCGCGCGCCGCGGCCAGATCGGCACCGACTGCCGGACGACCCGTGGGGTGGCAGCGCGCCCAGCGGATCTCAAGCTGTCGAACGGTCTCCGGATACCCCAGATACTCGCGCGAGACCTGATGGTCCCTCCACTCGACCATGTAGTCGTCGGTGTCGGGGGCTCCGGGCCCACCGCTCAGGCAGTCCGCGAGGGCGTCGAGGTTCCGGCCGAAGTGGTGGCGGCCGGGGCCGTCGAACGCCTCCATCAGGACCTGCCAGAAGTCCTCCAGTGTCCGGATCCGGGTGCCGTCGAGCACGTATGCCGCTGTCATGATCCGCAGAATACGGCCCCCTCGACGACCCCGCCCTCATGGGTCACCTGGGCCCCGGAGACGGTGACGGGACGTCCTCGCGGACCCGCGCGTTCATGACGGCCCTGTGGTCCGGAACCGGGTCAGGACCCGCTCGGCCTCGTCCATCATCTCCTGGACGATGTTCCCGGCGGGCCGTACGTCGTGGACGAGGCCGACGCCCTGCCCCATCAGCCAGGGCATCTCCTCCCAGTCCGCCTCCGTACCCGGCACCGGCGGCAGCACGTTGAACTTGCGCAGCACGGTCCGTTCGCCCTGGAAGACCGTGGTGCCGACCTGCTCCAGCGTGTCACGGTCGGCCGGCACCTGGTCCAGCCGGTCGTGCCACTGGGCCACCACACGGTCGCGCTGCACCCGCATCGGGTTGAAGTCCGGCCATTCGGGGCCGAAGACCGCCGTACGGATCGTGTCCTCCCCCTGGGAAGCGATCAGCCGCCGGTGGTGCTCGGGATGCACCTGGGCCTCCTGCGAGGCGACGAGCCGGGTGCCCACCCACACGCCGTCCGCCCCCAGGCACAGCGCCGCCGCCACCTGGCGTCCGTCGGTGATCCCGCCCGCGGCCAGGACCAGCGCCCGCTGCCCCACGGCGTCCACGACGGCGGGCACACCGACCATGGTGGGCAGACCGCCGTAGTTGTGCCCGCCGGCCTCCCAGCCCTGCGCGACGACGACTTCCACCCCGTCCGCCACGGCGCGCCCGGCCGCGTCGGCGGAGCCGACCTGCTCCCACACCGACACCCCGGCCGCGCGGAGCTGTTCGATCTGCTCGGCCGGCGGGTGCCCCCAGTGGTAGGAGACGATCGGCACCCGTTCCCCGGCGCAGACCCGGACGTGCTCGGCGTTGTCGAAGTACGTGATCAGGTTGACGTGGAACGGTGCCTGCCCCGCGCCCGCCCGGATCTCGCGGATGACCTGCCGGAGGCGGTCGGCGGGCATGAGGGCGGCCCCCACCGCGCCGATGCCGCCCGCGTTGCAGACGGCCACCGCCAGATCCGAGGTCCCGCCCGCGAAGGCCATGCCCGCGCAGGCGAAGGGGTAGGGAGCGGCGAACTTCTCGGTCAGCCTGGTGGACAGCACCCCCATGACGGTTCCCTCCCGAAGCTCGGGCCGGCTAACGACACCACACCCAGCGGGCAGCATCCGGGCACCGCGCCATGTTCACCGCACCGGTGTCCGTCCCGCAGGTTCCCACCGGGGCAGCAGGAAGCCAGGGTCTTAACTCCCCCGGGCCGGGCCTGAGTTCACGATCCGTAGCCGGGCTGCCGGGTACGGGAAGCCGGCGTACCCCACCCCGTAGCGGTCAGTGCCGCGGGTGCGGCGCCCGGTCGCGGTAGGCGGCGACCGCCGTCCGGACGAACGAGCGGATCAGTGGATCGGTGTCGCCCTCCTTCCAGGCCACCACCATGCGGCTCGGCGGCATGTCGGTCAGCGGCACCACGGCGAGCCCCTGTACCGGCTCGTGGTCCAGGAGAGTCATGCCGACCGTGCCGTTCCACAGCACGGCCTGCCGGCATTCCTGGACCGTGCGCACCACCGGGCCTTCGCGGGATCGGCCGCCGTTCCAGTACGACTGCCATCGGGGGTCGGTGCCCTGCGGGAACCGGAACCATTGGCGGTCGGCCAGGTCGGCCAGGTTCAGACACGCGCGGCGGGCCAGCGGATCGTCGGCGCGCAGCAGGGCTCCCACCGGGTCGGTACGCAGTTCCCGCACGGTCAGGCCGGTCTCGTCGAACGGCCCGCGGGTCAGGGCGACGTCGACGAGTGCGGCGTGCAGTCCGCAGGTGGGGTCGGTCAGGTCCGTGTCACGGATGCGCGCCTGGACGTACGGATGCCGCCGGTGGAAGGCACGGGCCAGCCGGGACGCGGCCGGGTCGCCGCTGTCACCCAGGATGCCGACGGTGAGGGTGGCGGTGCCGGCCGCCGCGGCCACGCGCACGCGGGCCCGGTCGGCCTGGTCGAGCAGGGCGCGCGCCTCGTCGAGCAGCACCGCTCCGACCGGGGTGAGCCTGACGCCGGCGGGTGACCGGTCCAGCAGCGGGGCGCCGGCCTCGGTCTCCAACTGTCTGATCGCGCGGCTCAGGGGCGGCTGGGTCATGTGCAGCCGGGCGGCGGCCCGGCCGAAGTGGAGTTCCTCGGCGACCGCCACGAAATAGCGCAGCGTACGTAACTCCATGGTGCGACGATACCCGTACGGTATCGGCGTCACCGAACGGGTCTTGGACGGTCGCGGTGCCCTGGCTGTGGGATCGAGGCATGACTGATGAATCCACGGCCGGCGTGCCGGTCGCCGACCCCACCACGACCGCCAGTCCCGCCATGTCCGCCGGCCCCGCCATGTCCGCCGGCCCCGCCGTATCGGTGGTCGGCCCGGGCGACGGAGAGACGATCGTCCTGGGCACCACCCGTATGCGCGTCCTGGAAGACGGCAGCAACACCGGTCACCGTCTCGCGCTCACCGAGTCCGTCCTCGCGCCACACACGCCCGGACCGCCACAGCACCGGCACGCCCGGCACGACGAGGGCTTCCACATCATCTCCGGCACGGTGCGGTTCACGGTCGGCGACAGGGAACACGACGCGACCGCGGGCACGTTCGTACTGGTCCCGCCCGGGGTCCCGCACACGTTCGCCAACGTCACCGGCCAACCGGCCGTCATGCTCAGCGTTTTCACACCGGATCTGTACGTGCAGTACTTCCGGGACCTGCGGGACCTGATGGCCGACGGCCGGCCGCCGACCCCCCAGGAACATGTCCGGACGATGAGCCGTTACGCCACCGAGCCCGCCACCGACTTCACCTGACGGCCGGGAGGGCACCGTCCCGGCGGGCTTGGCGGCGACGGTCGAGGAGGCCGGCCGTACGGCGGAGTTCTTCGGCATCCGGGGCGCGACGGGTGCGTCCCGGAGGCACACTCACACGTCGCGGCGCCGCACGACGAGGACGGCGAGGGCGATCGCGGTCAGCGGCCAGAGTGCGTACACGATCCAGGAGCCGGGGACCGTGGCGCTGTGAGCCAGGGATCCGGGATCCGGTTCCCAGGTCTGGACCAGACGCTTCCAGGCGGCCGGCACCATCGCGTGGTTGATGTCCGCCGACCAGCGGTCGCGCTCGGAGAACATGGGCGGCAGGATCAGCAGGGCGAAGGCGCCGGTGAGCACGGTCGCGGCGCCGTGCCGGAGCAGGACGCCGAGGCCCAGGCCGATCAGTGCGCAGACCGGGGCCAGCAGCGCGGAGACCACCAGCGCCCGGAGCGCCCCGGGGTGGGTGATCGGGACACCGGCGTGCCGCCCGTTCAAGATGGCCTGGGAGATCAGGAAGCAACCGGTGGAGATGACCGCGCCGGCCGCGGTCCACAGCGCGGCAGTGACGGCCGCCTTGGCCAGCACGACCGAACCGCGGGCGGGGACGGCCACGGTGGTGGTACGGATCAGGCCGCTGCTGTACTCGCTCACGACCGTCAGGGCGCCGATGACGCAGGCGATGAGCATCAGCGTGTAGTAGCCGGTCGGCGGATAGGCGTCGTAGGGCCGGAATTCGGCGGGGCCGAAGCCCGCGGCGTTGTCCGCGAGCGTGGCCACGGCGGCGGACCCGATGACGGACAGGGCGGTGAGGATGATCGTCCACGGAGTGGACCGCAGCGACCGCGTCTTGATCCACTCGGCGGCGAGCAGGTCGCGGAAGCGGACGGGCGGCTCGGCGACGCGCGTGGCCGAAGAGGTCGGCGGGACAGGAAGGACCGTCGGACGGACGGAGGCGCGTGTGGTCATCGGGGCTGTCCTGTCTGATATTCGACGCTGTCGGCGGTGAGTTCCATGAAGGCTCTCTCCAGCGAAGCGGTACGGGTGGTCAGCTCCTCCAGCCGGATACGGTGCTCCAAGGCGAGCGCTCCGATCCGGTCCGCCGGGAGCCCGGTCACGGCCAGCTTCCCGGCGCCGGCCGGGCCCGTGCACTCGACCGAGGCGCCCGCCGCGGTCAGCACGGCTGCCAGCTCGGCGGCCCGCGGTGTCCCGACCACGACGCTGCGAGGAGTGCCGCGGGCCGCGAAGTCCTCCACCGACTCGGCGGCGATGAGACGGCCCCGGCCGATGACGACCAGTTGGTCGGCGGTGTTCTCCATCTCCGACATCAGGTGGCTGGAGAGGAAGACCGTACGTCCCTCGGCTGCCAGGCGCCGGAACAGGCGGCGTACCCAGAGCACGCCCTCGGGGTCCATGCCGTTGATCGGCTCGTCGAACATCAGCACGGGCGGGTTGCCGAGCAAGGCGGTGGCGATGCCGAGGCGCTGCTTCATGCCGAGGGAGAAGCCGCCGATGCGGCGGCCCGCCACCTCGGTCAGCCCCACCTCCCCCAGTACTTCCGCCACCCGGCGCCGCGGGATGCCGTTGCTGCGGGCCAGGGCGGACAGATGGGCGGCGGCGCTGCGGCCCCCATGGACCTGGCCGGCGTCGAGGCAGGCGCCGACGTGCCGCAAGCCGCGCGGGTGGCGGTGGAAGGGGACGCCACCGACGGTGGCGGCGCCGGTGGTGGGCGCGTCCAGACCGAGGATCATCCGCAAGGTGGTGGACTTGCCGGCTCCGTTGGGGCCGAGGAATCCGGTGACCCGGCCCGGCCGGACGGTGAAGGACAGACGGTCGACGGCCGTCTTGTCGCCGTAGCGCTTGGTGAGTTCGCTGACTTCGATCACGGCATCCACACTGCCGGGACGGCCTCGGTCCGGCATGGGGCCGTGGGCGGCAATCGCGCGGTCGGGTTGGCCCGGGGGCGTACGTCCTCGGGCTGACGCCGCACGGGAGCGGTCCGGTTAGTCTCACGGCGTGAACCCCCATGACGATCACTTCGCTGCCCGCGCCCGAGGCGCGCGGCGGCCTTCTCCCAGGGGCGCGCCGCCGATGACGAGAACGCCGATGACGGGACCGAAGGCCGTGGCCTGGGCGGGCGGTGTCTGCTACCTCCTGATGACGGGTCTGCTGGCGGGGGCCACGACACGGGCCTCGGGTACGGTCCACGGTGTCGGGTCGCTGTTGGCCGTGAGCCTCCTCGTCGGCGTGGTACGGCGGATGCCGCTGACGGCCCTGGCCATGGCGCTCCTCGGCTCCACCGCCGTGGTGGTGGGCACGCCGAGCCCCGCCCACGCGCCCTGGGCGGTTTCCTACCAGGGCCAGTTCCTGTCGTACCTGGCGGTGGATCTCGTCCTGGGCTACGTCATCTCCACCTGCACGCGGCGGGCTTCGGCCGTCGCCGTGGCCGTGTCCTTCACCGTGCAGCTCCTGGTGATCGGCGCCTTTACGCACGGGAGCGACCTGACCGTCACCGGCCTGATCGCCTTCCTGGCGATGGCCGTATGCTGCGCGGCCGGTCTGCTCGGCCGCGAGCGGCGCGAGCACGCGGTGGCGCTGCGCTCGCAGGAGGTGGCCGAGGCCGTGACCGCCGAACGACTGCGGATCGCACGGGAACTGCACGACGCGGTCGCGCACAGCATCGGCATCATCGCCATCCAGGCAGGCGTGGGGAGCCGGGTCATCCGCACGCAGCCGGCGCAGGCCGGCGAGGCCCTGCGCGCCATCGAGTCCACCAGCAGGGAGACGCTGGCGGGCCTCAGGCGCACGCTGGTCTCGCTCCGTCAGGCCGACCGGGGCACCACCGGCCCGAAGCGGTCACCGCTCACGCCCTCGCCGGGGCTGGCGGACGTCGAACGGCTGGCGGCGACGACCGCGGACGCGGGGGTACGCGTCGAGGTGTGCCGCAGCGGGGAGCAGCGTGCTGTGCCGGCCGACATCGACCTGTCCGCCTACCGCATCGTGCAGGAGGCGCTGACCAACGTGGTGCGCCATGCGGGCACCGGGCACTGCCGGGTGACCATCGGCTACAGGGAGGCGGAGCTGTCCGTGGAGGTCGTCGACGACGGGCGCGGCGCCACCGGGAACGGCGCGGCCCACGGCTTCGGCCTCGTCGGCATGCGGGAGCGCGTCGGCCTGCTGCACGGCCACCTCAGCGCCGGGCCGCGCCCCGAAGGCGGTTTCCGGGTGGCGGCACGGCTGCCGCTGCCCGCGCCCGTCACGATGGGGGTGGAGGCCCGGTGACCGTCCGTATCGTGCTCGCCGACGACCAGCCGCTGGTGCGGTCCGGTCTGCGCGTGCTCATGGCCGACCACCCCGACCTGGAGGTCGTCGGTGAGGCCGCCACCGGCGCCGAGGCGGTCCAACTGGTCGCGGAGGTCAGCCCCGATGTCGTGGTGATGGACATCCGGATGCCCGGCATGGACGGGATCGAGGCCACCCGCCTGATCACGAACGGTCCGGCGACGACCCGGGTCATGGTCCTGACCACCTTCGACGAGGACGAGTACGTCTACGGCGCGCTGCGGGCCGGTGCGAGCGGCTTCGTGGTCAAGGACATGGCGCTGGAGGACATCCTCGCGGCGGTCCGCGTGGTCGCCGCCGGTGACGCGCTGATCGCGCCGGGCGTGACGCGCCGTCTGATCGCGGACTTCGTCGGGCGCCCTGAAGCCGCTCCCGTGCGCTCCCCACGGCCGGTCCGGGGCATCACCGAGCGGGAGCGGGAAGTGCTGACCCTGGTCGGACGCGGCCGGTCGAACACCGAGATCGCGGAGGACCTCTTCATCACGGTGGCCACCGCCAAGTCGCACGTGTCCCGGCTGCTCACCAAACTGGGCGCCCGGGACCGGGTGCAGCTCGTCATCACCGCGTACGAGGCGGGGCTGGTCGCGCCTGGGCAGAGCTGAACAAGCCGATCGAGGCGCTGCCTCCAACGGGTCGGCTCGGGTATCAAAAGGCCCATGGCAGCGGGGAACACCCACGGCGAACACAGGCCCCGCGAGCCCCGGTTCCTACCGGCGACCGGGCGCAAGAGCGGCATTCCGGTCATGGTCGTGGTGGCGAACAGCGGTGCCGCCGGGGCCGGTCAGCGTTTCAGCGCTCGTTCTCCTGCCGGTCCCCGCCCGGCGCCGGACACCACGCCGGACGTGGCCGGGCGGCCGTCGGGCCCCAGCGGTGCTGCGTTCACGCGGGGCCGGAAGATCTGGATCAGGACAGCGCGGGCCCGAAGAACCGGTCCGTTTTCCGGTCTTGTGCCGCAAGGAGGCGCAACGTGCCCGCGGCGGCCGGGTCCGGCCGCTTCGTACGGATCCGGCCGCTTCGATGATCTTTGGGGGTGGCCAGACCCTTTCGACGGGAAGGACGGGTTCTGCCGGAGCCGCCCCGAAGAGGGGACCACGTCCTACGCTCCCTGGTCATGCGCAGAACAACGAGCAGATTCAGCAGGGCCGGCCTTGCCGCCCTCCTCGCCCTGGTCGTCTCCGTCCTCGGCCTGGGCGGCGCCTCCCCGGCCTCGGCCGAGACCCCGGCACTCGCCTTCGCCGTGGACAAGGCACAGGCCACTCCCGGCTCCGCCGTCACCCTGACCATGGCCTTCACCAACACCGGCACCGCCGATGTCAGGTTCGTGTGGCAGTCGTTCCAGCCCACGTGGGAGACCTCTTCGACGAGCGGGCTGAAGTACACCTGGACCACATGCACCGCCGACCCGGGAGTGACGTGCACGCCCGGCAAGGGCGCCTCGTACTCCGTACCGATCGCCCCCGGTGCCAGCCGTAAGGTCACGATGACCTACGACATCGCCGCCGACTCCTCCTGCGGCTACCCCGACGTCTCCTTCTACTCCTACATCTACTACAAGTTCGCCGGTGGCCTGCCCGCCAAGGAGGGCACCTTCTTCACTCCCGCCACCCGCGTGATCTGTCCGACCACTCCCCCGGCCGGCGCACGCGTCTGACGCGGGCCGTACGGGTCGTGGTCCGGGCCCGTACCACCGGCGCGGATCCCCCGGACGCGGCCCGTCCCCGCCAGTCCTGCGCTCCTGCGGTCCAGGGCCGTCCGTGGCCCCGCCTTGGACCGGGGGAGCCCAGCGACCGCCGTGTCGCAGCGGCCCGGCCGAAGATCTCTTACGGAATCCGGCCGCACCTCCCTTACGCTGTAAAAATGCAGATCCCCACTCCGGAAGCGATACGTGCCCTGCACGAGCGGCATGCGCCGACCGCCGCCGCCTTCAACCTCGTCCACACGCACTGCGAGATCGTCTGGAAGATCGCCGAACAGCTCCTGGACGGCATGGCCGAGGACATCGACCGGGATCTGGTCCGGGCCGGCTGCCTGCTGCACGACATCGGCGTGTACCGGCTCATCGACGGCGAGGGACGGCTCGACGGTAAGAACTACATCCGGCACGGCGTTCTCGGTCACGAGATCCTGGCGGCCGAGGGCATGCCCGAGGAGATCTGCCGTTTCTGTTCCTGTCATACGGGCGTGGGGCTGACCCGGCAGGACATCGTCTCCCAGGGGCTTTTGCTGCCGGCCGGCGACTACGTGGCCGTCAGCAGGGAGGAGCAGTTGGTCATGTACGCGGACAAGTTCCACAGCAAGTCCACCCCGCCGGTGTTCCTCTCGGGCGACACCTACGCCGCGCGTGTCCGGCGTTTCGGCGAGGACAAGGCGGAGGCGTTCACCGCTTTGCGCAAGACCTTCGGGGAGCCGGACCTGGAGGCTCTGGCGGTCTCCTACGGCCATGCCCTGACGTAGCGGGCCAGGCCGCAGACGCCCGAAATGGGGTCGAGGGGGTACGGGACATGAGATGTCCCGTACCCCCTCGACGCGCTACCGGGGCCGGCGTCAGCCGATCTGGCTCTTGATCCAGTCGCGGTACGCGACGACACCGGTGAATACCTCGCCGCCGACTCCGCACTTGTCGCCCAGGCTGCGGCTGTCGAGACCGACGAGCTGCCAGCGGCCCTTCACCTTCTGGATCGCCGGAGTGCCGGAATCGCCGCCGCAGGCGCCGCCGGGGCCGTCGTTGTCGTCCGCGCAGATGTCTCCGTCCACGGCGCCGAACGTGTCACTCTGGCACTTGGTCGCCGTGGGCTTGAGCGCCTTGAGGCTGATCTCCTGGAGCTTCTTGGGGAGCTTCGTCGGGTCGTGGAGACGCTCGGTGGTGTAGCCCCAGCCCATGGTCTTGAACGTGCTGCCTTCGGCGGGCAGTGCGGTCGCCATGGGAGCCGGCTGGTTGGGGACCTTCTCGGTGAGCTGCACCAGGGCGAGGTCGTACCCCTTGTTGCTGTCCCAGCCGGAGAACTTCCACTTCGGGTTGACCTTGAACTGCTTGGCCTGGGCGACGACTCCGCCCTGGGTGCGGTCGTTGGATCCGATCCGCGCATGGACCTTGGCCGGGTCCATGAGTTCGTACGGCTTCCCGTCCTTGCCCGGGTCGGTCACGCAGTGTGCCGCGGTGACGATCCAGTCGGGGGCGATGAGGGTGCCGCCGCACAGGTGGCTGTTGGGGTCGCCCTTGTTCTCCCACTGGAGGGAGACGATGAAGGGGTAGTTCTCCTTGGACTCGACGCCGCCGACGATCCCGGGCTGGTTCTCGCCGGGCGGCGGGGAGGACTGACCGGCGTAGGCGGCCGATCCGGCCGCCGCGACTCCGAACGCCACAGCCGCTATCGCGCCGGCGCGCATCTTCATTCTCAGCGTGCTAATTTTCCCGCTCCGATCTGGTCATAATCGAACGCACTCGGTCGAGAATTGACCCCCGACGGGCAGGAACCTAGCTCCCCCGCCGGAGCGGGATCAAGCTTCAAATTCTGTAGTTAAGCCAGGAGTTGAATGCGCAGCAAGCAACGGGCACGCGGGCCGCAAAAAGCCCGCTCGTCGGTATGTTTCCGTCCCGCGAGCGGGCTTCTGTTCATGCGCGGTCTTCGGCTCAGGCGGGCAGCGCATTCAAGCCCTGCGCGGCGTGGGCGACCGCCGCGGCGGCCAGGGCCCGGATGACCGGGTGGGGAAGAGTCCCGTCACCCGCCAGCTCGGGCTGGAACAAGGTGGCGAGGAAGAACGGGTGGTCCGGCAGTTCGGCCATGCGCACCTCGCCCGCCTCGTCGACGCCACCGAAGCGCATACCGTGCGCACGCAGCACATCCAGATGGGCCGAATTGGGGCCGTACGAACAGTGGTACCGCTCGACGGTCCGCTCGGCCCCCACAACGCGCTCCGCCAGCGACCCCGGCTCCACCTTGACCACGCCCTCGTGCCCGGCCAGGGAGCACGCCAGCGGGACGATCAGCAGCTCGTCGCCCTCCGGCTGGTTCTCGGCGTGGCCGATGCCGCCGAGCCCGCACACCTCGCGCGCGAACTCCAGCAGCGCGTGCTGGAACCCGGCACAGGTGCCCAGAAACGGAATGCCCCGCTCACGCGCCGTACGGACCGCCGCGAGCGCCCCGGCCTCACTGCGGTACGGGCTGCCGGGCATCAGCCAAATGGCATCGAATCCGGCGAGGGCGTCGGTGGATTCCGCGTCCTGGGTCGGTATCCAGTAGGCGTCCAGGACCAGTTGGTCGCGCCGGGCCAGCGCGTCGAGAAGGCCGGGAATGCGGGCATGGGCCCGCACGCCGGGCGAGCGGTCGCCCACCAGCGCGAGCCGGGCCGTCGAAGTGTGCACGGAATTCGTGGCTTTGGTCATGTGGTCATCCTGGCCCGGCAGCCGACTTCAGCGCCAACGATGATTCATGACCCGTCCATCAGCAATACTGATGGATCATGGATCCGCACCTTCTCCGTACGTTCGTGACCGTCGCCCGTCTCGGTTCCTTCTCCGATGCGGCGCGGGAGCTGGGGTACACCCAGTCGGCGGTGTCCCAGCACATCGCCGCGCTGGAGAGCGACCTGGGAACGGCCCTGCTGCGTCGGCGCCCGGTCGCGCCGACGACCGCCGGCGCCCGGCTGCTGGAGCACGCCGGGCCGCTGCTGCTGCGTCTGGACGCCGCCCGCGCGGACATCGCCCGTCTGACGGCGGCGCCCGCCACCCGCCTCGTCATAGGCGTGTCACCGTTGGCCATGACGTCGCAGTTCGCCGCGACGCTCGCGGCCACGCTCCGGTCACAGCCCCTGTGGGAGGTGACGGTGCGCGTCCTGGGCCGGGCGGCTGTCCCCCGGCATGTCGCGACCGGAGCCGTGGACCTCGGCCTCGTCGACGGCATCGCCGCGCCCAACGACCCGCTCCACCTCCCCGACACCGGCCCCCTCACGGCGCTGGCCGTCACCGGGCAGCCGCCCGCCGTCGCGCTGCCCGTCGGCCACCCCCTGGCCGGCCGGACCGGTCTGTGCCTGACCGACCTCGCCGACGCCCGGTGGCTCGACGCTCCCGAGGCCGCCGTCCCGCTCGGCCAGTTGCGGGCCGCGAGCGGCAGTGACGGCTATCGCCCGTCCTTGCGCTACGAGGGGTCCGACGTACGGGGGCTCCTCGCCCTGGTCGCCGCGGGGCAGGGGCTCGCGCTCCTTCCCCGGGCGGTGGTCGACGGCACACCCGGCGTCGTCCCGGTGCCCCTCGCCGCGCCGCGGCTGGTGCACCGCGTCGAAGCGCTGCACGGCGGTACGGCGGACGACCCCGCCGCGCTCCTGGCAGCGGCCCTCACGGCAGCCACCGGGTAACCGGGTGACAGGTGGCCGGGGGCGGCCACCGGATGACCGTGGCCATCCCAGGCGCGCCCCGGCGTGATCAGTCCTTCACGGCTTTCCGTACGGCCTCCAGGTCGACGAACTTGAAGTCGGTCGAGGGGCGTCGGCCCTCCTTTGGCGTGTCGTGCCCGTCCTGCACGACGAGCAGCCCCTTCGGGTACTTGGCGCCCATCGGGGCCGCCAGCGCGGCGGCCCCGTCGCACTCCTGCGAGCCGTCCAGGACCGGGGAGGCCGCGGTGACGCGGAAGCCGCCCTCGTACTCGTTGTCCTCCAAGATCTCGCGGTCGTACGCGGCGAAGGTGTCGTCCCCCTGGCTGGACGCCAGGAGATAGCCGTCGCCGTCGGGCTCGGTGACCAGGGTGAGGCCCTCGACGTCGGCCGCCAGGCGCTTGCCGCCGTAGCCCGGATCGGCGCCCGCCACGCACCGGTCGGTGGCGTCGTCGTAGGTCGCCGGGACACCGTACCCACGGACCTTGTCGATCAGCTTCGGCGTGCCGGTCAGGTCGGCACGCAGCCGCCAGATGCCCACGTCCTCCTGCCCGGCGTACAGCGTGCCGTTGGCCGGGTCGACCACCATGCCCTCGACCTGCGGGAGTTCGCCCGGCTTGGCGCAGGGCGACCAGGACCTGCCGTCGGGGAGGCGGAAGGCGGCGGGGAGGTCGAGGGTACGGACCTTGCGGTAGCCGACCGTACCGCCGGGGCGGGGGTGAGTTCCAGGAGGGCGAGACTGGTCCGCTCGCGGCGGCTGACCAGGGCGTACGCGCGGCCGGTGGCCTTGTCGGTCCAGGTGGCCAGCCCGTATGCGGTGTGCTGCCGGTCGATCTCCTCCTGGGAGGCGGAGAAGACGGGCGGGGCGGCCGGGTCCGTGATGTCGGTGAGCGGGCCGCCGGCCCGGTCGCGGTCGATGCGGTGGATACGCAGCCGGTCGTTGCCCCGGTCGCTGCTCACCGCGAGGTCGGCGCGGCCCGGGGAGAGCCGCAGTCCGTGGACGAGGTCGACGTTGTTCAAGCGGCCGGGAGCGTGGCCGGGGCCCGGCGCGGCGGGCGCGGGCAGCGACTGCACCTCGCGGGCGTCGAGGTCGTAGACCCGCAGGCCGCCCCGTTTGGCGGTGGCGATCACCAGGCTGCGGCCCGGGTCGGCGGAGTTGCGCCAGATCGCCGGGTCGTCGGCGTCCGCGTGGCCGCCGGCCTCGTCGTCGTGCAGGGCCGCGGTCTCGGCGCGCGGCGTGACGGCGGGCAGCGCGGTCGCGGGCCGTACGGTGGCGGGTTGCACGGCGGTGGGTCGTACGGCGGTTGGTTCTGCGGCGGCGGGTCGTACGGCGGTTGGTTCTGCGGTGGCGGGCGGTACCGCGGGGGCGGCGGACGCGGCCGGGAGGGGCACGGTCACGACGGCGAGTGCCGCGAGTGCCGTGGCGAGCGTGCGCGTCGCCATCCGGGCGCTGCGGGACATGACCACGAAGAGACTCCTTGGTTCGAGGGGACCGGGGCCGGGGTCGGGGTCGGGGTCGGGGTCGGGGTCGGGAAGAAGCGTGCCGAGTGTGTGAGGTGCGCATGAAGACTTACGGACCGGTGACGCGGCCGGTCCGCGTCCAAGAGGTGAACGAGCGGTGGTTGCGGACTCATCGGCGCCGGCCGCCCTCAGGAGCTGACGTACTGGTCGGCGTACTCGGCCGTCGGCTCGATGGGCGTGATGACGTCGATGAGGATCCCGTTCGGATCGGTGACGATGAAGTGCCGCTGCCCGAACTCCTCGCTGCGCAGCTCCAGTTGAGGCGTCAGTCCCTCATGGACGACCAGTCGGCGCCATTCGGCGTCCACGTCCTGGACCTCGAAGTTCAGCAGCAGCCCCTGGGCGGGGACGCGATGCCGTTCGGGCAGCGTGGGATGGGTGTGGTCGATCAGTGCGAGTTCGTACGAGGGATTTCCCGGCCGGCGCAGACTGACGTACCAATCCGCCACGAAGGTGGTCTCGAAGCCCAGCAGCCGGGTGTAGAAGTCGCGGGACTCCTCCAGCCGCGCGGTGCCGATCACGGGATAGAAGCCGGTCAGTTCCATGGGAATCACCTTTCGCGTACCATCGGTATGCGAAGAGGCTAGTTCACATACCAGCGGTATGCCAATAGGTGGGCGAGGCGAGACGGTGCGGCAGGGCATCAGGGCACAGCAACGCGAGAAGACCAGGCAGGCGTTGCTGCTGGAGGGACGGCGTCTGTTCGCCGAGCACGGCTACGGCGCGGTCGGCCTGTCCCAGATCGTCGGTGCGGCCGGGGTCACCAAGGGGGCGCTCTACCACCACTTCGACTCCAAGGCCGCCGTGTTCCGCGCGGTCCTGGAATCGGTGCAGCGCGAGGTGGGCGAGCGGGTGGCGGCAGCCGCGGACGCCCATGGCGACCCGTGGCTGCAACTGACGGCAGGCTGCCGGGAGTTCCTCGCCGCGACCACGGCACCGGACGTTCAGCGGATCATGCTGGTAGACGGCCCGGCGGTGCTGGGGTGGAGTGAGTGGCGGTCGATGGACGAGACCCACTCGGCCCGCCACCTCAGCGACGTTCTGACCGTCCTGGTCGCATCAGGGGTGATCGCTCCACAACCGGTGGCTCCATTGGCACACCTGCTGTCGGGAGCCATGAACGAGGCGGCCCTGTGGCTGGCCTCCTCCTCGTCCCCGGACGACCTGACGCACACCCAGGCCGCGCTGGAGCGCCTGCTCGATGCGTTGCGCACCGCCTGAAGGCAGCTTCACGTGCTCACCACACGCGTGGACGAGGAAGGCGATCAGATGGTCAGGGAGTCGATCAGATGGTCGACGACGTCAGGGAGGCCGGCGCGGCGCCGGCAGGCGGCACGCTGGCGTTCGGCGCCGCCGCCTTTGGCGCGCAGCCGCGACCACCCGGCGCGTACCAGCCCCAGATCGCCGTGGTGCCCCAGCGCCGGCTGAATCCACCTCACGAGCTGTTCGACCCGCACCTCCGCGGGGACCAGGCGGCTGGTGAGTACATCGACCCCCTTCCCGCTCAAACCGTCGCGGGCGGCACGCCAGCAGGCCGCGCGCAGCGTCTCCGGCTGCGGACGCGGCGCCGGTTCCCCCGCGTCGATCGCCTCCAGTGCGGTCGCGGCCATGGCTTTGACGACCGCGGCCAGCAGGAGCGTCTCGTCGGTGGTGGTGGCCGCGTCGGCCGCCCGGACCTCCAGGGTCGGCACATGGCTGGAGGGCCTGATGTCCCAGTACAGGCCGCCGCGGTCCATGACGGCGCCGGTCTCCATGACGCAGCCGACGAGGTCCTCGAAGTGCGCGGGAGATTCGAAGTACGGCGGAGGGCCGGCGATCGGCCAGCGCGCCGCGGTCATGGTGCGCCAGCTCGCGTAGCCGGTGTCCCTCCCGGACCAGTAGGGCGAGTTGGCCGACAGGGCGATCAGGACCGGGATCCAGGGGCGCAGGTGGTTGCTGACCTTCAGGGCCCGGGCCAGGTCCGGGATGCCGATGTGGATGTGGCAGGCGCAGGCGGTCTGCTCGTCGTCCAGGGCCCGGAACGTCGCGACGCTCCGGGCGTACCGGGCCCCCTGCGAGATGGGGGGCGGCAGCGACTGTCCCAGGACGGGCGATCCGCTGGAGACGACACGCAGACCCTGGCGGCCGGCGGCGCCTGCGATGACGGCACGCATGGAGCGGATCTGCTCACCGAGGCCCCCCATGCCGGTGTGCGGTTCGGTCCGCCCCTCGACCTGGTAGCAGGTCAGTTCCGTACCGACCCGCTCCCCCAGCCCGAGGGAGGACGCCTGTGTCACCACCTTCTGTCCCCGCGGGCTCACTTCCCGGGTCATCGGATCGACCAGCAGGTACTCCTCCTCCACTCCCACGGTCAGCGGTTCCCGGACCGCGGCGGCGGCACGGCGCCGACCGCGACCGCAGGGGAGGGAGGTTTCCGCGTCCGTGGTGCCGTCGGCTTCACCGTCCACGGTGAGCAGTCTGTCACGGGCGGCAATCACCGGGTACGGCGAGAGGCGGCCTTGTGGGTGGAAACGGACACAGCACCCGGTCCAGCTCTTTTTCCGGCCCTTCCCGGCCCCTTTCTCGGTTCCTGCCCGGTCCCTTCTCAGTCCTTCGCGCCGCCCGCGTCGGGCAGGAGGGGGAAGAGCCGCGCGATGAGGGCCACCGGCCGGGCCGCGGAAGGCCGTACGGACGGCTGCCGTTCGCGGGCCCGGTAGGGGGCGAGCGTCCGGCGTACCGCCTCGGCGACCGCGCTCATCTCCTCGGGCGTCAGGTAGGCCACCGCGCTGAAGGCTTCGTCCTGACGCCACGCCTCTGGGGCCCGGTCCCGCCGGTCGAGCCACTGCCGGTAGCTCTCGTCCTCCAGCCCGCGGGCCAGTTGCCCGAACTCCCCGGCACCGGGCTCGGCGGACGTCTGACCGGAGGACCCGGCGGGGGGGTCGGCGGCCGGAGGCGGCGCCGTCTGCCGCAGGCGCCACGGCCGCGCCCGGCCGCCGGCGTGCGGGGCCTCTTCGATGTGTCCGTACCGCGCGAGCTGCCGCAGGTGGAACGAGCACAGGCCGGAGCTGTGGCCGAGCCGCCCGGCGGCCTCGGTGGCCGTGAGTGTGCCGGTCTCCGCGAGAAGGTCCAGCAAGGCCCTGCGCACCTGGTGCTCGGGGAGACGGTCACCGGTGTGCCGGGGAACGCCGGCTTTCGCGGGTACGGGTGCCACGCCGGCATCTTCTTCAGTCACTTTGCAAAGTCTGCTACTTTGCAAAGCGCTTGGCAAGCGGCTTACGGATCGACCGCACCCGGTCGACGAGTTGTGCCCCTCGTCCGGTATGCCCTCATATCCGAGAAAGGATGATGTCCGCGGTGTCCGCACGTCACGATCGCCCCGACCTTGCCGACCGCCGGGTCCGGGTGCAGGGCCAACCCGTCGACTCCTACCCGCTGTTGCCCCCGGAGGCCGAACGTGGCTCGGTCCGCCGGATCACGGAGGTGGGCGAGGAGGTCCTGCACCGCCCGTGCCGGGAGGTGACCGAGTTCGGCACCCCGGCACTGTCCGCTCTCATCGACGACATGTTCGTCACCATGCATGTCGCCGACGGCGCCGGGCTGGCCGCCAATCAGGTCGGCATCGACCTGCGGCTCTTCGTGTACGACTGCCCGGACGACGACGGCATCCGCCACGTCGGGCACATCGTCAATCCGGTGCTCGACGCACTCGACCCGGCCGGCCGCCGGCTCATCGACGAAGGGGAAGGCTGTCTGTCGGTGCCGGGTGCCGTCATGGCCGTCCCCCGGACCGATCGTGCCGTGGTGCGCGGTTTCGACAAGGACGGCAACCCGCTCGTCATCGAAGGCACGGGGTACTTCGCCCGGTGTCTTCAGCACGAGACCGATCACCTCTTGGGACACGTCTATCTCGACCGGCTCGCCAAGCGGGACCGGAAAGACGCACTGCGGCAGATGGCCGACCGCCGCGAGCAGGTCTTCGCCCGGCGGGCCGGCAAGGCCGCCGTGCTGGGCCGTTAGCACCATCACCGACACCGGGTGCCGGTGATGGTGCCGGTGATGATGTGGCGGGTGTCGGTGTTGACGTGGCGGGTGCCGGTGCCGGTGTGCGCGAGGGAATCGGCACGGCGCGGTCGTGACCGCGTGCGCGCACGGTCTTCGAGCCCGCCCCGGCTACTACGACGGCCCCGGCGAGGGCTCCGACCCGGCCGCGGCTCCTGACCCGGCCGCGGCGTGCCCCGGGCGGCCGAGACGCGCCTGCGAAGTGCCGGGGCAGAGCGGCGAGTTGCCCGGGTACGACGGCGCCGGGGCGCCGCCCTCAGGCCGTGCGGTGAGGGCGGCGGTCACCGGGGAGCGTGGTGCGGTCCGCTTCGTCCTGGACGAGCAGGGAGAGCAGCGATGCCACGGTCAGGCCGGCTTCGGCCGGGTGACGCAGGATCTTGCTGGGATCGATCTGGTAGGTGTTGGTGCGCCCCTCCCGGGTGTGGGAGAGATAACCGTCGCGCTCCAGATCGGAAATGATCTTCTGGACGGCACGCTCGGTCAACCGGCAGTGCGCGGCGATGTCGCGGATACGGGCGTGGTGGTTGTCGGCGATGGCTGCCAGCACCCGAGCATGGTTGGTCAGAAACGTCCATCCGGTATGCGGCTCGGGCACTCCGTTATTCGGTTCGGACACTCCGTTCATGCTCCAACTCTACCGACCAAGTATTCACGCACCAGAAAACACGTACGGCGTTTCATGTATTTGCTAGCGTATAGGGAGTGGTAGGCAGCCTGCGGGCCGAGGCAGGCGATCCGTGACGGGAGAGGAAGGCCATGCCGGAGCACACGCGTCGGGCGACATCCCTCACCGGGGAAGACGCCGGACACCACAGGAACGGCAGGACACCGGCCGCGGCCTCGCCCGCCTCTCCCCTGCCGGCGGTCGAGATCCTGGCGGACGGCGACCGGGTGAGCGTGGCGCTGCGGGGAGAACTCGACCTGGACGTGGCCCGCCGGATGGAACCCGAGCTGCACGAGATCCTCGGCCGCTCGCCCCGCGGACTCGACCTCCACCTGGACGCGGTGGGTTTTTGCGACTGCGCCGGTCTCAATCTGCTGCTGCGTCTGCGTCTGCGGGCTCTCGACCAGGACAAGACCGTGGCCATCCGCTCCAGCAGCCGCGCCGTCGAGCGGCTGCTGGACCTGGCCGGAGCCCGGGCGCTGTTCGTCCCGCCGAAGCCGACCGGCCATGACGTGACGGGTTCCGCCGCCCTCCACGGCAAGGGCTCGCAGCAGGACACCTGTCAGGCGCTGTCCGCGGAAGTCGCCCAGTTGCGCCGCGCCATGCAGACCCGGCCGACCATCGACCTGGCGCGCGGCATCTTGATGGCCACCTTCAGCCTGAGCCCCGACGCCGCCTGGGAGACACTGGTGACCGCTTCACAGAACACCAACACCAAGCTGTACCGCCTGGCTCAGGGCCTGGTGAACTGCGTTCAGGGGACCGCGCTGCCCCAGACGGTGCAGCAGCAGTTGGCGGCGGCGGTCGCCAAGGCGAAGGCGGCTCCGACGAGTCTGTCGTAGAGCCCGGCCCCAGCCACCGGCGGCGCCGGCGTCACCCGCCGATGACGGCGTCGGGCCGGGACGGCAGTGCGATCGAGGCGAGGAAGCCGTCGAGCATGGCGACCTGTACGTCCTCGGGGAACCGGCCGGGGTCGAAGAGCGCCTGGACGACGAGCCCGTGGGTGAACGCGACGGCGGTGGCGGCCAGTTGCTCCGGGTCGGCGGTCGCGGGCAGCTCGCCGAGATCACGGGCGGCTTCGAGGTGCGGCCGGATCGCCGTACGCATCCGCGCATAGCGGTCGGCCTGGTCCGTACCGAGAGCGTCGTCGGCCAGGGCCAGATCCCAGGAGCTGACCCAGATGCGGTTACGGGCGACGTCGTCCGGGGTCAGCGGCAGGACGTCCAGCAGTACGGCCCTGAGCGCGGCGAGCCCTTCGATGGGGCGTGCCCGCCGGGGGCGTTCCGCGGTGCGTTTCTCCAGCAGGTCCAGGGCGTGCGCGACCAGGGCCCGTTTGGTCGGGAAGTAGTGCATGAGCATGCCGGTCGAGACGCCCATGGCGGTGGCGACGGCACGCAGCGTCAGTCCGCCGAACCCCTTGTCGGCGAGTACGCGCCACACCGCCTGGGACACGTCCTCGCGGCGGGCTTCACGATCTCCAAGTGCGGGAGGCATGCTGCTACCTTACATACCGAACGCTCGTTACGTACCTATGCTCGTTACGCACTCACGCTTGTTACGGCCCGCGCTCGTGACGTACCTGCCGTACCTGACCCTGGAAGGTGTCCGTGTTCACACTCCCGCTCGGCGACCATGCGCAGCTCCGCCCCCTGGAGCCCTGGCGCGCGGAGGAGTTCTTCGCCCACATCGAACGTGCCCGGCCCCACGTGGACCCGTGGATACCCTGGGCGACGCTCAGCCCCGACCTCGCCTCCGCCACGGCCGTCCTCAAGCGGTACGCCGCGAACCAGGCCGAGGACGCCGGGCGGATCTACGGGATCTGGCTGGACGGAAAGCTGGTCGGCGGCGTCATGTTCACGAAGTTCGACGCCGCTTCCGGGGTGTGCGAGATCGGCTGCTGGCTGGAGGCGGACGGGGCCGGCCGCGGGCTGGTGACCCGGGCGTGCCGGGCCCTGATCGACTGGGCTTTCGAAGAACGCGGGATGGCCCGGGTCGAATGGTGGGTGGCGTCGGGGAACGTCCGCAGCATCGAGGCCGCGCGCCGGCTCGGCATGACCCGCGACGGGGTGCTGCGGCAGCGCTATCCGTACCGGGGTGTGCGGCAGGACAGCGAGGTCTGGTCGGTCCTCGCCGAGGAGTGGAACGTGCCGGCCGGCGGCGACAAGGCCGAGCTCGACGAGCTGATGCGCACCTTCCTCGGCGCGTTCACCAACACCGACGGCAGCCGGCCGGACGTGGACGCCGTCCGTGAGGTGTTCATTCCGCAGGGCACGATCATCAGCAACGTCGGGGGCGAGCCGGTGATCTACGACCTCGACGGGTTCATCGAACCCCGGCAGAAAATGCTCACCGACGGGACGCTGACGGAGTTCTCCGAATGGGAGGTCGCCGAGCGGACCGAGATCTTCGGGTCGATCGCGCACCGGTTCAGCGAGTACCGCAAGTCCGGGTACCGGGACGGCGAGTGGTTCGAGGGCACCGGTCACAAGACCACCCAGTTCCTGCGGACGCCTGCCGGCTGGCGGATGAGCTCGATGGCCTGGGACGACGAGTAGAGGAGTACGGGTTCTCCTCACCGGGGCGCCCGCCGGGGTGTGAGAAAGGGACAGCCCGGTGCCGGGCGATGGCCGCCCAAGAGTTCATGACATCCTGTGACGTCGCAACTCGCCGGACCGGATCGGCGGGATTACAGGGAAGATCAATGAAACTCTGCTTCCTGGTGGAGGAGCACTACCGTCACGACGGCATGCCGATCGAGGTGATCCAGCAGCTCACCTCCTGGGGACACCACGTGGACGTGCTGCGGCCGGGCGGTTCTCTGCTGCGCATGTCGGAGATGGTGCAGGCGGGCGCCCATGACGCGTGGGTCCTCAAAACGGTCTCCGGCGGCCCGGGGCTCACCCTGCTCGAAGCGGCGGCCTCGGCCGGGGTGAGGACGGTCAACGACGCCCGGTCGATTCGAGGTGTACGGGACAAGGCGCTGGCCGCGGCGATCGGCCGCAGCCGCGGGCTCCCCCTGCCGCCGACCTACGCGGCGGCGCGGCCCGAGCTGCTGGCGGAGATACCGGCGTCGGAGTACCCGCTGGTGGTCAAGCCCGCCGACGGCAGTTCGGGGCGGGCCGTACACCTGGTGTCCTCGCCGGACCGGCTCGCCGCGATGGCCCCGGAACTGGCGGCCGAGGGCATGCTCATCGCCCAGCCGTACGTGCCCAACTCGGGCACCGACGTCAAGGTGTACTGCGTGGGCGGCGAGCTGTACGCCACCGAGCGCCGCTCACCGCTCCACCCGGAGCGCCCGGTGCCCGAACGCCGGGTGCCGCTGTCGGCCGAGGTGGCCGCGATCGTCACCGAGGTCGGGGCGGTCTACGGCCTCGACCTGTACGGCGTGGACGTACTGCTGGGGCCCGACGGCCCCGTGGTCGTCGACGTGAACGACTTCCCCAGCTTCCGTCAGGTCCCGGACGCGGCGGCGCGGGTGGCGCGGGCCGTGCTCGAACTGGCCCGTACGGGACAGGGGGCCGGTGCCTGCGCGCTCTCCACGGCCCGTTCCGCGGCCCGTCCCGCGGAACGGCACGATCCGGTCGGCGAATCCGCGCTGACGCTCCGCCCGCACCCCGCGCCGGCGCCGGAGCCGCAACCGGTTCCGGCTCCGGCGCCCGTGCAGGTCCGCGCGGTGGCAGGGGACAGCGTATGAGGATCGGCCTGATCACACCCGAGCCCGGCCACCCGCTGCTGGCCGCCGCCACCGCCCTGCTCGCCCCCGGGCACCAGGTGGAAGCGCTGAACCCGGAAACGGTGGAGAGCGCCCCTGAGCCGCTCGCCGACGTCTATCTGCTGAAGTCACGCACGCCCCGCGCCCTCGCTCTCGCCCGCAGCCTGGAGCACCGCGGGGTTCCGGTGGTGAATCCGGCCGCGGCGACCGCGCTGTGCCAGGACCGTACGGCGATGGCGGAGCGCGCCCGGCGGGCCGGGCTCCCGTTCGCGGGCACCCGGACCTTCGCCACGCTCGCTCAACTGGCCGCCGGCCCGCGGCTTCCTGGCCCGGTGGTGGTCAAAAGCCGCCACAGCCGCAAAAACGACCTGGTGGCCCTTGTCCGTCATGCCACACAATTGCGGGAGCTGGCCGACGCGTACCCGCAGGAACCGGTCGTGGTGCAGGATTTTGCACCGAACAGCGGCTGGGACCGCAAACTGTGGGCGATCGGCGACCGGCTCTTCGCCGCCTTGCGCCGCTCCGAGCTCTCCCCCGAAGGCCGGGGCCCCACCGTGCCGCTCCCCCTCGACAGCCTGCCGCCCGGCTGGCCTTCTTTGGTGCGCCGGGTCGGCGAGACCTTCCAACTGGACGTCTACGGTGTCGACATCATCGACACGGGCGACGGCGTTCCGCTCATCGTGGACATCAACGCCTTCCCGGGCATCCGGGACCAGTCCGGCGCCCCGGAAGCCCTGGCGGCGCTGGCCGTCAGCAGAGCCGGCCAATTGCGCGAGGGCGCGGCGGTCAAGGGCAGGGCAGCCAAGGGCGCGGCGGCCGGGGCCGTACGGCATGCCGTCCTCGGTCATTTCTGACCGAGGACGGCCGGATGCGATGGGAAAGGTGCTCAGCAGTTACGGATGTACCAGACGGGTGACCAGTCCTGGTTGTGCAGGATTCCGCCGTCGGGCCTGCTGGTCACCAGGACGTTGCTGTTCCGGTCGTAGAGGTAGGAGGTGACGTTGCCCGTCTGCTGGTTGTAGTAGGCGCCCTGGCCGCTCCAGTAGGACAGCGCGTACTTCCGGCAGGTGTAGAGGAAGAAGATCTTCCAGTCGGACGTCGTGGGATCCCAGACGGCGGTGCAGAAGTTCCCGTCACCGCAACTGAAGGAACCGCCCGCCGGCACGTGCTGGGTGCGGACGGCCGGTGAGATGGACGGGGAGGTCGCGGCCGGGGCCGAGGCCGGCTGAGCACCTTGGGGCGCCGACGGTACGGTCACGATCCGGCCGCCCGCGCCCTGGGCCGCCGGAGTGCTCGCCTGGGCCGCTCCGGTGGCGAAGACCGCCACCAGCAGGCAGGCGAGAGCACAGATGGTGCCGATGATGGAGCGCTTGACGCGCATGGTGGGAAACCCCCTGTCAGGACGACAACACGCGAGGCCCGCGTGTCGCAGTGCCTGCCGGACAGCGCCGCTCCGCGAAGGCCGCCCCCGCGTACGGTGAGCGCCTCCGCAGGGGCCGGTGCCCACCCGGGAACCGGCCCGGTGCCAGAAGCCCTTGTCGCTCCACGCACCCTTGTCAGCCGCTGTCCGGCCTTGAGGACACGGGCCCGGCGGGCCCGTGTGCGTTCACGAACCGGGCCCCGGGCCTTGCCGGCTCGGTCGGTCCCGCCGTACGCGTCGTGGCGGCGCTCCGGCACTCCACGGCGCTTCCCCCGTGACCCCCGTTCGCACCCCCCAGACTGTCGCCGTCACCCGTGTCGCCGCCATGCGCTTTAGACACCGCTTAACTGGCGAGCGATGCGCCGGTGCCCTGCTGAGCTTCCTGTCGGCCGGGGCCCGGTCAGGGGGTGGTGGCGGTGCCGCTGTCGGGGTGGAGGGTGAAGACCTGGTCCAGACCGACGATGCGCAGGACGCGCAGGGTGTTGGCGGGTACGGCGGCCAGGGCGAGGCCGGCCCGGGCGGCCGTGGCGTGGTTGCGGGCGGCCAGCAGCGCGGTGATGCCGCTGGAGTCGCAGAACTCCATTCCCGCCAGGTCCAGGACCAGGCGCTGGCCCGGCTTGAGGTCGAGGCCGGTCACCAGGTCGCGCAGTTCATCGGCCCGGGCGTGGTCGAGGTCGCCGACGATCTCCAGTACGGGGCCGGTCGCGGTGTCTCGGGTGGTGATTTTCAGTGAGGTCATGTCCGGGATGTCGGTGCGGGATGGGAGGGGTCAGGGGAACGGGTGAGAGAGGTGACCGGAGGGCGCGGGGGCGGGCGGCGGGTGGGCGGGGGCGGGAACTCCGAAGGCGAGCAGGGCGGTGTCGTCGTCCAGGCCGTCCCCGAAGCTCTCCAGCAGCCCGGTGAGCGCTTCGATCACCGTGTGCGGTGGGGCGCCGGCGTGGTGGGCGACGAACGCTTGCAGGGCCTCGTCCCCGTACAGGGCACGGTCGGGACCGGTACGGGCTTCGGTGAGGCCGTCGGTGTAGAGCAGGAGGGTGTCGCCGGGGGCGAGGGTGGTGGTGGCGGTGGCGAAGTACGGGTCGGGGAGGATGCCGACGAGCAGTCCGCCCGGGGTGGGCAGGTAGTCGCAGCCGCCGTCGGCACGCAGGATCAGCGCCGGGGGTGGCCGCCGGAGGCGAGCCGTACGGTGACCCGGCCGTGTCCGCGGTCGTGTCCATGGCCGTGTCCGTGACCGCCTTGGTGTCCGTGCGCGCGTGCGCTGTCGGAGGTGGCTGTGGTGTCGGTAGTGGCTGTGGTGTCGGTAATAGCGGTGGGGTCGGGAGTGGCGGTGCGGCCGGGGTCGGGGGCGGGTTCGAGGGTTCCGAAGATCGCGGTGCAGTAGCGCGGGTCACCGCCCGTGTACCGCTCGTGCAGCACCGCGTTCAGGGTGGACAGGGCGGCGACCGGGTCGGGGTCGTGCAGCGCGGCGGCGTGCAGGGTGTAGCGGGTCAGTGAGGTCAGGGCGGCGGCCCGGGGCCCCTTGCCGCTCACGTCCCCGAGGAAGAACGCCCACCGTTTGCCGTCCAGGGCGAACAGGTCGTAGAAGTCGCCGCCGAGCCGGTCGGGTGAGGCGGTGTGGTAGTACGAGGCCGCTTCCAGCCCGGGAACGGCGGGCAGTTCGGCGGGCAGCAGGCTCTGCTGGAGGACGGCGAGCGCCTCCTGCAGCCGGAGACGATCGGCCTCGGCCCGTTTGCGGGCCGCTTCCGCCTCCTGTTTGCGGCGCAGCAGTTCCTGCTCGTAGGCGCGGCGTTCGCGGGCGTCGAAGACGGTGGTACGGATCAGCAGCGGCTCGCCCTCGCTGCCGTACTTGACGGTCGAGGAGACCAGGACCGGCATGCGGGTGCCGTCGGCGTGCCTGACCTCCAGCGCGATGCCGTTGACCTGTCCCTGCATACGCAGCAGCGGCGCGTAGTGCGTCTCGTGGTAGAGCTTGCCGCCCACGGGGAGCAGGTCGGTGAAGCACATCCGCCCCACCACCGCGTCCGAGGTCAGGCCGAGCCAGTCCAGGAGTGTGCGTTGGCCTTGACGACGGTGCCGTCCATCAGCGTGGACAGGTATCCGCACGGGGCGGAGTCGTAGAGCTCTTGGGCGCTGTCCTCCAGCAGGACGGTGAACCCGGCGTCCGCGTCGCGCTCGCCTCCTGCCCCGTACGGACCCTGCGCGCCGCAGGGGTCGTCCCGGTCGTACGGGCCGGGGTCCTCTCCCGTGCCGTACGTCACCGCAGGGCCGCCAGGAAGCCGGTGATCGCCTCGTTGGTGGCCCGGGGTGCGGACAGGTGCGGGCAGTGCCCGGTGGCGTCCAAGGTGACCAGCTCCGAGCCGGGTATCTGCGCGTGGACGAACGCGCCGACCTCGCGCGGGGCGATGACGTCCTGCGTGCACTCCAGCACCAGCGTCGGCACGCCGACCGTCTTCAGGTCCTCGCGGGAGTCGGACAGGAACGTGGTACGGGCGAAGACCCGGGCCATGTCGGGGTCGGTGGCACAGAAACTGTTCGTCAGTTCCTCAGCGAGTTCGGGCCGCTCCGGATTACCCATGATCACCGGTGCCATGGCGGCCGACCAGCCGAGGTAGTTCGATTCCAGGGACTCCAGCAGTTCGTCGATGTCCTCGGCGCTGAACCCGCCGCGGTAGCCGGCGTCGTCGATGTAGCGGGGGACGGGGCGACCATGATCAGGGAGCCGATGCGCTCCGGGGCCTGCCGGGCGGCCAGTACGCCGGCCATGGCGCTCACCGAATGCCCGACGAACGCCGCTTCGCGCAGGTCGAGGGCTTCGGCCACCTCCACCACGTCCTGGGCGTAGCCGCTCAGGGAGGCATAGCGGTCCTCCCGGAACGCCGACAGGTCGGAACGGCCGGAGCCCACGTAGTCGAACAGCACCACCCGGTAGGTGTCGGTCAGCGCAGGAACCGTCAGACGCCACATGTTCTGGTCGCAGCCGAACCCGTGGGCCAGCACCACCACCGGCCCCCGCGGGTTGCCGGCGACGGTGACGTTGTTCCTGCGCAGGATGTCCATACGGGCCATCCTCGCATTCCCCTGTGACATCGCTGCCCCGGCCCGCTCCCGTACTACGGCGCACACGCGCGCGGCCCGGCGGCTGCACCGTACTCGCACCGTCGGCCCCCTTCCTGACGGCCCGTCACTTCGCTGCGTTCCTGGCCTTCCCGGCGTTCCCGGCGTGCCCGGCGAGGGTGGGCGAAGGTCTGGTACTCGTCGATCGGCCCGTGCCCGGTGAGGAGACCGGCGAGTGCGGAATCGCCGAACGGCCCTGCCTTCGGGGCCGTCGCACCGCTCGGGCACCGGCGTGGAGAACCGCAGCCGGTTCAGCCGAGCACCGCGACCAGTTTCCCGGCGAACTCGGCCGGCTGCTCGGTGGCTCCCAGATGACCGCCCGGGAACTCCACGAGCGGCCGATCGAGCAGTTCGGCCAGCCGGGCGGCCGGCCCGTACAGCGGCACCTGTTCGCGCGAGGCGAGTCCCGCCGCCGGGACCAGTTTGCCGGCAACAGGCCGCAGGGCTGCGAGGTCCGGCACGGACGACGAGAACGGACACAGGATGTGTTCCAGGAAGACCGGCAGGTTGGCGTGCATCCGGGGAGCCATTTCCTGGATCTCGGGCGGCAGTTCGGTCGCCCGCTCCGCCGGCCGGTCCCCCAGCCCCTCGCTGAACCGCGCCATCGCGGGGGCGGGTCCTTCCTTGCGGAATATCTCGCGCACCTCGGCGAACAGCGCCCGGTGCGGTGCGGGCTCCTCCAGGAGTTCCAGGAGCGGCGGCTCGTGCGCGATCACCCGGTGCAGCCGCTCGGGGTGCCGGGCCAGCAGGTTGAGCGCGACGATGGCGCCCGAGCTGCATCCGAGCACGTACGCGGCCTCGTCCGGCGCCAGGTGTTCGAGCAACCGGTACGCGTCGTCGCTCCACACCTCCACCCGCTGGTCGGCGAGGGGGCCGTCCAGCTTGCTGCGGGACAGGCCGCGCTGGTCGTAGGAGACCACGGTGTACCGGGTGGCCAGGTCGGCGGCCATGGCCTTGTACAGCCCGGCGTCACCGGCGCCACCGGGGATCAGCAGCAGTACCGGGCCGCTGCCGCGCTTCTCGTAGTAGAGGGTGGCGCCGGGCACCTTGAGGGTGCCCGTCGTGGTCATGCCCGTCGTGTCGGGCGTGTGGGGCGTGTTCATTTCTTGTTCCCATCGTCTCGGGAGGGCCAGTTCTTCAAGCACAGATGGAGCGCGTCCAGCGAGCGCGACCAGGATTCCCGGACGTCGCGGGAGTGGCCGAAGCCACCGCTGAGCTCCAGGTGGATGTAGCCGTGGAAGGTGCTGCGCAGCAGGCGGCCCGCGTCGGTCAGGTCCGGCTCGGTGAGGTCGTAGGCGCGCAGCATGCCGTACGTCAGCTCGACGCTGCGGCGGAATCCGGTGGTGTCGGTGATCTCCTCGGGATCGAACCGCATCTGGGTCGCCGCGTAGCGGCCGGGGTGGTCCAGGGCGTACTGCCGGTAGGCGTCCGCGAACGCGACGAGCGCGTCCTTGCCGGACCGTCCGGCCACCGCCGTACCGATGCGGTCGGTCATCTCCTCGGAAGCCAGCACGGCGATCCGGACCCGCAGGTCCCGCAGGTTCTTGACGTGCGAATACAAGCTGGCGTCCTTGACGCCGAAGCGCCGCGCGAGCGCGGACAAGGTGACCTTGTCCAGCCCCTTCTCGTCTGCCATCACCGCAGCCGCCTCCGTGAGCCTGACCGCGGTGAGCCCTGCGCGCACCATGCACACCTCCAACAAGTTCCCCAGGAACCAGAACCTAGGGCCTCTAGGTGAAAACCTAGCACCATTAGGTAGGCAGGGCTACGCATTACTGACGAGTGCTCAGCACCGCCGGACCACCGGGCGGGCGAAGCCTTGTCAGTCCTGGCTCTGCCGGTCCCGGCCTTGTCGGTCCCGGCCGTTGGCCTCACCCCATGACCCGCACCACCCCGCCTCGCCCCGTCGACATCGCCGCACTCTTCCCGGAGCTGGCGCCGCCGGCGCGTACCGCCGTACGGCTGCATCCGGGACGCCAACCGGCTCGACGGCAGCGCGTCTTGCGATTGTACCTACTGGTATGTACGGTCAGGGTGAAGATCACGGGGAGGACCGGAAGGGCCACCCGACAGACAGCCGTCCGACAGACAGCCGTCCGCCGGTCACGAGCCATCACTTCGGCCGCACCACAAGGAGATCCGCCGATATGCCGTTCGTTCGCATCGACGCCCTGGGGGCCGACAGGAATCGGCTGGACGCGCTCAGTCGCGCCGTACATGACGCCCTGGTCCAGACGATCGGCTTTCCGCCCGACGACCGGTTCCAGGTCGTGGTCGGCCACGACGGCGTCGGCAGCACGCTGCACTACGACGACTACCTCGGCGTGCACCGTGACGACGGCATGGTGTACGTGGCGATCACGATGCGCTCCGGGCGGACGCCCGGGCAGAAGCAGGCGCTGTACCGGCGGATCGCCGAACTCGCCCAGGAGTACGCGGACACCGCACCGCGAAACGTATGCGTGGTCCTGACCGAGAACGAGTCGGTCGACTGGTCGTTCGGCAACGGAGTGGCTCAGTACGTCGATTCCTGCGGCACGGCCGGGCCGGCCGTGCCGCAGGAATCGGACGGGCCGGAGGAGTCGGACGGGCCGTCACCGGCAGCCGCCTCTAAGTGCCGGCCGATTCCCCATGGCCCTGCCACGGCCGGGCGAGCGTGAGCAGCGCCGCCGTGGACAGGAGCAGGAAGCCCAGTACCACCACGGCCGTCGACATGGCGGTGGTGTTACCCAGGGCGCCGGGCAGCGGCGCGGCCACCGCGCCGATGACGAACTGGGCGCCGCCGAGCATGCCGGACGCGGCCCCGGGGGCGTCGCTGCCGACCGCGAGGATGATGGCGGTCGACGCGGGCAGCAGCACTCCGAACCCGGACGTCAGGCCGAACAGGCAGGCCCAGGTGACCGGGAACGTGCTGATGCCCAGGGCGAGCAGGGTCACCAGCGTGAGCAGGGAGGCCACGGTGATGACCACGCCGACGACGAGCAGGGAGTTCAGACGTACCCGCCCGGCCAGCCGCCCGAAGAGCACCCCGGCCACCACCGTACCGACGGCGTTCGTGGCGAAGACGAGGCTGTAGCCGGTGGGCGACAAGCCGTAGACGCCCTGGAAGACGAAGGGCGAGCCGCTGATGTAGGCGAACAGGGCGCCCAGTCCGCAGCCCAGGACGAGGAGATGGCCGACCAGTTCGGGACGCCGCAGCAGTCCGCCCATGGCGGCGAGTACGGACCGCAGGCCGCCGGTCCGGCGCCGCTGGACGGGCAGCGATTCGGGCACCCACGCCCGGACCGCGGTCAACAGCAGCAGCCCGGTCACGGCCAGCGCCACGAAGACCAGGCGCCAGGAGCCGATGCCGAGAACGAGGCTTCCCAGGACCGGCGCCAGCACCGGCGCGGTCGAGGCGACCACGCTCAGCGTGGAGAGCCGGCGGGCCGCGTGGGTGCCGGTGAACAGGTCGCTGATGACGGCCCGTCCGATGACGATCCCCGCGCTGCCGGCGATTCCCTGCAGCAGCCGGGCGACCTCGAACACGGCGATGGACGGGGCGAGCGCGCAGACCAGGGACAGCACGGTGAACATGCCGGACCCGGCCAGGAGCAAGCGTCGTCGCCCCATCGCGTCGCTCACCGGGCCGAGTACGACCTGGCCGACGGCGAGCCCGACGAGGCAGGCGGTCAGGGAGAGCTGGACGGCCGTTTTGGTGGTTCCCAGCGAGGTGACGATCTGGGGGAAGCCGGGCGCGTACATGTCGATGGCGAAGGGTGACACCGCCGAGAGACCGGCGAGGACGATGACGAGCCGCCCCGTTCCGGTCGCAGGGGTGGCGGAATCGATGCGGACGGTCATCGGCCTCCATCCGAAGATGTGTGTTCCGAGAGATACATAAGTTAGGCAAGGCTAGCCTTACTCCTGTTGCGGCTGTCAATTGATTTCGAGGCCGCGGGCGAACGCCGTACGGGCGTCCGCCTCGAAAGACACTGGACACCGCGCGGCGGCCTGGCAGGATGGCCGGATGGGGAAGAACACCGCGGTGCACCGTATCGATCTGGGGTACTTCATCCGGCCCGCGTCGGAGACCGGGAATCAGCAGCCGCGCGTCGAACCCGTACTGGCCTACCTCGTACGGCATGAGCAGGGTCTGATCCTCTTCGACACCGGGATCGGTGAGGGGTCCCCCGAAACCGACGCGCACTACCGGCCCCGGCGCCGGCCGCTGCCCGGCGCCCTCGCCGCCGCCGGGGTGGCCCTCGCGGACATCTCCCTGGTCGTGAACTGCCATCTGCATTTCGACCATTGCGGAGGAAACCCGCTGTTCAGGGGCACGACCATCCTCGTACAGGCCGAAGAGCTGGCCACCGCGCGCCGGGGCGGTCACACCATCGACTCCCTCGTGGACTTCCCCGGCGCGGTGTACGAGGAACTCACCGGCGAGGCCGAGATCCGGCCCGGGATCTGGATCGTTCCCACTCCAGGGCACACCGACGGGCACCAGTCGCTGGTGGTCCGCGGCCATGACGGTTCCGTGGTGCTGGCCGGTCAGGCGCACGACTTCGCGTCCGAGTTCGCCGGTGATCACCTGGCGCGCCACGCCGCGTCGGAGGGGGCGCGGGAGCCGCTGCCCCCGTACCGGCCGTGGCTGGACCGGCTCGCCGCGTTCGACCCGCGCCGGGTGCTCTTCGCCCATGACTGCTCGGTCTGGGAGCCGCCGCACAACTCCCCGTGAGGGGGCGTGCTTTACCGGCGGCGGTAATCTGTCGGCGTGCGGTTGCTGCTGGTGGAGGACGACGAGGAACTGCGCTTCGCGTTGCGGGCGGCGTTGCGCGGCGCGGGCTTCGCCGTCGACGCCGTCGGTGACGTACCGCAGGCGGACGAGGCGCTGGCCGTCAACGCCTACGACTGCGCGGTGTTCGACCGTACGCTGCCGGCCGGTGACGCCCTGCGGTACGTCGGTCGCCGCCGGGCGGCGGGCTGGACGCTGCCGGTGCTGTTCCTCACCGCCCGCGACACCGTTGCCGACCGGGTGGCCGGCTTCGAGCACGGAGGGGACGACTATCTGGTCAAGCCGTTCGCGGTGCCCGAACTCGTGGCCCGGGTACGCCGGCTGTGCCGCCGCGGCGACGCCGGGAGGCCGCCGGTGCCGGTACTGCGCTTCGCGGACGTGGAACTGGACACCGCCCGGCGCACGGTGCACCGCGGCGGGGTGCTGCTGAGCCTGACCGCCAAGGAGTTCGCCGTACTGGAGTGGCTGCTCGGCCGGGGCGAGGCGGTGACCACCCGCACCGAGCTGATCGAGCACTGCTGGGACGAGATGGCCGAGCCCAGGTCCAACGTCCTGGACGTGGTCATCGCGCAGGTGCGCCGCAAGCTCGGCCCGCCACAGATCATCATGACGGTCCGGGGCGCCGGCTACCGCCTCACGGAGCCCGGGGCGTGAAACACCCGCCCGCCACCGCCGCCCAGCGGCTCGCCCGGCTGCGCCTGCGCATCACGCTGCTGTTCACGGCCATGTTCCTGCCCGCTCTGGCCGTGCTCGCCGTCGTCGTGGTGGACGTCGACGAGGCGGCGCGCCGCCGGAGCCTGGACGACGGTCTGTACCGGGTGAGTTCGGCCGTGACCAGGCTGGTCGACTACACCGGCGGCCACGTCACGTTCGCCGGCATCACCCCGGACGAGATCGACGGGCAGTGCCCGCAGTTCACCGTGCTGCCCGGTGGTGCCCCGCCGTTCGAGCCGTACCGCAGCAAGAAGACCTGCGTCCAGGCCGACCGCAGGCAGCTCGATCCCGTCGCGATCGCGGCCGTGCGCGGCGGACGTCCGGTGGCCAGGAGCGTGACCGGGCCCAAGGGCGCGCGGCTGCGGGTGACCGCCGAGCCGTTCTGGAACGGCAAGGGGGACGCGTACGGGGGCGCCGTACTGGCCGTGGGTGACGAGGGCGCCGTGCACGCCGCCCACCGGCGGGTCCTGCTCGCGGTGACAGGCGGCGGTCTGGCCCTGCTGGGCCTCCTGGCCTGGGCGGGCCACGCCCTGTCGGGCCGGGTCATGCGCCCGGCCGTCACCGCGCTGGAACAGCAGGAGGCGCTGCTCGCGGATGCCGCGCACGACCTGCGTACGCCCCTGAGCACCTTGCGTACCCTGGCCGAGACCGCGCTGGCGGACCCCTCCCAGCGGGCCGAACTGCTGCCGCGCACCATCCGGCTCGCCGCCGGGATGGGCGGCATCGTCGAGGGCCTTTTGACCCGCGCCCGCCTCGCGTCGGGGGTCATGCCCCTGGACCGCCGGCCGCTGCGCCTGGACCAACTCGTCGAAACCGCCCTGGAGGAGCTGACCGGAGAGCTGACCGGGGGCCTGACCGGGCCCGGCCACCGCGTGACGAGCCGGCTCGATCCCTGTGTGGTGTCGGCCGATCCGGACCTGCTGCGCCGTGCCGTGGGCAACTTGGTCGGCAACGCCCTCCAGCACGGTCACGCGCCCGGCAGACCGGCCCACGTCCACGTCACCGTGGCAGACGGCCGGCTCACCGTCGCCGATCAGGGCCCCGGCATCGCTCCGGAGGCGGCGGACCGGGTCTTCGAACGCTTCCACAGCGGTTCCGGCTCCACCGGCCTGGGGCTCGCGGTCACCCGCTGGATCGCCGAGGCACACGGCGGCAGCCTCGTCCTCACCCCCGCCCCGCCACCCGGCGGTGCCACCTTCACCCTGACCCTGCCCACCGAGCCGCCACCCGCCGGACCGCGACGATGATCTTCATCGAAACCTCATGGTCCGCATGCCAGGTTCGGAACATGCGAGAACGGCACAGGCCAGAACGGCACAGGCTAGAACGGCACCTGCGAGACCTCCGTACCAAGCGCGTCGCCCTGCTGGTGGCAGGGCTGCTCACGCCCGGTCTCCTGACGGGCTGCACCCTGGCGACCGCCGGGGAGTCAGAACCTCACCGACCGTGGCCCATGGCACGGTCACGCTGAAGTTCTACGACGCCGAGGGCCGGGGCAGGGAACTCTCCCCCGGCAGGGCGCGGGCAGTGATGCACGGCAACGGCGGCTCCGACAGCGACGCCCTCCTGGACGCCCGCAACCTACAGGTCCTCCAGGGCTACCCGCTGTACGCATCCGGCTCGCACCTGAGATTCGACCTCCCCGGCAGGCCCGCGGCCTTCGCCGTCAACTGGCCCACCAGCCAGGGATTCTCCACCGTGGTCCTCGACGACGGCGGGCAGGGCTTTCGTACCGGAGCCACCGTCGTCTTCAACCACCAGGCCGCCCGCGACGCCGACCGGCGTCTGCGCGACGCTCTGGCCCGACGCCCCGACCACGTGAAGTCGGAGGTCTTCACCAAGGCGTACCGCACCGCGCGCAGCGAACTGGCCCGGGCGGACCACGCGACCACCGACGCGGACCGCGGCAAGCACGGTCAGCGCGCTTTGAACGCGCTGGATTCCGCGTACGGGCAGATGCTCCAGGAGTACGGCCCCCGGTACGCCAAGGCGCACACCAAGCAGCCCTGGACGGGCCTGACCGTCGCGGACAGCGCCGCCCACAAGGAGTGGGCGCCGCTCGCCAAGCGGCTCACCGCGCCCCACGGCTGGGTCAGGATCGTCTTCGACCCCGACGTCGACCACGATTCCTCCATTCCCCGCCGGTACCGGGAGGCCGTCGAGGCCGCCCACGCCGCCGGGCTGAAAGTCCTGGGCCAGCCCGTCGACTCCACGTACGCAAGCGGCCACGGCCACCCCGGGCTCGGCACCCGCAAGGGCTACCTCGCCCGGATCAAACGCTACGTCGACGCCTTCCCCGGCATCGAGGCGTGGGAGGTCGGCAACGAGGTCAACGGCTGCTGGACCGACTCCCGGACCGACGCCGACGGCAACTGCACCGGCAAGCTGCTGCCGGCCGATGACCGTATGCGCAACAAGGTCGCCGACGCGGCTGCCTACGTCCGCGCGACCCGGCCCCGCTCCCAGGTGGTCCTGACCCTCTACTGGCAGCTCGGTACCACCGACCCGCAGTGGTCGGTCTTCAACTGGGCCCGCGCCAACCTGCCCGCCCGGGTCCGCGCGGACATCGACACGGTGCTGTTGTCCACCTGGCTCGAAGACGCCCCGATGGGCCTGGCCTTCGACCAGGTGATGAACCAGCTCGGCGCGGAGTTCCCCGGGCAGCGCACCGGCCTGGGCGAACTGGGCTACTGGAACCAGGACACCTCCAAGTTCTACTGGGCCTTCGACAAGGACGACCCGGCCGAGGGGCGCCGGCAGGTCGCCGCCCGCTATTACGCCGCCGCGCTCGGCTACCGCTTCGGCGTCGGCGGCACCTTCTGGTGGTACTTCGCCCAGGAGATGCCGCGCGATAAGCGGCTGCGGGCCGCCGTGCGGGAGGTGACAGACCGCCTGTGAGCATGCCTGTGAGCAGGGTGAGCAGGAAGTGGGCCGGTCACCGCGTCACGGGGCGGCGGGCGGGCGGGCGAGCTGTCCGGCCACGGCCCGGGTCTGGCGTACGACGTTGCGCAGATGGTTGGCGAACGGAATGCGGACATGGGTGGCGACACCGGCCACCCAGATCCGCTGCGGCGCCCCCGTCGGCGGGAGCCGCAGCCGCAGATCGGCGTCGAGCCGGTCGATGACTTCGGCCCCTGTGGGCGTGCGGTCCAGGTGCACAAGTCCGGCCGCCTCCTCCCAGGCGAGGCGGGGCCATTCGAAGCCGGTGGCGTTGACGACGTGGTCGAACGTCTGGTGGCCATGGTGGGAGGGCCACCGAACGTGCCACGTACGGCCGTCCGCGCCCACGTCGACGCGCTCGGGGTAGACGGGGCTCAGCCGCAGGGCACCGGCCGAGACGGCGGCCAGCAGCCGCCGCGCGTTGACGGTGCTCATCGCGGTGACGTACCGGTCGATGAACCAGGAGAAGCGGCACAGCAGCTCGTCGCGGCGCCCCGGCGGCAGGGCGGGGAAGAGGTCGATGGCGGCCTCTATCACCGCGACGCTGATCCCCGCCCACGCGCAGGCGCCGGATTCCGCCAGCGCCGTCTCCTCCCGCAGCCGCTGGACCGGATCGGCGGCCCGGGACGTCTGACGGCGCAGCGGCCGGGCATCGAGGTGCCGGATCGCTTCGACGGCGCAGCGGGTGAGCCGGTCGGCCAGGTGCGGGTCCTCGGGGTCCGCGTGGGCCAGCCGCTCCAGCGGCGGGAGTGCGGCCGGGGGCGGGGCGAGGGATTCCCGTACGGCCGGGAGGCGGCCCGAAGGCGAGGTCATGGTGACCTGGTGGCCGTCGCGGCACAGCAGCAGCGCGGCGTCGACGGCCGACTGACGCGTGCCGAGCACCAGGACGCGCGCAGGCCCCTCCAGGCGTTCGCGCAGGGCGGCGGACGGGTAGGGCGCGGCCACGTAGCGCGGGTGGCGTACGTACCGGGCGAAGCCGTCGGGTGTCCGCGGACGGTGCACGCCCACGCACACCACCACATCGCTCGCCGTCACCTCCTGCCCGTCGCTCAGGAGCAAGCGGTATCCCAAGTGCCCGGGGTGTTCCGGGTGTTCCCGGTGTTCGTGCTGTTCCCGGTGTTCGTGCTGTTCCCGGCGCTCCTGGTACGTATCGTCCTCCGGGCGGACGGCGGCGGCAGTGGCCCGTACCTGGTCGACCCCGATGCCCCAGGAAGCGGCCTGCTCGCACGCGTCGAGGAAGCGGCTGTGGCAGTACCGCGCCATCTCGCCGCGCGGCAGAACTCCCTGCGGCCGGGCACTCCGCCCTCTTTCGCGCGCGTAGGCGAGGAAGTCCTCCGGCCGGTCGGCCCGGACGGAATTGATGCTCGTCGCGCTGTTGCACATCAGCAGCGGATCGTCGTCACCGAACGCCAGCCCCCGGCCCACCGTCGGGTGGGGGTCCACGATGCGCACCGAGGCGACGGCGTCGGCGGGCCGCATCGCCATGAGCTGCACCAGCAGGCTCGTACCGGCCACTCCCCCACCGATGACCAGCACATGCCGTCTTCCGCCGCGCTCGGGTCGGCCGCCCTGGAGGGCGCTCACCGCGAGCGGATCCGCTGCCCCGACGGGCCCGCGACCACGCACATCCGCTCCCACGGTCCGGGGTCGGCCTCCGCCGGCCAGCCCAGTTCGGCGTACGGCCGCTGTGCGCGCTGGCCACGGGCGCGCATGAACTCCACGGCCGCGACGAAGTGTCCCCGTGCGCAGCCGTGCCCGTCGGCCTCCAGACGGACGAGCAGGTCGTGGCCGAAGGGGCTGTCCAGCGGGGCGAGCAGGATGCCGCCGGGGCGCAACTGCCGCAGCCAGGCCGGCGGGATGCTGCGTACGGAGGCGGTCGCCAGTATGCGGTCGTACGGGGCGCAGGCCGGATGGCCCTGTTCGCCGTCACCGGTGACGACGCGTGGGCTCATGCCGAGGGCGTGGAGGCGGTGGCGGGCGCGGCGGGCGAGGCCGGCGTCGATCTCGATGGTGACCACGTTGCCGTGGTCACCGGCCCGGTGGGTCAGCAGGGCGGTCGTGTAGCCGGTGCCGGTGCCGACTTCGAGGATCCTCTCGCCGGGTTCGGGCGCCAGGTGACGTACGAGTTCGATCACCACGCCGGGCGAGGAGATGCTGGAGGTGAAGGCGCCGGTGGCCGGACCTGTAGGGGGCACGGCCCCGTCGTCGATCTGGGTGATCAGCGGAACGCCCGGCATGTAGACGGCCTTGAGCCAGGCCCGGGGTTTTTGCGTACGGTCGTAGAGGTTGTAGAGGCCGTCCTCGCCCCGGGCGGGCCACCACACCCGGTCCGGTACGAAGTGTTCGCGCGGCACCGCCAGGAACGCGCGGTGCAGCCAGGTGCAGCCGGCGAATCCGCGGGCGTTGTCCATCTCGCGTGCGCAGCGCTCGCGCAGGGCCCGGGCGGTCAGCGTCACCGTGTGCCTCGGATCCCTGTTCCTCACCCCCCGTGCCCCGGTCCTCATTCCTCCTCGGTGTCGTCGGGCTCGGGCATCGGGTTCCCCGGGTCGCCCGGGCTGGAGTAGGGGCCGCCGACCTGCCCGTCACCCGACTGCCGGTCGTCTCCTTCGGCCATCGCCGTCTCCTCTCCCTGCCGCCGCCCGCCACAGCGCCGCCCACGGACACGAACCGGCCGTGAACCGGCCGCGGAACAGCCGCAGACCGGCCCGCGATCACTGCGGAACAGTCGCTTCCCACCGTAGCCAGACACCACCGGTGACACCAGGGCTTCCGGTGACGACGAACGTCCGTCCGTCAAGGGCGCACCGCGGCCTCGGCCCCGTCGCGAAGGAAGGCAAGGACGGAATCGCCCTGGCCGAGGATCGCATGCCCGGTCTCCGGCAGGAGATGGACGGTCGCGTGGGGAACGCACCGGCGTACACGCCGGACGGTTTCATGGGAGTCGAACATGACATCGCGGGCCCCGACCGTGACCTGTACGGGCATGCCCAGGCCGCGCAGGGCGCTGTCGGGGAACACGGGCAGCCGCTCCGTACGCGGCTTGAACCGGGTGAAGGTCAGCACCACGGAATCCAGGACGGGCCGGAACTGCTCGGCGTCCAGGCCCGTGACCAGGCTCGCCGAGCGGTGTGTCCCCTGCCGTCCGGTCAGACGCAGCAGTACGGCCTTGGCCAGCCAGCCCGTCTTCTGACGGCCCAGCCCACCGGGGCACAGCAGGGCCAGGCGGGTCACCCGGTCCGGCCGGCGGATCGCGTAGTCCGTCGCCACCCAGCCGCCCAGCGACATCCCGACCAACGGGGCACGCGCGATCCCGAGGCCGTCCAGCACCTCGTCCAGCCACAGCGCGTGGGCCTCGGAGTCCAGGGGCGGGCGGGACGGTGCGCTCAGGCCCGGCTCGCCGATGATGTCGACGGCATGGGTACGCAAATGCCGCGCCCAGGTGGTGATGTCCCCCTGCCACGCCGCCGCGTTGGCCCCCGACCCGTGCAGCAGCACTACGGGCGGCGCGTCCCGGGGGCCGGAGACCAGGACGAAGGTCTCGCCCTCGCGGGTCGGCACCCGTACCTGCTCGGCGGGCACCGGCCAGGCGTCCAGCACCTCCTGGTAGCGGCGCCGGATCTCGCGTGCGCCGGCCTCGGACTTGTAGATCGTGCGGATCGTGCCGGCGCTCATAAGGTGAGTACCCCCTCTATGGAGTCGAGCAGCCGGGCCGTGTCGGCCAGGCCGCCCAGAACGATGATCTTCATCCGGGCTCTTTCCTTGTCGTGGACCGTCTCGATCCGCAGTCGCTGCTCCCCCGGGCGCCCGTGAGCGGCTGCGGTCATCAGGAGGGTGGTCACGCGGTCGACCGTGACGGGATCGACCGCGTCGATCTCCACGATGCTCGACACCTCGGAGTGCCGGTTCCGCGCGACCGTCTCCCGCAAAGAGGAGGGCACCGGGCGGCCGGTGAACGCTTCCAGGTCCTCGTGCGTGATCCGGTACTGCTTGCCGATGCGCACCGCGCGCAGGCGCCCGTCACGTACGTAGTTGCGGACGGTGCGCACATGAAGGCCCAGGCGCTCGGCGACTTCATCCACGGAGTAGAGGCGGTCGTTCATGAAACATACCCTAACCTTCCCTATCGGGAGCCACAACAGGGAAGTTTAGGGAATGATGAGGAGCAGTGAGGAATGATGAGGAGTGCTGAGGAACGCAGGGGTACCGAGCGGAGCAGCGCGAAGTGACCGGCATAGGGTGGGCGCAGGACCGACCCAGGAGGTGGATGGCCTGACCGAGACGGCTGAAGCACTGCTGACCGCGTACGAGAACCAGGTGCGGGGCGTGGTGCCGCGGCACCGGCCCTGGGGTGCGGTGGTCGAGCGGGACGGCCCCCTGCTGCGTACCCACTACGGCACCCATGGTTCCGTCGACCACGCCGCTGCCACCACGGCCACCACGGCCACCGCCGCCCTGTGGGACGACCTGCCGGGACTGATCGGCCGGCAGCAGGAAGTCTTCGCCGCGCGCCGCGAACCGGTCGAGTGGAAGGTCCATTCCCACGACACACCGCAGCTCGCGGCCTCGTTGCGCGAGACGGGGTTCACCCCGGGGCCCGAGCGCGCGCTCCTGGTGGCCGGCATCGCCGATACCGCCGATGCCTGGTCACCCGGGGCCTTGCCCCCGGGCACCCGCATACAGGGGTGGCCCGACGGCGAGCCGAGACAAGGGTGCGTACGCCGCATGGCCGCGAACGCACCGGAGCAGCGCAGACCGCTCGCGGAGATGGAGGCCGACGGAACGGGCCGGATCACCGGATCGGAGATGACCGTCCTCGCGCTGGAGCACGAAGGACGGGTCCTGGACGCGCTGTGGGCCGAGCGGCTGGGCGGCACCGGCTTCGCGGCGATCGGCGGGATGACCGGCCCGCGCCCGGAACTGCTGCACGCCACGGCCGCCTGGGCCTCTTGGCGCCTGCCGCGGGTCGCACCCGCGGCAGGCGCGCCGCGTCACCTCCTCGCCGAGGCGCCCTCGCCTGGACATCCGCCTACGTGGCGGCGGGGTTCAAGGAGATCGCCCGGGTCCGTACGTACCGCTGGGCGCCGCCCGGCGAGCCGGCCGCGGACCGTCCGGCACGACAGCTTCTGTCCGGCTCCGAACACGACGCGATCTGGAAGCGGTTCGAGTCACGCTTCGAGGTGACGTATGAGACGGCCCACCGGGGAATCGCCGAGCCCGCGGCCTCGGCCACCTGGCACCTGGCAGCCGTCGACCGACCGGATGATCCGCTGCTGGCCGAGGTGGAGGCGGTCATCGCACGCGGACTGCGGGCCGCGGCCCGTACCGGCGACCGTCTCTACCGCCTCAAGTGGTACGTCAGCGGCTCCCGGATCGACCCGGCCCGCGTCGGCGGCCCGGGACAGCCCGCCTGGTCGAGCTATGCCTACCTCGTCGACGAGAACGTGGTCCAGGTGACCGAGGACCTCCGTATGGGCACGTTCGGCAACTGGCAGGAGGCTTCCCTGTGCGTCTTCGGTGCGGAACTCCTCGCCGAGGTGGATGAGGACCTCACGGATCTGCTCGGCACCGTGCTGCGACGCGGCGGGCGCCCGGCCGGCAACGTCTGGAGCTTCGGTCCCTGACGCCGGCCCACACTAGACGCTCATTCTTAGCGTTAAGCTGGCTGTATGAGTGCGAAACCGGCGGCAACGCGTCCAGGGGGCCGCAGCGCCCGGGTCCAGCAGTCCGTGCACGAGGCCGTTCGCGCACTCGTCGAGGAACGTGGCCGCGAGGGGCTGACGGTCCCCGTGGTCGCCGCACGCGCCGGCGTGACACCGTCCACCATCTACCGCCGCTGGGGCGACCTCCAGGAGCTGCTGGCCGATGTCGCGGTCCAGCGGCTGCGTCCGGACACGGCCCCGGAGGACCGCGGCTCGCTACGGGACGATCTCGACGCCTGGGCCGAGCAGTTCCTGGACGAGATGTCCTCCCCGCCAGGACGCGCGTACATCCGGGACGCCCTCAGCGGCGACCCCGAAGGACGCAACGCCGGCCGCTGCTCCGCGTACGCCGCCGAGCAGCTCGGCGTGATCCTGGAGCGGGCCACGGAGCGCGGCGAGCAGGCACCCGGTCTGGAGGCCGCGATGGACCAGGTGGTGGCGCCCATGGTGTACCGCATCCTGTTCCGCCCCGGCCCGCTGACGGCCGACTACGCGCGTTCCCTGGTCGACACCCTGCTCGCGCGGTCGGCACCGACGGCCTGAGAGGACGCAGCACCCGAAGGCTGCCCGCAGCGGCGGACACCCGGCCCGGCAGCTCCGGCCACAGAACCGCGACTCCTCTCGACGGGCGCGAGTTCCGCTGTCCGCCGGTGAGCGCTCTCATACGCACCGCCGGTCTGGATGAGCAGTGCCTCGCTGAACGGCGCGCCGATGAGCTGCATGCCGATGGGCAGTCCCGCGCTGTCCCGCCCCACCGGCACCGACAGCGAGGGCAGCCCGGTCAGGTTGGCCGGCGCCGAGAGACGTACGTAGCTGTCGGAGACCTCTTCCCGGCTGCCGTCGGGCCAGCGCAGGGCCGGCAGACCGGCGGGCGCGGCGGTGGAGGTGACGGTGGGGCCGGCGATGACATCGACGTGCTCGAACAGTTCCAGCCAGGACCGGCGCATCAGCGTACGGGTGCGCTGAGCCTTGATGTAGTCGGTCGCGGGGAGGAATTCGCCCGCTTCCAGGAGGAGACGTACGTCGTCGGAGTAGAGGCCGGGAGCGGTGCGGAGGGTGTGCTGGTGGTAAGCGGTGGCCTCCGGCACCATCAGCCCCCACTGCGCGGCGCGCACGTACTGTGTCATGGGGATCTCGACCGGTACGGGGACGGCGCCCAGCGCGACGAGGGCGTCGACGGCGGCACGGACCGCGCTCTCGACCTCGGGCCGTACCCGGTCGAAGTAGTAGTTGACGGGCACCCCGATGCGCAGTCCCCTCAGTTCGCGGCCGAGCCGGCGCCCGTAGTCCTCGCGCGGCCGGTCCAGGCCGGCGTCGTCACGCGGATCGCGTCCGGCGAGGGCGTTGAGGACCAGGGCGGCGTCGGGCACGGTGCGGGTGATCGGACCCACGTGGTCCAGCGACCACGACAGGGAGACGACCCCGTGCCGGGGCACCAGGCCGTACGTCGGCTTGAGGCCGACCACGCCCGTCAGCGCGGCAGGGATCCGTATGGAACCACCGGTGTCGGTCCCCAGGGCGAACGTCGCGGCGCCCGAGGCCACCGCGGCGGCCGATCCGCCGCTGGAGCCGCCGGGGGTCCGGCCGGTGTCCCAGGGGTTGCGGGTCTGCGGAGTAGTGGTGCCGTAGGCGAATTCATGGGTGTGCGTCTTGCCGACGAGTACGGCGCCGGCGGCCCGCAGCCGGGCGGTGACGGCGGCGTCCTGCCGGGCCACGTGATCGGCGCGGAGCAGTGAACTGGCGGTGGTGGGAACGCCGGCCGCGTCGATGAGGTCCTTGAGCGCCATCGGGATGCCGTGCAGGGGGCCGCGATGACGGCCCGCGGCGATCTCCTCCTCGGCCTCGACTGCGTCGGCCGTCGCCTTCTCACCGGTGACCGTCACGTAGGCGGAGACCACCGGATCGACGGTTTCGATCCGCTCCAGGACCGAGGCGGTGAGTTCGACGGGAGAGAGCGTACGGTCGGCGACGGCTTCGGCGGCCTGGCTCAGGGTGAGTTCGTACGGGTGCGTCATGGCGGTCTCCTCGCGGGTTCCTGGTGGGATCTAGCCGGCGACGAACGTCGGGGCAGGGGCCGTTTCGCCGAAGTGGATGTCGTGCAGAGCGCCGATGACGCCGTGGATCGCGTTCACGGTGGCGGCGACCTCCGGAAGGCGCGATGCGCACAGCGGGAGCCCCACACGGTGGGCGAGCTTCGCCATGTCCTCGGGCGTCAGGTCGGTGGTGCTCATGAGAGGTTCTCCCTCACTCCTCGCTAAAGCTCATTCTTATCTTTAGCGACGCTACCACGACTAAACGCAAAGTATTTGCTTTTTCGTTCGGTGTCTGGTGTGGTGGGGAACCTGGCCAGGAGCCGCGTTCCGGGCGCCCGGCCGCTCCCTCACGTGTCCGTCCCGCCGCCCCCCACGCATCCACCCCACCGCTCCCTCCCGCACCCACCCCCGAGGAGTGTTCCCGTGTCGTCCCGTTGGCAGATCGGCCGTATCACCGTCCACCGCATCGACGAGATCGCCCTCCCCCGGCCACCGGCCGCTGGCTGCTGCCGGGAGCGACACCCGAGGTGGTCGCCCGCTCCGGCTGGCTCAAGCCGTCCTTCGCCGACGCCGAGGACGGGCTGCGCCTGGCCGTGCACAGCTTCGCCCTGGAGATCGACGGGCTGCGCGTCCTGGTCGACACCGGCATCGGCAACGGGAAGACCCGGGCCAACCCGGCCTGGAACAACCTCGACACCGACTACCTCAAGCGGCTGACCGCGGCCGGCTTCGCGCCCGGAACCGTCGACCGCGTGATCCTCACCCACCTCCACGCCGACCACGTGGGATGGAACACCCGCCTGGGCCCGGACGGTTGCTGGCGGCCGACCTTCCCCCACGCCCGCTACCTGACGGCCCGCAGGGAAGCCGACTACTGGGCCGGGGCCGACATGGAGGAGAGCCGCCGCCAGATGCTGCGCGACTCGGTCGACCCGGTACGCGACCACGGCCTGCTGGACCTGGTCGACGTGGCCGAAGGCGGTACGGAGATCCTGCCGGGACTCACCCTGCTCCCCGCCCCGGCCACACACCCGGTCAGGTCGCCGTCGCGCTGCACAGCGACGGACAGTCCGCACTGATCACCGGGGACTGCGTCCACCATCCGGTCCAGCTCGCCCGGCCCGGCCTGTGCAGTTGCGCCGACGTCGACCCGGCCGCCGCCGTACGCACCCGCACCCGTCTGCTGAACCGGCTCGCGGACACCGACACCCTGCTGCTCGGCAGCCACTTCCCGGCACCGACGGCGGGACGGGTACGGCGCGACGGTGCCGGTACCGGTGCCGGTACCGGAATCGGCACCAGCACCGGCTTCCGCCTGGAGACGGAAGGTCTTCCGTCAGCCGTGGCAGACCAGTGACGCGGGCATCCGGCCCGTGATCAGGTACCCGGTCTCCCGCTCCCGCGCGCAGCCGGAGTTGTAGTAGGAGACATGGCCGTTGACCTCGGTGACCAGCAGCCGGCTGCCGGCGATCTGCTGGTGGAGACGGCGGGCGCCGGGCAGCGGCGTGGCCGGGTCGTGGGTGTTGGCGGCGATCAGGACGGGCGGCGCACCGCGTACGGTGGTCGGCTGCCAGGGATTGACCGGCTTGACGGGCCAGTTGGCGCAGGAGGCCGACATGACCCAGCCCTCGACGGCCGCACCGGTGCGCGGGGCGACCTTGCGGGCCTGGCGCAGGCGGGCCGCCGCATCCGCATAACCGGTGAACTGCGGCGGAAAGTCCAGGCAGGAGATGACGGCGTACGGGCTGTCCTGGCTGCCGAGGTAACTTCCCCCCTTGACGAGGCCGGAGACGTCAGCACTCCGGTCCGCGGCGGCCAGCCGCTGGGCCAGCTCGACCCAGGCGTTCGCGCCCACGCTCTCCTCCACCAGGCGGACCCTCAGGAGTTGCACCGGCAGCGCCATACGGATCCAGTCGCCGTTGACGGTGACGCCCTGGTGGCCGGGCACCGGGATGGGGGCACGATCGGCACGTGCCACGACCCGGTCGTACACCGCGCCCACGTTCTCCCCGTGCAGGGCGCAGGCGGTGTCCTTCTCGCACCACGCGGCGAAGCGGTTGAACTCGCCCTCCATGGCGGCGGCTTCCTCGCGCATGAAGCGGGCGGGCCCCGAGGCGTGGTCGACCGGGCCGTCCAGCACCATGGCCCGGACCCGGCGCGGGAACAACTGCGCGTACGTGGCCCCCAGGTAGGACCCGTAGGACATGCCGAGGTAGTTCCAGCGCTGCTCACCCAGCGCGGCCCGGAACGCGTCCATGTCGCGGGCGGCCGAGACGGTGTCCACGTGCCGCACCAGGTCCCCGTGCCGGGCCAGGCACCGCTCACCGCGCGCCTTCCCGGACCGCTTCATCTCCTCGTACTCCCGCGGGTTCTTGGGGAAGACCACCTGGCCGGGGTCGAGTACCGCGCCGCAGTCCAGGCCCTGGCTGCCGCCCGTACCGCGCGGGTCGAGGCTGACGATGTCGAAGCGTTCGCGCAGCGGTCCCCGGAACAACTGGTCCGCGTATCCGTACGAGAGCACGGTCGCCCCCTGCCCGCCCGGCCCACCGGGGTTGAACATCAGCGCGCCCACCCGGTGCGCCTGGTCGCGTGCCGGGACCCGGGCGACCTTGATGCCGATCTTCTTCCCCGCGGGCTTCTTCCAGTCCAGCGGTACGCGCATGGTGCCGCACTGCACGGCCGATCCCTGGGCGCACGGCTGCCACGCCACCGAGGGGGTGGGCGACGCCGAAGAGGCGGGAGGGGTCGAAGGCGTCGGGGACGCCGGGGACGTCAGGGGGCCGGTCGCGGAAGGTAAGGGGGCGGCGTGGGCGGCGGCAGGAGTGAGCGTTGCCGTCAGCACTGTCGTCAGGGCACTCAGCGCGGTACGGCGCCGCGCAGTACGACGCCGTGCGGTACGTGCCCCGTACCGGTTGCCGCCCCGGTTCTCAACGTGTCTCATACGCCCATCTCACCCCCACGACGATCATGACGGCAACCCGGCCCCCTCACCACCGTCCGCCTTACCGTCCGCCCGAGAACGCGCCGGCCCGTGTGGCACAGACGTATCCGGGTACGCCTCATTGGGCCCGGCACGCCACTCCCCCACCGTGGCCCAATGACCGCGCAGCATCGGCACGTTGGGCCCGCGACCTGCCCTACGGGGGGCGCTCCCCGGTCCCTGGTGCAGTGCGCTGCACCGTCGATCGGGTGGAGCACCCCATCGTTCCACCACCGCGGCGGATGAGATTGTTGATCTCCGCGGCAACCGCGAATGTACTGCACGATTTCTCGGAAGGACCCCTCATGAAGGCTCTGCTCTGGTTCCTGCTCATCGTGGGCATAGCGGCCAATGTCGCCGCCAGCTTGGCCTTCGACGGCGGGAAACAGGCCGTCGTCAGCGTCGGCACCGGCATCGTCGTCATCGGCGCGGGCGTGGGCCTGTACCTGACCCGGACCAACCGTTCGTAAAGCCCGGTCACCTCTGATCTCGCGGCAGTCACGGACACCTTCGGGCCGCCCGCCGCCACGCCGACCACGCTCACCGGCGGATGCCGCCCTCCAAGGACGCCACAGAACACCAGTCCCCCCTATTGACCATACAGTCAACGACCACTACGTTGACCGTATGGTCAATAGCGTTGAAGCAGGGCAGCCGCAGCCGTCAGCACTACTCGCACCGGCACCGCTCACGAAGGCGAAGCGGCTGGTGGGCGCCTACGTGGCGGTCACCTTCGGTACGCTGGCGGCACTGGCCGTCATGACGGTGGCGGCGCCGTCGCTGGCCACCTCCGAGGCATGGGGCCACTCCGTCATCGTCGCCGTGTTCGCGGTCGTGCTGGTGCTGCGCACGCGCGCGGCACTCAAGGGGAGCCGCACCGGCATCCGCGCGCTCACCGTCATCGGGGGTGTTCTGCTGGTGGTGAATCTCCTTGAGGCCGCCCTGCCGGGCGTCTTCCCTGCGTGGATGCGGGTGGAGATGCTGGTCATCGCCGCGATGATGCTGACCCTCGCGATCCTGTCGGTCCAGGCCCGCCGGAACCCGCCGGCCGGTCGCCGATGAGCCGGCCAACGACGAGCAGTGACGACATGCCCGACTCGCCCGCCCGCCCCACGGCGCCAGGTGCACGTCGGCAGCGGCTCGACGAGGACCAGCGCAGGGCACAGATCATCACCGCGGCCGTGGAGGAACTCGCCGACCGCGGGTACGACCGCCTGTCGTTGACCCGCGTCGCCGATCGGGCCGGCGTTTCCAAGGGCCTGATCTGGCACTATTTCGCCGGCAAGGACGACCTGATGGAATCCACCGCCAAAGCGACCATGACAACCATCAGGAACGGGATCGCGGACTCACTGGACCTGACACAGCCCGTCCCGGACATCCTGCGCGCAGCCCTGCGCCGCGCCGCGGCCTTGAGCGTCACCCACCGGGTGGAACTGACCGCACTCACCCGCATCTTCCACAACCTGCGTGGCCCCGACGGCACACCACGCCTGACCCTCGACGCCTACGAAGAGGCATACCAGGCACAGGAGTCACTCTTCCGACGCGGCCAGGCCGAAGGCTCCCTGCGGGACTTCGACACCCGCGTGATGGCCGTCACCTACCACGGCGCGATCGACATGATGCTCAGCTACCTCGGAAGCAATCCCCACATCGACCCGGAGTACTACGCGGACGAGCTCGCGGACATCTTCCTCGCCGGCATCCAACAGAGCTGACATCAACAGAACACAGGCGCCGGGGCGGCACCACGGGTTCCGCGAGCAGTCGACGCGTACCGCCCCGGCCCGGCCCGGCACCGGGACGATCTCTGCGGCTACGCTTTCACGGAGCGTCCGACAGTGAGCAAGCCCCGGGGGAAATCGTGGACCGACCGCTGCTGTTCCTCGACGTGGACGGGCCGCTCAACCCCTATGCGGCCCAGCCGGAGCGGCGTCCTGACGGCTACACCACGCTCAGGGTGCCCCAGGCCGGCGAAATCCCGGTGGGACACGGGAGCCTCTCGGCCCGGCGGCGGCCCCTGCGGGTCTGGCTCAACCCTGAGCACGGGCGGTCCTTTCTCCGGCTCGGCTACGAGTTGTGCTGGGCCACCACCTGGATGGGCGACGCGAACCGGTGGATCGCCCCGGTGCTCGGCCTGCCCGAACTCCCCTTCGTCGACTTCGGTGACGCCTTGTTCCAAGAACGCCCCGACGGGGTCCACTGGAAGACCGGTCCCCTGGTGGACTACGCGAACGGCCGTCCTTTCGCCTGGGTGGACGACGAGCAGAGCGATCTGGACCAGGCGTACGTGACCACCCACCACCCCGGGGCCGGGCTTCTGCACCACGTCAACCCGCGGGTCGGCCTGCGCGAGACCGACTTCCGCACGCTCGCCGACTTCGCCCGGTCCCTGGACACCCCCCGAGCCATCGGCTAGTGGATGGTGTGCCGGGAACCGAAAGCGGTGACGGTGAAGGGGCCGTCGAGGTCGTAGTTGCCCGTGCGGGCGATACGGCGCAGGGCTGCGACCCCGTCCACGGAATCGCGCCATTCCTTGGCGGTGTCCGGGTTCTCCGGGTGGGTGAGGTCGCTGGTCCGTACGTCGAAGAACGCGTCGAGCCAGTCCTTTTCACCGGCTTCGGACGGAGTGCCTGCCTTGGCGGAGGTGCGCTTGACGAGAGCCGGCAGGGCGTCGTCGTCGCTGCCGGTGCCGTGCTGGATGGCGGCGTCGTACAGTTCGGCGCGGGCCAGTGCGGTCCGCAGGCCGAGCCGGTCGGCCTCGCGCATGGCGGGCTTGTAGTAGCGGTCGTCGACCTGCTCGTCCTGCACATGCCGGAACCGGGGGTCCTTCGCCGCCTGCTTCCAGGCCGCGATGTAGTCGGCCTCGGGCAGGCCGCCGGTGTCCGGGTCGCCGTGCGCCTGCTGTTCCAGCGCGGGGACGAAGCGGGCCAGCGGGTTGCCGGGAGCCTGCCGGGTGTAGGCGCGGATCACCTTGAGCGCATCCCCGTCGCCGGTCGTGAAACCGGCCCGGCCGGCGGTGACCCCGCGCCCGTCGTCCAGGTTCTCGGCGTATCCGTACTGGATCTCCGGGGTGCCGTTCTCGAACACGCTGACCAACTGGTCGGCCCGGCGTCGCTGGTCGGCCGTCAGTGCCGGGGCGCTCACGGAAGCACTGCCGCCGGGCCGCTTCGGGCCATCGTCGGCACCCGGTGCGCCGGACGCACCGGCGCCGCAAGCGGTCGGCCCGGCGGCAATGACCAGGGCCAGCAGAGCCGTTCGGAGCGCGCGTCGGCGGCACGCGTACAAAGTAGCCATATGGGCTGAATCTTATACCGGCACGGGAATGGCAACGGGAACAGGAAGAAGGAAAAAGGAAGAGGGTGTCTGCGCGAGGACCGTCTGTCCGCTCAGCAGCGACAGTGGCAGCGACAGCACCGGCACGAATCCGTACGTCCGCCGAGCGAGCGGGGCGTGCAACGTCTGCCATGTTGACCGGTGGACAGCCTCGGCACAGTCTGGTCTGGCGGTGCTGTGCGGTGCGGTGCGAGGTGTCACGCCGACGGGAACCAGGAGTGACGCGGGCATGCAGGTCATGCAGGTCACGCGGGTAGGGGCCAGGATGTCACGCGCCGGCAAGCTCCCGGCCCCTGCCTGTTGAGCGCGGCCTGGGAAGGGGAGACCGGTATGACGCCGTCGAAGGGTGCGCGAAGCCCGTCCGAAGAGGTCCGCAGGCGCCGTCGGCAGGGGGCGGCGGCCGGGAGCGCGGCGGCTGCGGCGGTTCTGCTGGCGTCGTTGGCCGTACAGGCCGGGGCGAAAGCGGCACCGCCGAGCACGACCGCCGACATCATGTTCTTCGTGGGGCAGTGCGTCATGGTGTGGTCGCTCCACATCGGCCATGTCGTGTACATCAGGCGGGCGAGCGTGCCGGGCCTGGCCATATGGCTGCGCCGTTTCCGTTCCGGCTACGGGAACCGCATCCGGTTCCACCGTGCACTGGGCGAGGCGTGCTTCGGCTTCGCCCGCCCGGTGACCATCCAGGACTCCTCGTTCAGCGCCTCGTTGACATCGGCTCTGCCGCGGCTGTGGTTCATGGTGCCGCTCGCCCTCGCGTTCTGGGTCACCGGCACGCTGGCCGTCGCGTTACTGCTCTTCATCCAAGGAATCACCTCCACCGCTGTCTTCGTCGTCGGGTTGCTGGCCTGGACCGGAGTTTTCTCCCGGGCCCTGCTGGCCCTGGCGCACCGCAGAGGCGTGATCGAACGCAAGTGGACCGATGCGCAGATCACCCGGCATCTCGACCGGGTCAGGCGCGGCAAACGGCTGGTGGGCCGGGGTGTCGAGGTGCTGAAGGTGGCACGGAGCGATGACCGGTGGAGAGAGGTCGTCAAGCAGGCGCTGTCACGCGCCGACCTGGCGGTCATCGACATCTCGGACCTCACCCCGTCGATCGCCTGGGAGACCGGCCAGGCTTTCGACCGGCTTCGCGCGCACCGGATTCTCCTCGTCGCCGAGGAAGGGAGCGTACGGCCGAAGGTGCTGTCCGGCCGGCTGACGGCAGCCGGGATCAGTGCTGCGACCGTGGAACGCGCCCTTGGGTCCGTGGTGTTCTATCCGGCTGACCGGCGGACGACGGTGATGACGAGGAGGCTCCGGTACCCGGAACTCGTCAAGCGCCTGCGGCAGGAAATCACCTGGCGGATCGACACCCCGGGGGGAAGGTGACCGCCGCTACCGGAGGCCGGTGAGAAGCGGGGCGTAGTAGCCACCGTCCTCCTCGGCGAATGCCGTGAGCATCGCGGCGGCGTCGGCGCGGTCGGCTTCGTCGGCTTCGTCGGGGTCGTCCGCGGCCAGTGCGTTCGCCAGCACCCACATCTCCAGCATGATGGAGTAGCCGACGAGTACGTCCGGTCCGCCCGCCGCGTCGAGCGTGGATGCCACGATGCGGCCGACCACCTCCCGCAACGGCGCGCGTTCCTCGGGGCGGCCCGGACCGTAAGCGATTTTGGCGAGTTCGTTGAGATCGACCGCGACGGGTGCGACGACGGCGAACTCGAAGTCGAGGAGCGCCACGACGTCACCGTCGTGCCACAGCGTGTTCGGGGCGCAGAAGTCACCGTGGTTCAACGCCTTGCGCGCCTCGGGCAGGGCGGTCCAGAAGCGGTCGAGTGACCGGCTGAGCCCTTTGACCTGGGCAGCGGTGAGTTCTTTGACCGTCAGGAGCAGGTCGAGCGCGGCGGTTGCCGCTTCCGCGCTCGGGGGGAAGAACGGTGAGCGGGAGCGGGCGAACGGTGTGGCCGCGGCCACGTCGACCCGGTGGACGTGACGCACGCGTTCCCACATCTGCTCGATGGCGCGCGTACGGGCGGCGTGGTCCAGCGACGGCCAGATCTCCTCCAGGTTCTCCCCGGCGATCCGCCGGGTCAGCATCCACTCGCGGCCCCGGCAGACGCCCGAGCCGACGATCGCGGGGTAGCCGACCTCTGCGGGGAGCAGCCTGGCCAGCCGCTCCTCGCGGCGCAGGTCGCCGGTACCCGGCCGGGCCGCGACGCGGACGACCAGGTCATCGGTCAGCCATGTGGTGTTGGTCCAGCCCCGGCCGCGCCGGGCGGCGGCGAGGTCCGCTCCGTACCTGCGCAGGACCTCCTCGGCAACTCGCCGGGAATCAGTGGCGTCGATGCTGTCGTGGGTCACGTCGCGGACGCTAATGGATCGTGTGATGGCATACCAGTCGATATCGATTGCTGCGGTGTCAGGCGCTCAGGCGATCAGCATCGTCGACGGGCGGGGCCGCGGCCGATGTGCCCCCGGCCGGCGTGGCCGCGGCTGACATGGCCGCGGCGATGCGGTTGTTGCTGAGCGGGCGCAGGAGCGCGGGGCCCAGGAGGACCAGGACCGCGCCCCCGACGTAGAAGGGCCAGGAGAGGCCCACCACACGGGCCGACAGGCCGCCGACGAACGCGCCCAGGGCCGAGGCGCCGGTCGACAGCGTACGGAAGACAGCGGTGACACGTCCCAGCATGTGAGGGGGATGAGCCGGGCCCTGGTACTGACGGAGACGACGGACTGGGTGATGACGACGAAGCCGTCGAGGGCCATCAGGGCGCTGAGGACCACCGGATGGCCGGCCCGGCCGAGCGAGGCGGTGGCCAGGCCCGACACCACCGTCGTCCACAGCAGGGTCGTACCGGGGCGGGTGAGCGCGCCGACCCGGTCGCCGTACACGCCTGCGAGGAAGGCTCCCACGGCCCCGCCGGCGAGCACGAAACCGTACGTCGCCGCGGTCGCGCCGAGCCGCTCGACGACCGTGAGGGACAGCAGGCTGTACGTGGCGGCGCTGACCAGGTTGCCGACGCCGAGCAGCACGCACAGGGCGACGAGCATCGGCGACCCGGTGAATCCCCGGACGCCTTCGCGCAGGTCCGTCGCGAAGGAGGAAGCCGCCCGGGCCGGGCCGCCGGGCACGTCCCGTACGCCTTGTTCCACCGTCTCCCCGCGCCTCCGGGCCCGTATCCGCTGGCGCTTCCGTCGCGCGGTGGGAAGCAACAGCATCAGTGCGAAGGCCACGGCGTAGCCCATCGCCCCCAGAGCGAATGGAGCGGCGAGGGCCAGGCCGAACACCGCTCCTCCCAGTGGCGGACCGACGAAGCTGTTCGCGACGGTGTAGGTGGCCTGCAGCCGGCCGTTGGCCCGTTCGAGCTGGTGGTCGGCGACGGTGCTGGGGACCAGTGCCGAAGAGGTGTTGTCGTACAGGGTCTCGGCCAGTCCGAAGAGGAAGGACAGACCGTAGAGCATGACGATGTGGACATGGCCGGTGGCCAGGCCCACCGCCAGCAGACCGACCCCGACGGCACGGGCCGCGCCCGCCACGCGCAGCAGCAGGACGCGGTCGGCGCGGTCGGCGAGCGTGCCCATCGGGATCGACAGCAACAGCCAGGGCAGGTACTGGATGGCGGTGACGGCCGTGATGGCGACCGGGTCGCGTGTCAGGGTCAGGGCGACCAGTGGCGTGGCGGCCTGCAACACGCCATCGGCGAGGTTCGATGTCGCTGTCGCCGCCCATAACTTCCGGAACCGCCGCCAGGCTACGCGGTCGTGCGGTGGGTCCGTCATTGACCCGTCTCCTCAAGTCGGCGCGGCTGTCGTGATATCGCCGCCACGGCAAAGGCCGCCATGGTAAAAGCCGCCGCGCTCACGGAGAAGTGATTAGTTCCGAGAGGTGAATGGTTCCGGCTGTTCCGAGGCACGCGCGCTCGCCCCGGACGCGCGAGCCCCGCTTCGAAAGCTCTCAACGAGGCAGCGCGGCGAGCCAGTCGGTGAGGAGCCGGTTGACCTCGGCCGGGCACTCCTGCTGGATCCAGTGGCCGGCGCCATCGAGGACGCGGGAGGTGACGAGCCCGGGCAGCGTGGTGGGGTACGCCTTGATCGCATCGGCCATCCAGGTGGTGGAGGCGTCCAGGGCTCCGCCGATGAACAGGGACGGCTGGGTGACGGGGGCGCCGTCGAAGTCCGCGAGGTCCTCCCAGTCCCGGTCCATGTTCCGGTAGCGGTTGAGCGCGCCGCTCATACCGGTACGTTCGAACTCGCCGGCGTAGACGTCCAGATCGTCCTCGGAGAGCCAGGCGGGCCGCCGCCCGGCGGGAAAGCGCTCGCGGAGGGTCCCGCCCCGGCTGAGGAAGTGCGGGTCCGGTGCGCCGGCTGACGGCATGGTGTCGGCGGACATGGCGGCGTAGAACCCCGCGAGCCAGCCGCGTACATCGGGCTCGATCTCGGCCTCGGCCCGCCCCGGGCTCTGGAAGTAGGAGACGTAGAACTCCTCGTCCCCGCCGCCCAGCCGGGTGAAGATCTCGCTCGGCCTGGGCCCGCCGCGCGGCGCGTAGGGAACACTGAGCAGCCCGACCGCGCGGAAGACCTCCGGTCTGATCAACGCGGAGGTGGCGGCGATGTTCGCCCCCCAGTCGTGGCCGACGATGATCGCGGACTCCTCCCCCAGGGCGTTCACGACCGCCACGTTGTCCTCCACGAGCTCGGACATCCGGTAGGCGTCCATGTCGCCGGGCCTGGAGGAACGGCCGTAGCCGCGTACGTCGACGGCGACCGCGCGGTATCCGGCCGCCGCCACCGCCGGTAGCTGATGGCGCCACGAATGCCAGGACTCCGGGAAGCCGTGAACGAACAGCACCAGCGGCCCGGCGCCCTGCTCGACCAGGTGGGTCCGGCCCGCGGGTGAGGAGACCAGCCGGTGCGTGACATCCATGGCCTGTCGTGTCATGAGTCCTCCAAGGTTCTCGCTCCACCGGTCGCCGAGGCCGACGGTCAGGGCCGGGGGCCGGCGGTCCGGGTCTGGTCGTCAGGGACCGACGGTCAACGGTCAACGGTCAACGGTCAACGGTCAACGGATTGATCATGCAGGGAACGCGGTGCCCCGGCCAGCCTTGTTGCCACTTCGGCAACACCACTCGGCCTCGAACGCAGCCCCCGCCCTGCCGAGTACGCCGCGTACACCCCGTACGCCGCTCGTTGCCCGTACGCGAATCGCTCGTTGGTCCCCTCGACGCGCTCGACCGGCCGCGACGACCCGACAAGCGGGGGGCAGAACGGTGTTCAAGCTCAGGACAGCCAGAGTGGCGGGTGCGCTCGCGCTGTCGGTGGTGCTGTCCATGACGGGAACGGTGGCCGCCGATGCCTCCCAGATGTCAGTGGCACGCCACGGCGATCTCGTCTGTCAGGGGCCGGTCCTCGGCTGCGTACGCGACGCGAGGCGCACCCTGACCCGTCTCCGCGACGGCCTCGGCTGCGACCACAAAGCCCCCTTCCCCTCCATCTACGTACATCTGGAGCAGTCGTTGGAAAGGGCCGCCGCACGGCCGGGCGCGTTCGACGAACCCGCATGGCTGGCCGGCAGCCTCAACACCGGATTCGTGAACCTGTACCTGTCCGCCTACGACGCGGACCAGGCCGGCAGACCCGTGCCGCGCGCCTGGCGGACCGCCTTCCGCGCCGCCCGCAGCGCCGACGTCAACGCCGGCCAGGACGTGCTGCTCGGCGCCAACGCGCACATCCAGCGCGACATGCCGTACGTCCTGGCCCGGCTCGGCCTGCGCCGCCCCGACGGCTCCTCACGCAAGCCGGACTACGACCGCTTCCAAGCCGTCCTCGACCGCGCCTACGGACCTGCCGTACGAGAGATCGCCCGCCACTACGACCCGGTGGTGGCGCTGGCCGACGAGCGCTGGAACCCGATCGCCGGCTACACCGCCCACGAACTCTTCCATCTGTGGCGCGAGCAAGCCTGGGTCCACGCCCGCCGGCTCATCGACGCCGACGGCGCCGCGGCGCGCGCCCGTGTCGTCCACGCGATCGAGACGAACGCGGCCCACTGGGCCGGTCTCCTGGCCGTCGTCCAAGTCCCCGGCTACCGCTCGATCCGCGACACGTACTGCCGGGCCCGTCCGCCGGCCTCGACGCCGGTCCCGGCGCGGTCGGGTGGGCCGGGCTCATTCTCCTCCGTCGCACCGGGCGAGGCGGCCCCGCGGCCCAGGAGGCACCTGACGACGCGCCCGTTCCCCGTATCCGTATCCGTATGTCACCCGAGCCCTGCACTCGCGCGATGGAGGAGTTGCACCTCCTCTTCAGCCGACCGGGCTCCAAGGCGAGCTGCCCTTCCAAGGGTCCTAGTTCGGCAGCGTGCCGTCCAGTTCCTTGACCTCCGTCCCGCTCAGTACGAGTTCGGCGGCCTGGGCCGAGTTCTGGACGGATGCCGGGCGGCTGGCACCCGGCACCGGGATCATCACCGGTGAACGGGCCAGCAGCCAGGCCAGGGCGATCTGCTGCGGGCTGACCCCGCGTCCGGCCGCGATCCGGTGGAAGGCCGTGCCCGCGGAGGCCGGGCCCGACGGGCCGTCGAGAGAGCTGCGGGTGATGCCGCCGAGCGGGCTCCAGGGCAGGAAGGCCAGGCCCAGCTCCGTGCACAGCCGCAGTTCGGCCTCGCTGTCACGGACGGCCGGCGAGTACTGGTTCTGTACGGAGACCAGCCCGTCACCGAGGATCGTCCGCGCCTCGTGGATCTGGCCGGTGTTCACGTTGGAGATCCCCGCGGCGCGGATCGTGCCCGCGTCGAGCAGTTCGCGCAGCGCGCCGACGGAGTCGGCCCAGGGGACGTTTGGGTCCGGCTTGTGCAGTTGGTAGAGGCCGATCGCCTCCACGCCGAGCCGCTTGAGCGAGGACTCGGCGGCGCGCTTGAGGTGTTCGGGGCTGCCGGTGACCGTCCAGCTCCCGTCGCCGGGCCGGCCCCGGCCGCCCTTGGTGGCGACGAGTACGTCCGAGGTGTCACCGCTGTAGCAGGCGAGGGCACGGGCGATGAGAAGTTCGTTGTGGCCGCTCTCGCCCGCGTGCCAGTGGTAGCTGTCGGCGGTGTCGATGAGCGTGACGCCCGCGTCGAGGGCCGCGTGGAGGGTGGCGACGGCCCGCTCTTCGTCCGGGCGGTCCTCGATGGACAGCGGCATGGCGCCCAGGCCGATGGCGCTGACGGTGGTGTCTCCGATGGTGCGGTACTGCATGGGTGGTGTTCTCCAGCTCGGGCGACGGGCAGGGCAGGTGTGGCGGGGGTAGTGGGTGGGTGCAGCAGGTGTGGTGGGGGCCGGGTGCGGCCCCGGAAGACCCGGGCGGCGACGGCGGCCGGCACCGGGGTGTAGCAGACCTGATCGACGACCACGTCGAAGGTGCGGGCGCCCGGCGCCGCGCCCCGGCTGCCGCCGATGACGCAGATGCTTTGCATGCGCCCACCTTGGCAACCTAGGCTCATCAGCAGAAGTACCGGCTTACTGCACAGGCGTTAAGGAAAACTGTTGATCGACGTCCAGCGGCTGCGGGTTCTGCGAGCGGTGGCCGAGCACGGCAGCTTCAACCAGGCCGCCGCGGCCCTGCTCATCACCCCCTCGGCCGTCTCCCAGCACGTGGCGGCCCTGGAGCGCAGCCTCGGCACCCAGGTCGCGGCGCGCAGCACACGAGGCGTCACCCTCACCCGGGCCGGTCAGATCATGGTCGAGGCGGCGGAGGCGGTCACCGCGGAACTCGCCTACGCCAGGCAGCAGATCGACCGGCTCGGTACGGGCCGGACCAAGCTGACCGTCGCCACGTTCACCAGCGGCGGCAGGATCCTGCTGCCCGGTGCCCTCGCCCGGCTTGCCGCCGCGCACCCGGACACCGAGATCCACGTCATGGAGGGCGAGCCGGAGGTCACCCTGCCCCTGGTCCGGCAGGGCACCGCGGACCTCGCGCTCGCCTACCACTTCGACGGCCCGCTCCCGGTGCGGCCCGGCGACCGTACGGGCATGGAGTGGAGCGAGCTGCTGGACGATCCGCTGTACGTCGTCCTGCCCCGGGGCCACCGGCTGGCCGGCCACGGCTCCCTCGACCTGTCCGAACTCGCGGCCGAGCCCTGGGTACTCGGCTGCCTCAAAACCGAGGCGTACCTGCGGCGTTACGCCGAACTCGCCGGCTTCGCCCCCCTGGTACGGGGCAGCACGACCGACTACTTCTTCGCCTGCTCGCTCGTCGCCGCGGGCGTGGGGATCTCGCTGGTGCCGTCCATCGCGCTCACCCCGGCACCGGCAGATCTCCACATCGTTCCGGTCGGACCGCCGGGCCCGGCCCGCCACATCGGTGTCGCCACCGCCGCCCGCAGCCGCCACCAGCCTCAGGTCGCCACGCTGATCCGGGTTCTCCGGGAGCAGGCGTCGGCCATCGGTGCGAGTCGTCCATCGATGTGAGGTGGCCGGCACTAGGTGACCAGCGCGAGGTGACCGGCAGGCATCAGGAACAAGTCCCGTCACTCGCCGTGACGGTCGCCGAATAGCCCTCATTCCGTACGTGCGCGGATACGCTCTGTCCCAACGGCGCGGCGCGATCGCCCAACGGCGTTCATCGGTCACCGCGCACGGACTCAACGGACTCAGCAGAGAGGGACGCAACGATGCACGCCTCAAAAGGGGACCGTCTGGTGGTGCACGGACGAGTCGTGGGCAAACAGGATCGCGTCGTGGAGATCGTCGAGGTGCTCGGCCCGAACGGCACGCCGCCCTACCGCGTACGGGCCGAGAACGGCCATGAAACCATCATGACTCCCGGACCGGACTCCGTCGTCGACCACCGCAAGGGATCGGGCCCGGCCTGACGGCGGCACCACGCCGCATCACCACCACGCCAAGGGCCCGCCCACGCGGGCCCTTGTGCACCGGCGGACAGAACAGAGGAACGGAGCAGAGGAACGGTGGGAGAGGCCGGTTCAGCCTCTGTCGTGCCGGGAGTGGTGGAGCGTGTCCCACACACGGTCCGCCCGCAGCGGCAGGTCGGTGAACCGGACGCCGGTGGCATCGCGTACGGCGTTGGCCAGCGCCGGAGCGACGGGCAGGTAGCAGCCCTCACTGAGGGACTTGGCGCCCATCGGTCCGACAGGGTCGGACGTCCGCACGAAACGCACCCGGCCGACGGGTACTTCGGCGAAGGCCGCCAGCCGGTAGTGGCGGAGCGAGGTGGTGGTGACCTCGCCGCGTTCGTCGAGGGCGACCTCTTCCCACAGTGCCGCGCCCAGGGCCTGGGCGATGGCCCCCTCGGCCTGTCCCCTGGCCTGCGCGGGGTTGAGCACGTGACCGGCATCGATGGCCTGCACGCTGTCCAGGACGCGGATCTCGCCGGTGGCCGGGTTCACGGCCACCCGCGTCCAGTGGGCCTGGAAGCCGGCCGAGCGTGCGGTGCCCTCGCAGCGTCCGGTGGCTTTCAGGGTCCGTCCGGAGGTACGGGCGGCGGTCCGCGCCAGGTACGCCAGCGACAGCGAAGGCGCCGGTCCGCACACCACCGAGTCCTCCCGCAGGCGGCAGCCGGAGCCTGTGAGTCCGGCCGTAGAGGTGAGTTCGGCGGCGTAATCGCAGATGGCCGCGGCCAGGCATCGGGCTGCCCGGAGGGCGGCACGGGCGGTGACGACCGTACCGGCGGAACCGAACATGCCGGAGTCGTGGCCGAGGCTGCCGGTGTCGGCCTGGTGGACGGTGATGCGGCCGGGTGTGGTGGCGAGGGCGTCGGCGGCGAGCTGCACCAGCGTGGTCGTCGTGCCGCTGCCGATCTCTGGCACGCCGGCCGTCAGACGGTAGGTGCCGTCCGGTTCGAGGGAGATCTCCACCGTACCGACGTGTCCGCCGATCGGACTGGTGATGAGCATGGACACGGCGCAGCCCTCGCCGGTGAGCCAGCCCGGCGGCGCCGGAACTGACGGCGGGTCCGGCCCGCCGGGTTCCGCAGCCACGCCGCCTGATGCGGGATCGACCCGGCCGTGCACCGAATCCTCTTCGCCGGGAGCCGAGCCCTTCTCGCCGGAGGCCGAGCCTGCCTGGCCGGCTGCCTCGCCGGCCGCTGCCGCCGTACGGGTACGGATCGCGGCGAGGCACTCGTCGAGCCCGAAACCGGTGATGTCCACGTCGTCCCCCGGCGCCGCCCCGCCCGTGACCAGCGGGTCACCGGCGCGGATGACATTGCGCCGGCGGAAGGCGACCGGGTCGACCGCCAGGCGGCGGGCCAGCTCGTCGACGGCGCACTCCACGGCGAAGCCGACCTGGCCGCGGCCGTAACCGCGAAAGGCACCGGCCGGGACGGTATGGGTGTAGACGGCATAACCGTCGACCTTCTTGTTGGCGCACCGGTACAGCGCGAGCGGTTCGGTGCAGCCGCAGGCGAGCACGGCCGCGCCGTGGTTTCCGTAGGCCCCGGTGTCGTACACGGCCCGTACGCGCAGCGCGGTGAGGGTGCCGTCGCGACGGGCGCCCGCCCGGACGGTGACGGTGCAGGAGTGACGGGTGGTGGCACCGGTGAACTGTTCGGCGCGGGTGTACTCCAGTTTCACCGGGCGGCCGGTGCGCAGTACGGCCAGCGCCACGACGTCCTCCACCAGCATCTCCTGCTTGCCGCCGAAACCGCCGCCGACCCGGCCGGCCACCACCCGTACCCGGTCCTCCGGCAGGCCGAAGAGAGCGCACAGGATGCGCCGGACGAGGAAAGGGGCCTGGGTGCTGGTCCGGACGACGAGCCGGCCGGCGTCGTCGAGCCGGCCGAGCGCCGCGTGTGTCTCCAGATGGGCGTGCTGGGCGGGGGATACGGAAGGTCTGCTCGTACTGGACGTCGGCCTCCGCGAAACCTTTCTCCACGTCACCCGCCTCCCCGTGGATCTCGGCGGCGATGTTGCGCGAGGGGCGGGCGATGCCGGACCCGGGGCCCTTGTCGTGGACGACGGGCGCACCTGGTTCCATGGCGCGTTCGGGGTCGTGGACGGCCGGCAGCACTTGGTAGGTGACGCGCAGACGGCGACAGCCTTCCTCGGCCGCGGCCTCGGTGTCCGCCACGACCGCCGCCACCCGCTGTCCTATGTGGCGCACGATGTCGTCCAGGATCCGGGTGTCGGCCGGGTCGTCCTCGGGGTGTTCGTGCTGTGCGGTGGAGAAGTGCCGCCCGGGGTCGTCGTGGTGCGTCAGTACGGCGCGTACGCCTGGCACCCGCAGCGCGTCGGAGAGGTCGATGTCCGTGATGCGGGCGTGGGCGTGCGGCGATCGTGCCAGCTTCAGGTGCAGCATCCCCGGTGGCGGATCGACGTCCAGGGTGTAGCGGGCCGCTCCGGTGACGATGTCGCGGCCCGCCGGGTCGGCTGCTGCCGTCGAAGCGGCGGGCCGCACGCCGCAGGCGGCGTCCTCGACGGCCCGGTAGCCGGTACAGCGGCACAGGTGCCCCTTCAGGGCCTGCGGGAGGTCGGCGAGCGCCTCGTCCCCGAGGGCCTGGGTGGTCATGATCAGGCCGGGCGTGCAGAATCCGCACTGGAAGCCCCGGACGTCGAGGAACCGTCGCTGCACGGGGTGGAGGGCACCGGATGCGCTGCCCAGCCCCTCGACCGTGGTCACGGTCCGCCCGTGCGCCCGGAAGGCGGGGTACAGACAACTGGGTAGGACCATGGAACCCACCTGTACGGCGCAGGCACCGCAGTCACCGGTGTCGCACCCCTTCTTCACCCCGTACCAGCCCTGCTCGCGCAGATAGGTCCGCAGGCACTGACCGGCGCGCGGCGGCTTCACATACCGCCGCCCGTTGACCCGTACCCAAAACCTCACCCCTCCCTCACCCCTTTCCCGCCCCTTCCGCCTCATCCTCCCCTGCCGCCCCTGCCTCTGTGGCCAGCTCACACCGGATCTCCTCGGCGAAACGGAACGTCAAGTGCCGCCGCCACGCCGCTTCCCCGTACACGTCATGGCACCACTCCCCCGGCGCCACCGCCCGTTCGAGCGCCGCCCGTACCTCGATGCCGTCAGGCCGCGGACCGAAACACAGGCGTACGGGGCGCACCGTCGAAGCGGTCACGGTCAGCGACACGGCCCCGTCCCACGCGTCCAGCAGGCCGGTGACCAGCGCGGCCGAGGCGCCCAGCCGGTACAGCGAAGCCCGCCGGAAAGCCGTGCGCCCGGCCAGCGAGCGGCCGGGCAGGGTGACCGAGCGCAGGAGTTCCCCTTCCCGCAGAGCCGTGCGCCGCGCGCCGGTCACCAGACGGGTCACCGGCATGGTGCGCTCGGTACCGTCCTGGGGGACGTACAGCAGGCATACGGCGTCCAAGGTGGCGGTGAGCGAGATCATGGGGGCGATCGGCAGCGCGGCGCACAGGTTGCCGCCGACGGTGGCCGTCCGCCACACCGCCGGCGACGAGGAGAAGGCGCGGCAGCACTGCGCCACCAGCGGCGTGTCGGTGATCTCCCGTACGAGTTCGGCCACCGTGCAGGTCGCGGCGATCTCCAGCCCCGCCGGGGTCCGCCGCAGCGGCTGCCACCCGGTGTGGCCGAGGTCCACCAGCCGGCGCAGTCGGGGGCGTGGCTCGGCGAAGAGGTACGTACCACCCGCCAGGTACGCGTCACCGGCCCGCCACCGGCCCTGCTGCCCCAGCTGGCTCACCTCTTCCACGGTGTGCAGATCCACGCCTCACCCCGCCAGGTCCCCCGAGCGCAACTCGCAACTCCACCGAAACAGTCCACCAGTCACCCAGCCCCCTCCCCACGCACCTTCCTCACCCCTCATCCACGCCCCTGCTTCCACCCATTCGCTCCACCACCTCACCCATACGCCGAGCACCGACGTCAGGGCCCTTGCCCGGCCGGAGTGCGAGGGCAGGCGCGTGCGCTCGGCGACGGAGGAGGCGGTTGTGCGCCGAGTCAAAACCCGGTTCGATCAGGGCGCGGCGAGCTGCCGGCCGATACAGAGGAGTGAGACCCATGCGCGTAGTGATCAGTGAGTTCATGAGCCTGGACGGGATCGTGCAGGCCCCGGGCGGACCCGATGAGGACACCGACGGGGGCTTCGCCCACGGTGGCTGGTCGCACCCGTTCTTCGATCCTGAGGTGGTGGGCGGCGCCTTCTCCGACGCGCTGACCAAGGCCGAGGCGCTGCTGTTCGGGCGCCGTACGTGGCAGACGATGGCCGGGGCATGGCCGGAGCGAGGTGGCGAGCCGTTCGCCGACCGGATGAACTCCATTCAGAAGTACGTGGTGTCCGATACGCTCGACGATGACAAGCTGACCTGGAACAACACCACACGTATCCCCGGTGACGACGCCATCGCCCGTGTCCGGGAGCTGCGCCGGGCCGATGGCGGCGATCTGCTGATCATGGGGAGTCCCACGCTCGTACGCGCCCTTGTGGCCGAGGATCTGGTCGACGAACTCCGGCTCATGATCATGCCGGTGCTCCTCGGCGGCGGCAAGACGATCTTCCCGGCCGACGGCAGGCTCCGCACGCTGGAGCTGGTCTCCTCGGTCACCAGTGACACGGGGGCGCACGTCTGTACCTACCGGCGGGTTGCCGAGCGGTAGGGAGAAGGCACGGGACGGCGTACGCTCACGGCGTCCCGGTACGAGGCGGTCGGCCGGGCCGCCGGCCGAGCGGTGCGTCAGTCGACCGGTCGGCCGGTTCGTCGGTCGATCGCTCCGCCGGCCGGCCGGGCCCCCGTTCCACCGCGATCGTCCAGGCGCGTGCCGCCGGTCAGAACGCCCCCGCCGATGTCGGAGCCGGTGGCACCCACCGCTGGTTACGTGCTTGCTGCGAGCGCACACCGTAGTCGGACTTGAGCTCCTCCGGAATGGCGTACTGCATCACCCGGCCGCGTGTGAGCGAGCCGAGTTCGAAGGCGGAGAGCAGGCTGCCCGCCTTGTCCAGTGCCCACTCCCCCAGCGGGCTGCTGTCCTCGATGGTCTCCAGCGCGCCGAGGACGAGAGGCACGGCCTTGGCCGCCGTGTCCCAGTGGCTGCGGGGAATCTGCAGCCAGTCGGCGATGGTGTCGCCCACGAGGAAGCGGATCGTGGCCGGCACGATCGGGTCGAAGATCGTGCCGGGGACCACGTCCTCGTACATCCGCATCAGTTGGTTGTTCAGCCGTACGCCGTCCTCGGACGGGCCCAGGTTCCGTACGAGGTAGAGATCGGCGTACGCGCGGGCCTCGGTGAGGTTGTCCGGCGCCGCCTCCATGTCGCAGCCGAGCATGGAACCGACGACCCGCCAGGCGTAGTAGTACGCCTCCGCGCCCTCCTCGCTCATATGGATACCGAGGCGGTGCATCGCGTCCAGTACGAGGATCGAGAAGCAGATCTGCCCGCCGATCATGTCTTCCTGGCACAGCGGCGTGCCGTGGCGCTCCGTGTCCCAGCGCCCTGATGTGGTCAGGTGGTGGCGCACCGCGGCGTGCAGCAGGCGGACCTTCTGGGCAGCCGGGATGAACTTGCTGCCCTCCTCGAAGGCATTGGTCTGCATCAGGTACGTGACGAACTGCCCCGTGTTCGCCATCCGGCGTGAGGGGTAGTCCATGGAGTGCGTCGAGGCCAGCAGTTTCGCCACGCGCGGTACGGCATAACTGGCCGGCATCGCCGCGAAGGACAGGCCCGTGTTGATGTGGGCGGCGTTGTCCATGAAGAACAGCCGTGCGCGCTCCATGGCGTCCCAGTCCACCCACTTCGGGGGCATTCCGGTCGTTTCCAGGTAGGACGCCGCCGACTGCGGCAGGCCATCGGGCAGTTTGTGTCCCGCGGTGGTGAAGAAACGCATGAGGGTGTTGAAGTCCCGTACCTCTCCGCGTTCGAACATGGCGGCCACGGTGGCGTCGGCGAGCGGGTCACCCTGGGTGCGCAGATCGTCCAGTGTCGCGTCGGTGTACCGGGCGGTGGTCTCAGTGGTCACGGGTTCCTCGTCTCTCTCACAGGGACTGGTCGGTTGCCGAACACGCAGGGACTGATCGGTTGCGCGCACTCTCAGAGACCGGTCGGCCATGAACTCACCAGGAGCGGTCGGTCATGCATTCACAGGGATCGGTCGGCTGCTGAGACCGCCAGTGCACCCAGCGCCGCACGCGCGTCCGCCGGCAGTGCCACGGAGTCCAGCGCCGCGCGGGCCCGCGCGATCCGCTCCGCGATCATCTCCTCGGTACGCCGGCGGGCGCCGCTGTGCTCCATCAGCTCCCGGACGAGTGCCGCGTCGGACTCGTCCAGGCTCGGGCCGGCCATGGTCTTGGCCAGCAGCCGCCGGTCGTCCGGGGAGAGGAGCGATACGGTCAGCGCGAGCAGTGCGGTGGGCTTCTTGTCCCGCAGATCGTCCAGGTTCGACTTCCCCGTCTCGGCCGGGTCGCCGAAGGTGCCCAGCAGGTCGTCGCGGAGCTGGAATGCCTCACCCAGCGGCAGCCCGTACCCGGTGAAGGCGGCGAGAACACCCCGGGAGGCACCGCCGAGGGTGGCACCCATGTGCAGCGGTCGCTCCACGGTGTACTTGGCCGTCTTGTACCGGGCCACCTCCAGGGACTCGGCGACTCCGGGTACGACACCCCCGGTGCGCAGGATCTCCAGGAACTCCCCCGCCACGGTCTCGCGCAGGAGCGATGACCACAGGGGCACCGTCCGTGCCACATACGCGCCGGGCAGGCCGCAGGTGGCGAAGACCTGGCCGGCGTAGCCCATCAGCAGGTCGCCCAGCATCATGGCCAGCGCGGTGGAGCGGCCCCGGCGGAGTCCGCAGGGGTCCCCGGCCGTCATCTCCCGGCCTCCGGTCCCGGCACCGCCTCCGGTACCGATACCGCTGTCAGTACTGGTGCCGACTTGGCTCTTGGTGAAGGCGTTCTCGGCGAAGGCGTTCTCGGTGAACGCGCTCTCGGCGAAGGCGCTCTCGGCGAAGGCGACATGGGCCGTCGGCAGGCCGTGCCGCAGCCGGCTGTCGTCGATGATGTCGTCGTGGGTGCACGCGGCGGCATGTACCAGTTCCATGGCCGCCGCCGCCTTGATCACACCGTCGCAGTCCGGCTGGCCGCAGGCGCGCCAGCCCCAGTACAGGAAGGCGGCGCGCAACCGCTTCCCGCTCATGAGCGAGCTGCGCAACTGCGCACACAAAGGGGCGAGTTCGCTGGAGACGCGCAGCAACTCGGCTTCTTCCTCGTCGGCCAGCCGACGCAGGTACGTATCGATCCGCCGCTTGAACCCCGTGGTGTCATGCATGGGTCGACTCGGCCCTCTTCGCCGCCCGGCAGGCCATCAGCTCAAGGTAGTTCTCGGTGCTCGGGGTGACGCGCCGGGAGGCGAGCTCGCCGCGGATCCGCAGGTCGTTCACCCCGTCGCTGAGAACCTCCCGCAGATCGGACCGGCGCAGCACCTGCTGACCCCGCTCCGCGGTCCGCCGCAGCCGTTCGAGCACGAGATCGGCGAGACCCACGGCGAGCAGGGCCGCTTGCTCAAGTCCGGCCGTGGAGCTCCGGCCGGTTGCTGCGGCAGGTGCGGCGGCGTCGGTGCGTTCTTCCTGTTCGGGCATGTCCGTACTCCCGTACTCCCGTGCCGATGCGATCGTCTGATCGTCCAGGAACAACCAGTGAACCGATCGACGCGGGCGGGTGCCGCTGTTCCGCCACTCGATCCCCCGCGAGTGGTGCGTATTTCATACGAAGGAGTGACGATCACCCCATCCCGCGGACACCGTCTCCCCTATCCGCTATAGCAGTTATGCCGGTGACTCCTGCGAGCCGGTCATCCGGTCACCAACTCCTGTCCGACTCCTGCTCGCAAAGAGCCTTCCGCCCCGGGGCCCGGCCGCTGCCCTCCCCGACCTCATATGCGGAGCACTCCGGTGAACGGGGTGTGACCGACGCCCTCGGCGGTGACGGCCAGCCAGCCGTGGCCGCTCATGGACGTGTCGTAGCCGACACTCTCGGGGTCGATCGAGAGGTGACACGCGGCGATGCCCGCATTGATCACCCCTGAGGCATTGGTGACGGAGTCCAGGTCGTCGTCCCTCTCGTCTTCGCCCTCTTCATCAAGGCTGGAATCGTCGTCATCGTCCTTGACCTGCTTTTCCCAGTCCAAAGGTTCGCCGATCCACTCCGGATCGCTGTAGCGCCAATAACCGCGCTCCAGAACACCGTCCTTGGCCACGGCCCAGAGCATCGAGTCGCTGTGATCGTCCTGGAAGTAGACCTGCGCCTCGCCGCACACCGCGCTGAGCCGCTCGATGATGTCGTGGAAGTCCCAGTGCTGTTCCCACAGGGCCGTATCGGCGTAGATCAGCCGCCAGCCGTCGAGTTCCGGCGTCACGAAGACCCGGTAGACCAGCTCTTTCTTTCCGTCGGCGGCCTGGACGAGGGCCATGTCGTCCTCCATGGCCGACAGGCCCATGGATATGGTGCAGGGGCGGCGGTCGTGCAGACCCATGACATCGAACAGCCCCTCATACGTGGCCGCGGGGACGGCCAGCCATCGGTACTCGGGAAGGCTCTGCGGCTCGTCCTGGGTGATTTTGATGCGTACGAGCCGTTCGAGAGCCCGCAGGTCCTTGGCGTCGATGTCCGCCTCGCCACCGACCAGGGCGAGCGCGGCCAGCGCCTGACGGCGCAGGTGGGCGGGGCCTTCGCGGCGGATCTCCCGCAGGCGGGGAGCGGCACTGCGACCGATGGACCGGATGGCTTCACCGGCTCTGTGACGGGTGCGGGAGTCCCGGTCGTCGAGGAACGGCAGCATGGCGGGCACCGCCCCGGCAGCCTCCGCACCGATGTTGCCCAGGCCCCACAGTGCTTCCTGCCGGATGTCGATCCGCGGATGTGCCAGCGCGGCGACATACCGGTCGATGCAGCGCGCGTCGAAGGCACGCATGGCCTGCCCCAGCTCCCACCGGTCAGGCACCTCCTCATCGCGGGCGATCGCCGCCAGCACGGCGTCGAACGCCGGCGGCCCGATCAGCCGCAGCGCCTTCACCAGTTCGAGCATCACCTTCCGCGGCACCGTGGGCAGCGCGGCGACGAGCCCGGGCACCGCCTCGGCGCCCGGCTCGGCCAGTTGACGTACGATCCTCGCCGTCGCCGCATCGTCGTGACGTGACTCGGCAAGCTCGGTTATGAGTGCTCCCTGATCCATGGCTGGACAGTAACCGAACCCGGTGACAGCGCCATCGCCCCCGGTCGACGTGCAGGCCTCGCCCCGTCCTCGGTGTCACACCAGGGCGCCGGGGCCCGCCCGACGAGAACGTCGTTCGCGGCATCTCAACGGACCAGGGAAGCGGCACGGGACACGAACGCCTCTATGGCCTGCCTGGAACTGGCGTCCAGTGTGTCCTGTTCCGACTGAACCTGTGCGGTCGATATTTCCCATGTGCATTGGTAAGCCCGCTCGGCCGCGAGGACCACGTCCCGGTCCTCGGTGAGCAAGGTGACCCGGTAGAGCGCCTGCCGTGCCGCGGTACGGAGGTGGTGGGCCTGATCGCGCGCGGCGATGAACGCCTCCCCGTCCGGGTCCGCCAGTTTGCGGTACCAGCGGTCCGCCTGGCCTCGGCGGTACTCCTCCACCGCCGCGGCGTACGCGCTGTATGTGGCGATGCGTTCCTGCCGTAGCGCCTCGGACCGGGTGAATATCTCGCTGCGCCGGGACGCCAGGCGCTGGAAGACATGCGTGACCACGGCTCCCAGGAGGGTGCCGCCCACCGCTACCACACTCGTCCAGACAGCTTCCATGGCGCCAGCCGATCACACGAAGAGGCGGTGCGCCGCCGCATCCGGACCGCGAGTGGCGCGGATCACCGGCGGCCGGCCCCGTCGCGTACACGCTCCATACGATCGACGTACTTGCCCCGGTCCCGACCCGGCCACCCGCCCTCGTTACTTACTCCGGGCCTCCGCTGCTCGCCGCCGCCCGTACTCGCGTCACGTACCGACACGGTCCGGTGCCAGCAGGAACTGGTCGTAGAAGCGTGTCTTGAGTTGCAGGGAACGCTCCTCGGCCTCCCTGAAGCAGGCGGTCGATCCCTGGCGGGCGAGGAGTTCACTCAACCGCGTGGCCAGACGGTCGGAGTGGGTGGTGGACAGCAGGGAGACGGTGGCGAGCGGGTGTGCTTTGGCGTCGTGGACGTAGTGCGGGTAGTAGAAGCGCGAGCGGTTCTCGCCGTTGCGCGTCAGTAAGGGCCCTATCCGCTCCCACAGCCGCCCGTACTCGACGGAGACCAGGACCTCGCCCCAGAAGCGCAGGATCGTCAGCAGCCGTACGTCCGCGTCGGCGTCGCGGGCGCCCGCGTCGGCGATCAGTTCGAAGGTGTCGTTGATGGCCTTCTTGGTGGCCTCCGTCGGCTTCGTTTCGACCAGGGCCCTCCTGGAGATGCCGAGCTGTAGCAGGTCCTCCTTCATGTCCTCGCGGTGCGAGCGGGTGTTCCCGTGGCTGTCCGGGTACTCCTCGCGCAGGATCGTCCGTGCGATCCGCAGGCCCACCTCGTCACGCAGCAGATCGATCGCCAGGTCGTAGGACGGGGTGAACGCGAGCGAGACGAAGCGGCGCTGAAGCAGGATCGCGGCGAAGTCCTCGTCCGGGAGCCGGGGGATGTTCGCCAGTACCGGGTGTTCCTTGAACCGCTCGATGAGTTCGTCCTCAAAACCGTCCAGCTCTCGCATGTCCGTATCCTCTCCCCCGTTCACAGACTGATGGTGTTGACGGATGCACGCCAGTCACGAAGGTCCACGTCGCAGCCGACCCTCCACAGCATGTCCAGTTCCTTCTGGACTCCCCTGCCCATGACGGTCTCGCCGCCGTCGATCTCTATCTGGGTGGAGTCGATGGCGAGCTGGCCGTGCAGAAACGAGCTGACCAGGTAGTGCTCGTCGGCCTTGTAGACGGCGACCGACGGCAGGGAGTTGTAGACCCGCACCTGGAGCCGTGCCCGGTCCCCCTCCGGTACCTCCCGGAATATGGATTCCAGGATGGACAGACAGCGTTCGACGCTCGCTTTCACGTCTTCGTCGAGGGCGGGATCCCGTACGGTACGCAGCGCCTCGTCACGCAACCGCGCCACGGGCGAGGCCGGGTGCAGCAACAGGATGCGTACCTGGACGCGCCGGTCGACGATGGCTTTCCTCAGCGCGCTGCTGAACCAGTGGAGGTTGGGCACCCAGGTCTGCAGGATGGTGACCTCGCGGCCGGCTGCCTCCACCAACCCGGTGAACTTCTCCTCGGGGAAGTGCCGGTGCACCTGCACCACGCCGCCGTAGTGCTCCTGCTTGAGATCGCGCGCCACGGCATCGATGTCGAGCTTGGAGAGCTGTGTGTTGACGTGGTCGAGCACTTTCAGGCGATCGACCTCCAGCAGGAGGAACAGGGTCACCGTACTGAGGATGAGCAACGTTATCTTCGGCAGCGCGCCGCCGGGTGCCAGCTTGTCGAGCCACCCGAGGAGGTCGGCGAGCAGCACCACGATGCCCGCCGTGGCCATCAGGGCCAGCGCGATCCGTTCGACCCGGTAGCGAATGCCGCTTCCCATCCCCCGCTCCAGCCTCTGATTGGCCGTCACCAGCCTCCTGGCCGACCGTAGCCCCCAGCCCCCGGTTGGCTGTCATCGGCGACGACCGTACACCGCGACACTGACAACAAGAGGCGTTTTGCGGCAAAGCGACAACACTGACGCGAGAACGCCGCCGGCTCCCCGCGCCGCCGGCTCCCCGCGCCGCCGGGCGGGCGACGCACAGCGGACAGGACGATGCGGCCGGGCTCTCAGCTCATGTGCTTCATCCCGTCTTTCCTTCGCCTCGGTTCGCTTCCTTACGCACCCCTTCGCTTCCTGTCGTTTCCTGCTCGTTCTCGTACGTCCGCCGGAAGGGTGACCGCGCGTACCCGTACCGTCCGCCGGCCGGTTATCCCCAAGCGCGTGCGCGTGAGTGTGCACGTCACAGCAGGGAGAGCGGACGTGGAGGCGGACGATGCGGGTACGAAGGCGGGCGTGCGGGGAGGAAGGCCGGGCGGAGCACGGGACGGCACACGGGGCGGACCTGGTCGTGGGGGTCGTGGCCGCACGGACCGGACGGCTGGCGAGCCTGGGAGACCCGCTGGCGTTCGCCGTGTCCCTCGTGGAGCCACGGCTCACCCGGATCACCAACGGCCACCGCACCCATGCCGTACGCCTGGTGTGCCGGGACAGCCGGTCCACCGCGGAAGGGGCGCGGCGGGCGGTACGCGAACTCGTCGCGGACGAGGGCGCGCGGATCGTCCTGACACTGGCCGGTACCCAGGTGCTGCCGGCCGCCGCCGACGCCTGCGAGGAAGCGGGTGTGCCGTGCGTGTCGAGCACCTTCCCGTGGCAGGTCTACTACTACGGGCGCGGGGCGAGCGATGTCGCGCCGTTCCGCTGGACGTATCACTTCTGCTGGGGGCTGGACGCGATCGCCGCGACGTTCGCGGACCTGTGGGAGCTGGCGGGCGGTCCGGGACGTACGGTGGGGTGCCTGTGGAACGACGGTCCGCAGGGCGGCTGGTCACGTGACACGGAGCGGGGGTTCGCGGGTACGGCGCGGGCGCGCGGCCATCACCTGGTCGACCCGGCCGCGTACAGCGAGCCCGCTGCCGACCTGTCCGGCCACGTCGCGGCGTTCGAAGCGGCGGGCACGGACATCGTCACGAGCGCGGCCACCGGGCGCGACCTGGCGCTCTTTCGCGCCACGGCAGTCGAGCGCGGCAGCACACCCCGGCTGATCACCTGCTCACGCTGGCTGGCCTACCCTCCCTCGGCCACCAGCGGTGACCGGCAGCGGCCCGCGCAGGCGAACGTGGCCACCCTGGTCTACTGGACGCCCTCCCACCCGTACCGCTCCTCTTTGGACGGCATGACCGCCGCCCAGCTCGCCGAGGCGTACGAACAGGCCACGGGCCGGCAGTGGCTCCAGCCCCTCGGGCCGGCGTACGCGCTGTTCGAGGTCGCCGCGTACGCCCTGCGGACCGCCGAGGACCCCACCGACCCGGCCGCGGTGGCCGCGGCGGTCGGCCGTACCCGTCTGGAGACCGTCGCGGGAACGCTGGACTGGACGGCGGGGCCGGTGCCGAACGTCGCGACCGTGCCGCTGGCCGGCGGGCAGTGGCAGCCGGGCCGCCGCCACGACTACGAGCTGGCGGTCCTGACCAACCCGCACGTCGACGGCCTGGTCGCCGACGCCGACCTGATGCCGCTGCGGTAGCGCGGTGAGAGCAGGCCGAGCGCGCCGGGACGGGGAAGTATGCGAAGCAGGCACATCAGCGGGGCTCGTCCATGGGGAGGTTGACATGCCCGCACGGCCCGATGGCCGCGACACGGTACGCGTCCTGGACGTGAGGAGTGCGGACTACCGGAGGGCGTTCGAACTACTGCTGGCCGGTACGGACGAGAAGGCCGTGACCCACGCCCGGCTGAGCGCGCTCGTGGCGCGGCTGCCCGCCCGTTCGGTGTTCGTGGACATCGGCGCCGGTGCCGGTGACACCACCGCACACGTCGGCCGGTCCTTCGCCCGGACCGTCGCGGTGGAGCCCAACGCCTCCCTGCGCGAGGCATTGCGCCGGGCCTGTCCGGAGGCCGAGATCCTGCCCCGGCCCGTGGAGTCGGTCGAGCTGCCGGCCGGGTCGGCGGATCTGGTGCTGTGCTGCCATGTGCTCTATTACCTGCCTCGCGCGACCTGGGCGGCCACCGTACGCCGGATGCTGGGCTGGCTGCGGCCGGGCGGGGAGATCTGGATCCTGCTGCAGAACGCGGACAACGCGTGTCTGCGCATGGTCCGGCACTTCACCGGTGCCCACTTCGACCTGGCGCCCCTGGCCGCCGAACTGCGCGAGGGCCGTGACGGTCCCGTCGCCGCCTGCTCCCTGGAGAGGCTGCCCTGCGCCTACCGCACGGCCCGGCTCGACGACGCCGTCGACGTCGCCGAGTTCATGCTCAATGTGCCCTCACTGGCCCGGCAGGACCCGCTGCCCGCCCTGCAAGAGCTGTGCGATTACGTACGGCGTGAATGCGCCGACCCGGCCGGGGGCTACCGTATCGACCACTCGCAGGATCTGCTGCGCGTACGCCGTGCATGAGTGCCTGCGCCGGGCCCGGTCGGATCGGACCGTGCGGCCTGGTCAGGCGGTGTCCATCGGTCAGGGAGTCGTCGGTCATCGGGAAACTCCGTCCAAGAGGGGCGGCGGTGGACGGCGGAGAGCCGGGCAGGCGGACGGACGCGGCGTCGGCCGCCCGGCTGCTGGGGTCCAGTGGCGCCAGGAGCGTCCAGATTCCGGCCGGGTCGGTGAAGTTGGTGATGAAGTTGATGATGACGTTGGTGGCGGTCAACAGGAGGGGACGGGCCGAAGGTAACGGAACGCTGTGGAACCGTGGCGGCGTCAGGCCAGTTGGACCGGGCGGTCGAGCAGGACGAGGGGGCCCGTCGCGGTCAGCAGGTGGTCGTTGGCGCAGGTCAGCGCGGCCGAGCGCAGGTCACGCAGATGGCGTTCCAGGGGAACCGGTGCGTCCTTGAGGTAGCCGGTGGGCAGTCCAGTGAGCTGGATCATGCGGTCCACTGCGCTGAATGTCAGCTCGGATACCGCCACTTTGAGGGTGTTGAGGTGGATTTGCACGGCCGGGGTGCCCAGCGGCTCCCCGGCCGTACGCAGTGCCGCGACCTCGTCCCGTACCCGGTGCAGATAGGCGCCGGCCAGCTCCAGGTCGAGGCGGACCCGGGCGAGCCGTTCCGCCGCCAGGTCCGAACGGGGCTCCGCGCCGGGCTGCCGCCGCGGAGAGCGTGGCAGGCCGACCAGTCCGGCCAGGGCGGAGCGGGCCGTGCCCAGCCAGCACGCGGCCCATCCCAGGTGCCCGGTCACGGTCATGCTGTCGGTCGCCACGTCACGGAATCCGCCGGGCTCGCCGACGACTTGGTCCGCCGGTACGTCCCCGCGCAGCCGCACGCCCACACCGCGGGTGCCGCGCATGCCCAGCGCGTCCCACCCGGTGCGGATCTCCAGCCGTAGCTGTGCCCGGTCGGCGTAGACCAGGCTGACCCGGTTGCCGGTGCTGTTCTCGTCGGCGCGCATGGTGACCAGGAAGCCGTCGGCGTGTTCGCCGCCGGTGACCACGGGCGCCTCGCGGTCCAGGGACAGCAGGCGGCCCTGTCTGCGCAGTGGCGCCGTCGCGCCGAGCAGGTGTCCGACTTCGTCCGGTCCGGTGGTCACCGAGGTGAGATACAGCTCCCCGCGCGCGATGCGCGGCAGCAGGGCGTCCCGCAGCCGCGGGCCTGCGTGCCGGACGAGCACGTCGGTCTGCTGGCAGTGGGTGGCCCAGATCATCGCCGTGGACAGGCAGCCTCCCGCGAGGATCTGCGCCACCTCGGTCAGGTCCCGCAGGTCACCGCCCAGTCCCCCGTACCGCCGTGGCACCAGCAGGCCGAACAGCCCGCCGGCCCGCAGCGCTTCGACCGAGGCCAGCGGGAAGACCGCCGCGGCGTCCGTTTCGGCCGCGTGCCGTTCGAGCACCGGTCGCAGGGAGCGAGCGGTGTCCGGCGCGGTCGTCGGCACCGTCGCCTCGTCAATGGTCATTTCTTGCTCCAACGGGGATCGCGGATCGGGGTACGGACCCGCGTACGGAATCGGGTACGGGCTCAGGGTCGGACACGGGGCATGGGATGGGCGGGCGCGACACAGTTCCAGGCGGGTGGCTAAGACGGCCCGGCGGTGACGCAGCGGGTTCTCGCGTCCCCGGAAGTCCGCGAGGAGCCCCGCCTCGCGCCCGGTCCGGGCCGGTCGGCGCCACGCAGTCCGCAGTACGGTGCCGGGGTCCGCGTCCGCGTCCGCGGGCATGCCGCACGGGGAGGATCGACGTGCTCGTCGCGTTCGGTTCCCGGGGACAGGTGAACAGGTCCGCGCTCCGGCGCGGGCGGCAGCGGCTCGCGGACGGCCAGGCCCAGCAAGAGCCGGAGAGCCGCACAGGCGGACTGGCGGACAGGCGGACAGGCGGACAGCACAGCGGGTATCACCTGAACTGGTGGCGACGCCGGTCCAGATCCGTCGGTCCGGCCTTACGGACCTCCCGGGATTCGCGTTCGGACAGGGCAGAGGACATGGGCCGCTGACTCCTCGCCGCGGTACGGAACGACGTCCGCAGAGCGAGAACGGGGCCCCTCACCTTTCCCGGCGTACTCGCCGATGGGGTGGCAGGACGCGGTGGTGCACTGCCCAGATGTCCCACAGTGCCCCATTACCGGAGGTCGCCGCCAGGGGGAATGCGGGGGCGCGAGAAGCGGTACGGGTTCCACGGGAACGGCCGTGTGCCATACCGCGTGCCCCTTCCGGTCACCGCGCGCGGGCGTGCCCCGACGGGGCGGCGCGGGACGGCCGACGTACAGATTTCACTCTTGCGAAGCGTTGCCTGGGCGCGTCTTCGCACGACCGGACGGCCCGGTGATCACACACCGACTTCACACACCGGCTTCACACACCCGCTTCGAGAACCCGGCGGGCCGGCGAGGCGGGTGGCGTCTACAGCCGATGGGCAGTCATCGCCGCCCGCCCTATTTATCATCGTAAGCCACCAAATAGACGCCCTCTGTTACCTTGCTCTCACGGATGCCACCCACCGCGCGCGGACCCCGGCGCGGCGGCGGGCGCTGAATTCGGCCGGTCGACCGAACGACCTCCGACAAATCCAGGTAACGATCGAACAGGAATGGACGGACCATGTCCGGCGAGACGATCAGCGATCTGTACGAGGTCCGTGACGAGCGCTTCCGTACCGGCGGCTGCGCCAGTGGTGACGTACGGCTGGAGCGGCTGTACTCCGACTGCCGCTGGGCCGAGGGGCCGCTCTACCTGCCCGCCTGGCGGCAGCTCATCTGGAGCGACATCCCCAACGACCGTCTGCTGCGCTGGGACGAGGCGAGCGGCACGGTCGGCGTCTTCCGCTCCCCCGCCGGGTACGCCAACGGCAACACGCTCGACCGCGAGGGCCGGCTGATCACCTGTGAGCAGGGCAATCGCCGGGTCACCCGCACCGAACACGACGGCCGCGTCACCGTCCTCGCCGACCGCTTCGAGGGCAAGCGGCTCAACAGTCCCAACGACGCGGTCGTACGCTCCGACGGCTCCATCTGGTTCACCGACCCGGACTTCGGGATCATCAGCGACTACGAGGGGCACCGCGCCCGGAGCGAGACCGGCAGCCGCGACCTGTATCGGATCGACCCGGCGGCAGGCCGGGTCCACCGGGTCGCGGACGGCTTCGGCGGCCCGAACGGCCTGGTCTTCTCCCTCGACGAGCGGCAGTTGTACGTCGCCGACACCCACGCCCGCCACATCCGCGTCTTCGACGTACGCGAGGATCTCACCCTCTGGAACGGCAAGGTTTTCGCCGAGCGCGCCGACGGCGGTTTCGACAATATCCGCTTCGACGACCAGGGACGGCTGTGGGCCGCCGCGTTCGACGGGGGCGTCCACTGCTACGCCCCGGACGGCACCCTCATCGGACGGCTGCGCACCCCCGAGCCGGTCTCCAACATCGCCTTCGGCGGTCCGAAGAACAACCGCCTCTTCATCACGGCGACGACTTCCCTGTACTCACTCATGATGAGCGTGACGGGCCTGCCCCGGGTCCGCTGAGCGGCGCTGCCGATGCGACGCCTCCACCGGCGCGCCGGCTGGCCGGCCTACGGTGACCCCAGCCGCACGGTGCGCGGGGCGTTCGGGTCCCGGCGAGGCAAAATCGTTGGTCCGTGTCGTGTCCGGATCGGTACGTTCAGGCCGTGGAAGAACTTGTGGCGACGCCGGGAAGGTCCGTGAAGCCCGTACGCGATGAGGAAGCGCCGGAGATACGGCTCGCGGTCCCCTCCGACGCGGCCGGGATCGCGCACGTGCACATGACCTCGCGAGCGGTGACGATGCCGTACCTGCCCCCGGAGGGATACAGCCGTGACGAGGTGACCCGGTAGATCGAAGGCACCGTGCTGGAAGAGTGCCGCACCTGGGTCGCGGTGGGCGGAGGGCGGATCATCGGCTACGCCGCCCTCGGAGGCGACGTACTCGAACACCTCTATCTGCACCCGGACGTCCGTCGCCGAGGCATCGGCACGCTCCTTCTCGACGAGGCCAGACGGCACAGTCCGGGCGGGCTTTCTTTGCGCGTCTTCCAGCAGAACGAGGCCGCCCGCGCGTTCTACGAGCGGCACGGCTTCACCGTCCTCGACACCGATGACGGATGTCGCAATATGGAGAACCTGCCCGATATGACCCTGCGCTGGGAGCCGTCGCCCATGCGCTGATCTCTACCGGGTGGCGGCCGGACGGACGCCGGAAGGTAGCCTGCACCGGTCAACACCACGTTGACCTTCGTCCGTACCGTCGACCCTGGGGGACTTCAGCAGTGTCCGCACCGCCGCCCTATCAGAATCAGCCGCCGCAGCAGCCGTACGGATACCAGCCTCCCCCTCAGCAGCCGTACGGTGCGCCGCAGCAGCCGTACGGGTATCAGGGGCCGCCGCAGCAACCGCAGCAGCCGCAGGGGTATCCGCAGCAGCAGGGCGGGCCGCAGCGCCCGCAGAGGAGTCCGCTGCGGGCGCTGATCACCGTCGTCATCGTGCTGGCGATCTTCGGCGGTGGCGCCTGGTACGTGTGGAACTACAACACCAGCCGCAATGGCGGCAAGGCCAAGGCGGAGGCGTCGCGGTCCGCGCGAGCCGAGGAGAACAAGACGCACCAGCCGAAGATCGGTGACTGCGTCAAGGTCGACAAGAGCAGTGGGGAGCCGGTGCCGACGATCGTCGACTGCGGCTCCTCCGAAGCCCAGTACAAGATGGGCGATGCGCTGCACGGCGCCGAAGAGAGGTGCGGGCCGAAATTCGTGTACAGCATCCAGGTCACCAGCAGGCGGAGCGCCCCCTACACGATGTGTTTCACCAAGGTCTGACCGTCGAGCTCCGAGACGTCCGGCCGTCAGCCGTCAGCCGTCACCCGTGGACAGCGGGTGACGGCTGCGTCGTATGTCCGCCTGCCTTGCCGATCGGTTGATCGATCGGTCGATCGATCAACCGATCAGGTTCAGGCCATCGATGACATGGCGTCGTCCGCGATCCGGCCGAGTCCCGGCAGGGAGTGGGAGCGGCGCTGGAAGCCCTGGGCGCGGGCGCGGTGGGACGGGTCCTCCAGTACGGTGCGCGCCGCCGCCGTCAGCGAGCGGCGGGTGACGTCCTGGACGTCGATGCGGCGGCCGAGGCCCAACTCCTGCAGCCGCGTGGCGTTGAAGGACTGCTCGGCGAACAGCGGCACGGCCACCATGGGGACGCCCGAGGCCAGTGCCTCACGGGTCCCGTTGAAACCCGCGTGGGTGATGAACAGGTCGCTGGACCGCAGGAGCAGCTCCTGCTGGACGAACGACGTCAGATGGACGTTGTCGGCGCGCGCTCCCTCCCACCGCGCCGGGTCCTGGTTCGCCCCCAGAGCCACCACGCCGGTGACGGGCAGTTCCGCCAGCGTCTCGATGATGGTGTTCAGGAGCGGGGCGGCACCGCCGGGGAACCGGCTCATGTTCGATCCGAGGGTCGCCAGTACGAGCGGCCGGTCCGCCGGAAGACGGGCGATCTCGGGGTCGAGGGGGTCCACGGCGTCCGTGTCCGTCGTCGGCACACGGTAATAGCGGGCGCCGGGCAGCCGGTTGCTCTCGGGGTAGAAGTCCTCCGGAACGACGCCGGCACGGAAGGCGCGGAAGGCGTGCCAGGGGTCGCTGACCGGCTCCAGGCCCAGTTCCGTGCGCTGCCGGTTGAGCTGCTCGGTGACGGCGGGGTGGGCGTAGGGCGCCAGCGGGGCGATGTCCAGTACGCCGTGGGGGATGCCGAGACGTTCGGCGGCCAGGTAGCCCCCGTACTCGGTGGACTCGCGCACGATCAGGTCGGGCGTCCATTCCCGTATCGCGTCCATGAGGTCGTGTGCGGTGGGCAGAGCCAGTTGTCCGACGAAGGACGACGCGAAGAACTCCGGGTCGAGTTCGATGGTGACGGTGCCGAAACTTTCCAAGCGCGGCTGCATCCGTAGTGCGTTCTTTTGCATCAGGTCGGCCATGGACACGACGTTCGGCAGCGCCAAAGGAGTCAGTCCGCGCTTTTCGACGTGTCCGGCGACGGCGGCACCGGTGGCGACGGCCACCTCGTGACCCGCCCGGCGGGCACTCTCGGCCGCGGGCAGGACGAGAGGTGCGAGATGCGAATAGCTCGACTGGGCGGTGAAAAGGACGCGCATGGTGCCTCGCTTTCTGGGCTGCCGCGCAGCAACCGTCCGCTGCGGGCTGACATTGGGGCACAGACAGACAACTGCCTGATGATATCGCCCGCGTTCCGCGCCGCCTTCGGCCGCCTGCCGTATACGCGGTGAGCTCCGTACCCGCCACCGCGGGGCTCCGGGGAAAGGTGTTGCCCGGTCAACTTCCTTACCGGGGGCCGCCGGTCATGTCTGACAGTGGATCCGGAAGTTCTCAAGGAGCCGCCCCTTCTCCGGCCTTCTCCGGCCTTCTCCGCCGCTCTTCGCCGCCCTCGCCTCTCTTAGCTGCTCTCCCCCGCTCCCCGGCGGCCTGTCCCGGTGCGCCGACAGGCCGTGCCGCGGCGAATGCGTCGGTGAAGTCGACGTCGACGTCGACGATCCCGCGACGCAGCGAATGCGCCACGGTGTGGCTCAATCGGCGTACTCCCTTCCCGCCTGCGCCGGTGACTATCGTCCTGCGGCGCGGGGGCACTCAGGGAGAGAGGGTCACTGGCGTGTTCTATTGCCTGTTCAAACACGTGGTGCTGGTACCGCTGCTGCGGTGGCTCTTCCGGCCGCGGGTCGAGGGGCGGGGGCATGTTCCGGAGCAGGGCGCGGCGATCGTCGCGGGAAATCACCAGTCCTTCTCCGACCAATTCATGCTGGGCGTGGTACTCAAACGCCGCATCACTTTCCTGGCCAAACAGGAATACTTCACGACCGGCGGCCTCAAGGGCCGGCTGACCGCTGCGTTCTTCCGTGGTCTGGGACAGATTCCGGTGAACCGGTCGGGTATGGCCGCCGGACGGGCCGCTCTGGAGGAAGGACTGAAGGTCCTGGGCCGCGGCGAATTGCTCGGCATCTATCCGGAGGGCACGCGCTCGCACGACGGCCGGCTGTACAAGGGGAAAGTCGGGGTGGCGGCGATGGCGCTCCGGTCGGGCGCGCCCGTGGTGCCCTGCGCGATGATCGGTACGTTCCAGGCGCAGCCGGCCGGCCGGCGGCTGCCGCGCCTGGTGCCGATCACGGTGCGCTTCGGTGAGCCGCTGGACTTCTCCCGGTACGCGGGGATGCACGACCAGCGCGCCGTCCTCCGGGCCGTCACGGACGAGATCATGTACGCCATCCTCAAGCTCTCCGAACAGGAGTACGTCGACGTGTACGCTGCCGACGCCAAAAAAGCGGGACGCGAAGCGGAAATGAGCCGCGCCTCCTGAGGGACGTGTTGTCGTTGATGCCGACGGGAAAGGGGAGACCCCGGACGATGCGGTGATCCACCGCCGGGTGGTCCGGCCGTCAGACCGGTGGACCACCCGGCCCTGGATACGCCGGCATGTCGCCGGACCCCGTCCGGCCGATGAAGGAGGAGCAGACGTCGTGAACCAACGGGACGGCACCTGGGACGTCATCGTCGTCGGAGCCGGATCGGCCGGCGGAGTACTGGCGTCGCGCCTGAGCGAGGACCCCTCCCGTTCGGTACTGCTGCTGGAGGCCGGGCCGGACTACGGCACCACGGTGGCCGGCCTCCCCGAGGACGTGGCCACCAGCCCGGCCTCCACACACACCCACGACTGGGGCTTCACCAGCGAACCGGGCGCACTGGGCCGGCCGGTGTCACTGCCCCGTGGGAAGCTGGTGGGCGGCTCCTCGGCCATCAACTCCGCGATCGCCCTGCGCGGGCAGCCCGGGGACTATGACAACTGGGCGGCCGGAGGAAACACCGGCTGGTCCTTCGCCGATCTGCTGCCCGCCTTCCGGCGCGTCGAGCGGGACCTGGATTTCGCCGGTCCGTGGCACGGCGCGCAGGGCCCCGTACCCGTACGGCGGCACGGTCCCGGCGAGCTGAACGAACCGCAGCGCGCCTTCCACGACGCCTGCGTCGCCCTCGGCCACCCCGTCGTGACCGACCACAACGCCCCCGGGGCGTGCGGCGTCGGACCGGTACCGGTCAACCGCGTCGACGGCGTACGGCAGAGCACCGCGCTGACCTACCTCGCGCGGGCACGCGACCGCGCGAACCTCACCGTACGCGGGCAGGTGCTCGTGGACCGGGTCCTGGTACGCGGCGGACGGGCGAGGGGAGTACGGCTCGCCGACCCCCAAGGGACGGAACTGCGCGCCGGGCAGGTGATCCTGGCCGCCGGTACGTACGGCAGCCCGCCCGTCCTGATGCGCTCCGGCATCGGTCCGGCGCACCACTTGCGGGACCTCGGCATTCCCGTACTGGCCGATCTGCCCGGTGTGGGCGGCAACCTCCAGGACCACCCGGCCGTCACCCTGACGTTCACCGGAACCGTTCCCGCCCCGGCCGACCCGCGCGAGCCGGTCCTCCAGACGTTCCTGACCTGCCGCGTCGGCGAAGAGCGGAACGACGCCGGCCCGTCCGGCACGGCCGCCCTCGGCGCGAGCGACCTCACCGCCGGCCCCGGTACGGCCGGTCCCTCCTGCGCTCCTGACCTCCAGATCTTCCCCCAGGGACCGGAGGCGGACCCGGACGGCGGCCCGCGCGAGTCCGTGGTGACGCTGTGGGTGGCGCTCCTGCGGCCGTACTCCACAGGCCGTCTCCTGCTGCGCTCGCCGGACCCCCGCCACGCCCCGCGCATCGATGTGGGATTCCTGCGCGACCCCCGGGACAGCCACCGCCTCGTGGAGGGCATGCGGCTGGCCCGGCGCATCGCGGCCACCCCGCCGCTGGCGGACCTGCTCCGGGCGGAACGGTCCCCGGGCCCCGGCGTGTCCACGCCCGAGGAGCTGACCGAGGCGCTGCGCCGCACCGTCAGTGGCTACCAGCACGCCGCCGGGACCTGCCGCATGGGCCCGTACGACGATCCGGAGGCGGTGGTCTCCCCCACCGGGGCCGTACACGGCGTCGAAGCGCTGTACGTCATCGATGCGTCCGTCATGCCGGGTCTGCCGGCTGCCAACACCCATCTCACCACCATGGCCATCGCCGAGCACTGCACGCGGGCGCGGTGGGCCGACGGGGCGGTGCCACGCCCGCCCAGCACGGACTGACCGCATTGGTGCGATCACTTCGGCACGACCGCTTCCATGCGTCTGATTCCATGCGACCGCTTCCATGCGACCGCTTCCATGTGCCATTGCCATGGAGTACCTGGGGGCTTCCTACACCTCCATTTCCCCGGGACTGGAAATGAGGGGGTAAAGGTTTCGGCGACTCGTGGGATGGCGAGCCGCCGGGCCCTGCTCCCTCAATTCCTGCGGTACCGGTGCCCTAAGGGGTTCTTTCAGAATGCCGGGTTCTTGTGGGCGAGGGTCATGCGGTGGGCGAGCTGGAGGAATGCGTCGTGCAGAGGGAGGGAGCGGTCTGTCGTACTAGCTGAAGGCCGAGATGGCCGGGGCTGTCCAGAAGGTCACAGTCGGCCCGTAGGCGCCGTCCTCCTCGTCGCTCACCTTGACGGTGATCTCCCGGTCGGGGTAGCGCGCGGACAGCACTCCCTGCCAGCACTCCCCAGGGCCAGCGCGAGTTGGGGCAGTTCCTCTCCGAGCTGATCGTCATCCGCCAGGGGGGTGTTGGCGAAACTGTCCCACAATTCGACGTGATTGACGACGGCTTCGACACGTCGCCGATCGTCGCCCAGGTTCGTGAACCAGTCGTCGACGGTGCCCTGACTGAAGCGCTCCTTGAGGAACACGCAACCGCGGTACTCGACTGTCTCGGGGCAGAACAGCCAGGCCGCGGCCAGGACGAAACGCAGACCGCCCTCGAAGTCGAGGTAGTTCTCCGGACAGAGCTCCTCGTCCTTCCAGTCGGTACGCCACCGCCTGAAGAACGCGGGCAGCTCACGCTCGGACCACGCCGGTTTGCCGGTGCTCACGGAATCTCCCAGGGGAACGCAGCCCGTACTGAACTGACTTCGATGGGCGCACGAAAACGTCGCCGGTCGTCGGATGGTATGACGCGCGTCTTCCACGACGTGCGGGGGCTCCCCCTCCATGCGGGCCGCCCTCCCGGTCCACGCGCTTCACCGGCCGCGGCCGGAGCCGTCCTCACCCTTCATGTGGCCGGCTCAGACTGAGGATGGACCTGCACAACCGTTTCGGCATGGCTCGGTCGGCATAACCGCATGGATAACGGGCATCCGGATTGCCTGGGACGCGGAGGGTGCCATGACCACGACGGGTACGGAGCGGCCGGCCGGGCCACGCACGGCGGACCGCGGATGCGTGGCTGAGGGCGGATGCGTGGCCGAGCGCGGATGCTTGTCCGGTTACGGCCCCGGTCAGGGTCATGGCCCTGGTCACGACCCTGACCACGAGCCGCCGGAGACGGCCCGTGATCGCGTCAACCGCAGGTGGCACGAGATCCTCCAGGAGACGCGGGTCGCCCAGACCGGCGTACAGATCCTCTTCGGCTTCCTCCTCAGCGTGGCGTTCACCCCCCTGTTCCGGGACCTGACGGCCTTCGACCGCACCGTGTACGTGATCACCGTGGTACTCGGCGCGGCGGCCACCGCGTCACTGATCGCGCCGGTGTCGATCCATCGCTTCCTGTCCGGACAGCGTATGAAGGACGAGGTGGTGGAGTCGGCCTGCCGGCTGATGAGGTGCGGCATGGTGCTGCTCGCCCTGACCATCGGCTGCACCCTCCTGCTCATCCTGCACGTCGTGCTGCCGAGCCTCCTCGCCGAGATCATTGTCGGCGGCGTCATGCTGTGGTTCGCGCTGTGCTGGTACGTGCTCCCGCTGCGGCTGCGCCGTCGCTCCGGCCGTCGCGAGACCGTACCGACCGACACATGAGGCGACCGGCCGCCGCGCTACCCGCCCGAGGCGAACCGCTCCACGGCCCGGCAGACGGCGGCCCGGTGTTCGGCGAGGTAGAAGTGTCCGCCGGAGAAGGTCTCCATCCGGAACTCCGCGGTGGTGTGTGCCTTCCACTCCCCGGCCTCCCGCACGGTCAGGCGCGGGTCCCGGTCGCCGGTCAGGCACAGGAGCGGGATGTCCACCGCGGAACCGGGGTCGGGCCGGTACCGGGCGATGGCGCGGTAGTCGTTACGGACGGCCGGCAGGATCATCCGTACGATCTCCGGGTCCCGCAGCAGCTCCTCCTCCGTACCGCCGAGCCGCGCGATCTCCGCGAGGATCTCCTCGTCGGTGCCGCGGTGGACGCTCTCGGCACGCCGCCCGGTGGACGGGGCGCGCCGCCCGGAGACGACCAGCCGGCGGTCCACCGGCCCACCGGGGGTCTCCTGCGGGCCGGCCAGGCGCCGGGCGACTTCGAAGGCCACGGCGGCGCCCATGCTGTGCCCGAAGAGCACCAGCGGCGTGCTGCGAAGAGGAGGCAGATGGCGGACCACCTCCTTGGCGAGGCCCTCCACCGTGGTGACGAACTCCTCCTGTGAGCGGTCCTGGCGCCCGGGGTACTGGATCGCCGACAGGTCGTACCGCTGGGGCAGATGAGCGGCGAAGGGGTGGAAGAAGGTGGCCGCGCCCCCGGCGTGCGGGAAGAAGAGCACATGTGCCGTGGGCTCCGGCACCCGGCGCAGGTCCCGGACCCAGCGGTTCACCCCGTTCACACGTACTCCTGTCGTTCTTGTGGTTCCTGTGGCTCTTGCCGTTCTTACTTACTTACGGTTCCGGTCGTTCCTGACGTTTTTGTGGCTCCCGTGGTTCCTGTCGCTTGCGACGAGGACGCGAATGCGCCGGACGTACGGAGTGAGTAACGCTGCTGAGTACTGATGTCGGGTACCGATGTCATGCCGTCACGCCGGAACCCCGCCGGTCCCGCCCCGTTCATCGAGCGCCGCGGCGCCGGCCGATGCCTGCTCGGCCGCCCTGGCGCGGGCGGCGGCGGCCTGCGCGGCCTGTCCGAGCTGGTCGGCCAGGCGCGCCTGGGCCAGCCAGTTGTACGGGCAGACCGGGCGCAGGTTGATCCGCTCGCTCAGCAGCGTACGGGCCGTGTCGCCGCGCCCACCGCGCAGCGCCGCCTCCAGCAGCGTCTTCTGTACGGCGTCCCGCTGCGCGTGGCTGCCGCCGAAGTCGTTGACGTGGTACCGGATGGGAGCGAGCAGGTCGACGGCTTCCCCGTACCGGCCCTTCCCGTAGGCGATCAGCGCCCGGCAGACCGGAAGTCCGATCCGCACGGTCATCGCATGGTTGGTCACACCGGGCCGCGGGTCGGCGGTCCAGGCTTCCCGGTCCCGTACGAGCTGTTCGGCGTCGGCGATACGGCCCGCGCCCACGTACGCCATGACGGCGTGCACGTCGTTGAAGGCGTAGTACGGCGCGTCCCGGCGGGCCGCCCAGGCGTCGGCGAGCTTCGCCCAGCGCGGGCCGGCGTCGGAGTCGGCCAGCAGCAGCCGCCACAGCAGGGCGGAGGCGTCCAGCAGTTCCATGGCCACCCCCGTCGGCTCGGCGTCGTTGTGCAGGACCGCGTCGTAGATCTCCAGCACCCGCCGGGTGTCGCCCGCCTCCAGGGCGTAGAGACAGTAGTGCCACCAGTTGTGTACGTTGAGGTAGTTGCCACTCGCCCAGTCCTGGGTGCGGGCGTCCAGGAAGCGGATGCCCTGTGCGAAGCGGCCCTGCATCTCGTACGTGTGCACCGCCGCGTGGATGCCCCACACGTCGCGCGGGTGGCGCTCGACGGACGCCAGCGCGACCTCCTCCGAACGGCCGTAGTGGCCGGACTCCTCCAGGCCGAACGCGTACATGCCCAGGATGTGCCCGTACCGCGGATCGTCCTGGTCCCACCCGGTCAGCGCGCCGCCGACGCGGTCGCGCAGCCGGGCCGCGTCCCCGGTGAAGAAATCGATCTGGTGCCCGACCGCCAACGCGAGAACGTCCTGCGGGTGTTCCACGGTGATGTCGCCGAGCACCTGTCCGGCCCGGTGGAGGTCCCCGGCCAGCCAGGAAGTGGCAGCGGCGAGGTGCATGCGCTCACGCGGTGTCGCCCCGGCCGCCGGGTGCACCGTGTCCTGGAACCGCGCGAAGGCGTCCCGGAAGGTGACGGCGTCCTTCTCCTCCGTACCCAGTAGGGCGAGATAGGCGGCGAGGGCCTGGCCCATGACGGAGCGCGGCGAGGTGTCCAGGACCGCCCGGGACTCGGCGGCCACCTCGCCGCGGAAGAGGAGGAGCGCGTCCAGCGCGTTCTCGTAGTGGGCCACGGCCTGCGCGTCGGTCTGCGACATCACGTGGCCGTGCCGGTCGGTCTTCGTCATCTCGTCGGCTCCGTTCGACGCTCTGGCGGCACCCTGGCCCGGGTCCTGATACTCCCCCACCGTGCCCCTCCGCAGACATGCGCGCACATGGGGCGGCGGTGCTCCGGAGTGTCGGCGCTTCGCGGCGTCGCCACCTCCGGGCTTCGAGGCGCGCCGGAGGTGGTGATCCGGCGAGTTGGGGGCACAAGAGGTAAACGATCTTCGCCTGCTCAGGAAACCGGCCGTCAGGAAGCAGGTGACAGGTGGCAGGAAGCAGGTGGTTCGCAGAACTCCGTACAGATCCCATACAGCCCCCGTAGAAAGCCGTAGCCGACCCACAGGAGACAGCGATCCATGGTCACTCCCGTACGCCGGTCCCGCCTCGTGGTCCGCCGGCCCGCCTTCAGCCTGCGCGACCTGGCCGTCGGTTTCGGCCTGGTCGCCATCGGCGTCGTCGGGATCGGTCTCACCGTGAAGACCGCCCTCGGCGGCGCTGCACACCACCCCTTCGCCACCGTGGCCATGGGCACGGCGGCCGTCGTGGCGGCCGTCGCGCTGCTCCGCGTCCGGCGCCGCAGACGTGCCGTCCGTCGCGTGACGGTGAGCCCGGCACGTACGGATCCCGTGGTGGTGGCCGGGAGCGCCGTCCTCCGATCGCCCGCGGTGCCGGAGGCCGAGGACTACACGCGGATGGACGCGGATGAGTTCGAGAGCGCGGTGGCCGGTCTGTGCGAGCGCGACGGCTGCCAGGACGTCCGAGTGGTGGGCGGGGCCAACGACTTGGGCGCGGACGTGGTGGCGACGGCGCCGGACGGCCGTGCCGTCGTCATCCAGTGCAAGCGTTACAGCGCCACGAACAAGGTCGGCTCCCAGGACCTGCAACGCTTCGGCGGCACCTGTTTCGCCGTACACGGGGCCGAGGTCGCGGCATTCGTCACCACCAGCACCTTCACCGACCCGGCGGCCGACTACGCGCGGCAGTGCGGAATCCTCTGCTACGACCTGCGGGCCCTGACCGGCTGGGCCACCGGCACGGGACCGGCTCCGTGGGAATAGCCGGACCGAACTCCTGCCCCAGAGCGTCGGCGCGAGGGCCCGCGCCGGCACCAGGCGTCCCCCGGACACGGCGCACTTCTCTTCCCGAATGACCCGCACCCGTTGTAGCCAACTGACTACTCTGTGTACGTGAGGGTCAGGGTTTCCGCTGCACGACGGTCCGTCTTTCGGGCCGTCGCCGCCGCGCTGCTCGCCCTGTTGTCCGTTCTGGGCACCACACACAACGCGGAGCCGGCCCTTTCGGCTCCGGCCGTGAGCATCGCGGCCGACGATGCCGCCGCGACCGGTCCCGAGACCGACGAGAGCGGCGGAGTGCTCCCCGGACAGCACCGCGTCGCCGGTGCCGCCCGTGTCGGACGGGCGGCCCGGCGCCCCGCTGGGCACTCGCGCATGGCGGACTTCTCGGCCTCCCCTGCCGACGCCGTCCGCCGCCCGCCCCTGAGGCCGCCCTCCTCCGCACCCGAGCGCGCCCTGGTGACCGCCACCTGCTCCCGCCACACGGTCCTGCGCTGCTGAGACGCCCGTTCAGTACGGAACCGCGTAGCTCACCCGGCAGACAGCAGGAGACCGCCATGCCCATCGACCCCACGCGCGCCGTGAACAGCTATCTGCGCGCTCACGCCTTCTCGGCACAACCCCCGCCCCAAGGCACCGGCACCGACTCCGGGACCGCACCCGGCCGGCAACCGGAACCCGACCCGCAATCCGGCCCGGAATCCGGGCCGGAACCCCGGCTCGAGCCGGTCGTCGAGGAACCGGCGACCGACCCGGCCCCCGCCATCCGCCCCGGGCCATTGCCCTCGGGTGACTCCTTCGCCCCCCGCCGCCCGCCCGGCCTGCCGGCCCGCCTTTTGGCCCGGCTGCTGAATGTCAGCACGGACAGCGACTGACAACCGGCGACCGGCTGATCGGCCGACCGGCTCTTTGACCGGTCGGCCGATCAGCCACCGTCCCGCGCAGCATGCGACCGGCAACGTGCAGTCATAGGCAACATATTCCCCTTTGTGCACGAGAGTTGACTGCGCTAACGTCCGCTCGTGTTGATTAACTTGCGTAACATACGCACCACGCGTCACCGCAAACCCGGTGTCCTCGCTGCGACAGCAGCCGTGTTAACCGCCGTGATCGTCACACCCCAGGGGCCCGCGGTCGCCGCGCCCGCCAGGACCGGCCCCACCGAGAGCACCCCCGTCTACTCCTACGACCGCGCCATCCGCGAGACGATCTGGGTGGACACGGGCATCGACGGCGCCGGCACCGGCCGTACGGACCGGGTCGCCGTGGACATCATCCGGCCCCGCGAAGCCGCCGAGCAGGGGCGCCAAGTCCCGGTGATCATGAATGCCAGCCCGTACTACCAGTCCATCGGACGGGGCCCGGAGAGCCAGGTCAAAACGTACGACGCGCAGGGCAACCCCGCCCAGTTCCCGCTTTACTACGACAACTACTTCGTACCCCGCGGCTATGCGGTCGCCCTGGTCGACCTGTCCGGAACCAACCGCTCCGACGGCTGCAACGACGTCGGCGGCCGGGAGGACATCGCCTCGGCGAAGTCGGTCATCGACTGGCTCAACGGCCGGGCGCACGGCTACAGCTCCCGTACCGGAAGCACCGACGTCGACGCCAACTGGACCACCGGCTCGGTCGGCATGATCGGCAAGAGCCACGACGGGGCGGTCGCCAACGGAGTGGCGGCCACCGGCGTCGACGGTCTGGAGACCATCGTCCCCATTTCGGGCCCCACCTCCTGGTACGACTACTACTTCTACAAGGGCGCCTCCACCAACTCCACCGAGGGCATCGCCGGACAGTCCCGCTACGTGCACAGCCCCGAGGCGAAGGCCCGCTGTCAGGCCGTGGACCGCGCGCTCGTCGAAGGCGCGCCGCGCAACGGCAACCGGACCGCCATGTGGGAGGAGCGGGACTTCGTCACCAACGCGCACAAGGTCCGCGCCAGCGTGTTCGCGGTGCACGGCCTCCAGGACCTCAACGTCCGTACGCAGCACCTGAACAAGTGGTGGGACGCGCTCGCCGCCAACGGCGTGGAGCGCAAGATCTGGCTGTCCACGGCCGGTCACAGCGACCCGTTCGACTTCCGTCGCCAGGAGTGGATGTCGACCCTGCACCGCTGGTTCGACCACTACCTGATGGAGTACGACAACGGCATCGACCGTGAGCCGATGGCCGACATCGAGCGTGCGCCCGACCAGTGGACCACCGACCGCGTCTGGCCGCCGAGCGGCACGCGGACGACCACGCTGCGCCCGGTGGCCGGCCCCGTCGCGGGCGTCGGCACGCTGGGTACGGAGGCGGCGCCCGCCGGTGCCACCGCCGAGTTCACCGACGACCCGAAGGTGAAGGAGACCGAGTGGGCGGCGAAGATCGACCAGCCGACGCCCGACAAGGCCGGTTTCACCACTCGGCCGCTCAGCCGTGACCTGCGGCTGTCCGGCCACGGGACGGTGACGGTACGGGTCACCCCGTCGACCGGGTCGGCGACCCTGTCCGCGGTACTGGTCGACATCGGTCCGGCCACCATCCGTAACTACAGCTCCGGAGGGGGCATCACCATGCTTCCCGAGAAGGACTGTGTGGGCAGCGGCAACACCTCCGACACCGGCTGCTTCAAGAAGGGCGTCGCCAACAAGACCGAGGTCGACCGGACGGTCTTCAGCCGCGGCTGGGCCGACCTCGGCCACTACGCCGACTCGCCCCGGCGTGAGGTGGTCCCCGGTAAGCCGTACACCATCACCCTGGATCTCGGCACGGCCGACCATGTGGTCCCGGCCGGTCACCGGCTGGGCCTGATCGTGGCCGGCACGGACGCCGGACTCATCGACGCGCCGTCCACGACGCCCAAGCTGACCGTCGACCTGCACGGCACCTCGGCCGCCCTGCCGCTGGTCGGTGGCTACCCGGCCTCCCTGCGCGGCATGGACACCGCCGGCGCAGGCAATTCCGCCGTCGGCCGTCTGAAGTAACGACCGGGGTGGCCTCTTACGGGGCCACCCCTCACGGCACTCACCCTCACGGCATCCCGCAACCGGCCGACGCCCGCCGGTGCCCCTTGAGAGTCCGTGACTCAGCGGGGACTCAGCGAGCGGTGAAACGGGCCGCCGATTCCCCGCGCAGACGGCCCGGCGGGAGCTTTCGCCCGAAGGCGAGCAGCAGGAGGTCCTGGGCGGCGCCGGTCAGAGGTGGGCCGGTGCCGTAGGACCAGTCCAGGTCCTCGGCACGGAGTTCGACGCCGTCCAGGCCGGCACCGAAGAACTTCGCGGATCGGGGGTGACGGTCCCCAGGAGGATGCGCAGGCGGTCTTCGGGACGCGGCGGTCCAGGCCCAGGGCGACCGTGATGTCCAGGCCGTGCACCACGTCGTGTCCCAGCGCGGACGTGTAGCCTCCGACCGGCGGCTTCCAGGGTGGTCGGCGTTGTCCCTCAGTGCCGCGGCGAGTTCGCGCGTCGAGAGGGCGGCGGCGTCCTTGCGGGCGCACCGGTCGGTCATCCGGTGGAGGCCGCCGCGTGCCCTGACGAGTTCCAGGGCCACCTTGGGAAAGGGGTACCGGAACCCCAGCGACATGTGTGCTGCCACCTCCCGCACCCGCCACCCCGCGCACAGGGACGGCATGTCCCACTGCTCGGGCGACAGACCGTCCAGCAGGTCGGCCAGCTCGCGGCGCTCGGCCGCGATGGCGGCTCTGACGTCCGGCGTCGTCGTCCTCGCCGGTTCCGCCGCTGCCGCCGTTCCCGTCGTTGCCGCCGTTCCCGTCGCCCTCGCGTTCTTCATGAGGCAAGGGTGATCGGCCGGCTTCCCATATGTCCAAGAACTTGTTTTTCTCGTCCCTAGAATGATCAGTTATGGAACTCCGGCAACTCCAGTACTTCGTCGCCGTGGTGGAGGAAGCCAGCTTCACCCGCGCCGCCGCGCGCCTGCACCTGGCACAGCCCGGAGTCAGCGCCCAGATCCGGCAGCTCGAACGGGAACTCGGGCAGCCGCTGCTGGTCCGCTCCGGGCGGTCGGTGACCTTGACGGAGGTGGGCCGGGCGGTGCTGCCGTACGCGCGGGCGATGCTCGCCGCCGCCCAGGGCGTGCGGCAGACCGTGGAGGAGTTCACCGGGCTGCTGCGCGGCCGGGTCGCGGTCGGCATCATCTCCGGCGCCGCTGCCCGGGGGTTCGATGTGGCCTCCGTCCTGGCCGACTTCCACGACGCCCACCCGCAAACCGAGATCTCCCTCGTCGAGGACAGCTCGGAACGGATGCTCGACGCGCTGCGGCACGGTGAGCTGGACATCGCCGCGGTAGGTCTGGCGGAGGAGGCACCGCCGCCCGGCATCTCGTTCCAGGTCGTCATCGACAAACCTCTGGTCGCCGCCGTGGCGCCGGACGACCCTCTCCTGGCGGACCGGGAGCGTACGAGCGTACCGCTGGCCGGGCTCCGCGACCGCCCGCTGATCAGCCTGCCGCGCGGCACCGGCGTGCGCGGCGTACTGGAAAGGGCGTGTGCCCAGGCCGGATTCCAGCCGCGCATCGCCTTCGAGGCGTCCACCCCGTACGTGCTGGCGCGGCTCGCCGCCCGGGGGCTGGGCGTGGCCGTGGTGCCCGAGCTGCCCGACGACATCCAGGCCGGGATCGGGCTCCGGACGCTGACGATCACCCACCCGCGGCCCCGCGGCCGGATCGCCCTGGCCTGGCGGACCGACGACACCCGTACCCCCGTCGCCAGAGCCCTTCTGGCCCAGCTCCGTACGGCTTTTCCTCCGAGCCGGCCCCTACCGCCGCTCTGAGCCCGGAACTTCGCTGCGGCACGTACGACGGAACCGACGCGGTGGTACGGCGGAAACCGACGCGGTACGGCGGGAACCGACGTGACCGGCCGGTCGTTGTTCGGGTCATGCCCCACGTACTTGTTATCGGCATCGACCCGCACGCCGTACCCGGCATGGACGGAGACGCTCTGCGCGCACTGCTCGACGCGGAACTGTCCCGTTTCGGCGAGCATTCCATAGACGCGTCCATGACCCTGGTCGCGCCGGACGCATCGGCCGAGCCGGTGATGGTGGCGGCGCTGACCGAGCGCGACTGGGACGTCGTCGTCATCGGGGGCGGTATACGTAAAACCGAGCCGCTGCTGGCGCTTTTCGAGCACACCGTGAACCTGGTCCGACGGCATGCCCCGAAGGCCGCCATCGCCTTCAACACCAGTGGCGGTGACAGCGTCGAAGCCGCCCAGCGGTGGCTGTGACCGGGCTCCCCCATGCACTCGGGCTACGGGAACTGACGGCGGACGACTGGGCGGTGTGGCGTGCGCTGCGGCTCGCCGCACTCGCCGACGCGCCGTACGCCTTCGCGTCCACGCTCGCGGACTGGCAGGGCGACGGCGACCAGGAGGAGCGATGGCGTGCCCGCCTGGACGGCACGGACTCCTACAACGTCGTCGCGGTGACCGACGGGAAGCCCGTCGGCATGGCCAGTGGCGTTCTCGGCACGCATCACGGCGTTGTGGAGCTGATCTCCCTGTGGGTCGACGGTGCTGCCCGGGGGCGGGCGTCGGGGACCGTCTGGTGCGGGCGGTGGAGCAGTGGGCCGTACGCCGGCGGGCGGACGCGCTGCGGCTCGCGGTCGGGCCCGGCAACGCGTACGCGATCGCGCTGTACCGGCGGCACGGATTCGAGATGGCCGGGCAAACCGGGGGCGCGTCGCCCGGCGGGGGACGGCAACGGGAACATGTGATGGCGAAGTCGCTGCGAGACGCTGTCGGTACGAGGGGCGAGGGCTGATTCAGGCTGCCGAGTTGCCTGCTGGGGCGTTGTGTCCGAGTGGTGTGTCCGAGTGGTGTGTCCGGGTGGTGTGTCCGAGTCGCTCGGGAGCGGTCGCGGTCCGGCCCGACCCTCTGCCTCGGTCACACGAGCAGTTCGTACGCGGCCCGTGCCAGGCTGCTGCCGCGCCGGTAGCGGCGGGTGGCGAAGGCGGCGAGGGCGGTACGGGTGGCCGGGCGGAAGCCCAGGAAGGCTTCCTGGCCAGGGGTGGCGCCGCCGTGGAAGTAGACCGGGCCGTGGTCGGTGGAGTGACGGAACCAGGTGAGGGTGTGGGTGTGGAGATGCCCACGGCCGCGCCGGAGCACGGGCCGCTGCACCGCGCGGAGCGCCTGGCCCAGAGCACGGGGGTCCGACGGGGCCGGAGGTGAGCCTCCAGGTAAGTGAGCAGGTCATCGGGTGTGCCGCGGATGGCTCCCGCCGCGGCGAAGGCCGCGGCGTCGAAGGGCGGAAGCGCCTTGCGCCCGAGACTGTCGTGCCCGGTGGCGTCGGTGACCACGGTGACGAGCCGGGTCGGGGTGACGGGCCCGGTCGCGGCGGCGGCCCGGTCGGGGCGATCTCGGTGGGGTTCTGCCCCGTGCCGTCGAGCCCGGCGCCCTGGGGGCCGAGTCCGGTGTCGGCCAGGCCCAGTGGTGTCAGGACATGGGCGCTCAGCAGCCGGTCGAAAGGGGCGGCAGCCGCGTGCGCGAGGGCGGGGGCCAGGAGCGCCACACCGAAGTTGGAGTAGTGCCAGTGGGTGCCCGGGGCGTGACGCGGACGGCTGCGGGCGAAGGCGTCGAGGAGTTGGCCCGGCGCGTAGTGCACATAGGGATTGGTACGCCAATGGGGCAGCGCCCGGCGGTAGATGTCACGCGGCAGGCGCGGCAGCCCGGACGTATGGGTGATCAGGTGGAAGGGGGTGATGGCGTCACGGTGAACGTGTGGTGCCGGGCTGACGGGCAGATGACGGGTGACCGGGTCGCCCGGGCTCAGCACACCGTCCTCCGCCAGGCGGGCCAGGAGCAGCCCGGTGAAGGTCTTTGAGGCGGAGCCCAGTTCGTAGCGCAGTGCCTCGCGGGCGGGCGCTCCGTACCCGTACGTGGCGGTGCCGGCGGAGACGACGGTGCGCCGGCCGTCCTGGGACAGGGCCAGCACCACGTCGGGAGCCTCGAAGCGCTCGGCGGTCGCGCGCAGTTGACGGGGGCCGATGTACGCGTCGGTCATGGGGCGGAGTCGCTGAGCGCGGTCATGGCCCGGGAGACGGCCATGGTCGAGGCGAAGACCGCGACGAGTGTGGGGTGGTGTACGAGGTCGAAGATCTCGCCGGCGTCCCCGGTGGGCATCGTGTGCTGGACGGGCATGGCTCCCTCCGGGCTCTGCGCGTCCGCGTACCGCTGCCAGATGCCGGTGTCGAGCGCGGGCCGGGGCAGACAGGCGTCGACGACGAGGAGTTCGCCGAGCAGGTCCCAGTGCCGGTGCAGCGCCCACTCCTCGGTCCATACGGGCAGCCACAGGGTGAGGTAGCGGGCTATGTCCTCGGGCAGGTTCCCCAGCCGTTCCCCCCAGTCGGTGAGGTGGAAGACGGTGTGGGTGACGGCGTACGCGATGTGGTGGTCGACCGTCCAGGGCTCGGGGGTGTGGCCGAGCCAGGTACGGCGGACCGCCGCCGGCTCGTCGATGCCGGCCGGCAGGCCCGCGCGGGCGGCGAAACGGGCGATTCCCAGCCGCCGGCTGGGCGGGGCCTCCAGCGCCCGCCAACTGGTCGTACGGCTGACCAGGCGGGCGTGTTCTGCCACCCCGGGGTGGCTGTATCCCAGCTCGCGGAAGGGCACGTACAGCTCCAGCGGCACCGGTGAGAGGGGCTCGTCCCGCTGCATCCAGGCCAGGACCTCGCCGCCTTCGAGGACGTCCTGCCAGGCGAAGTCCAGCAGCCGCCGGATCTGTGCGGCCTGGCGCGATCCGGTGACGCCCTCGCGGGTCAGGATGCGGCCGACCAGTGCCAGTTCACCGACGGGCTTGAGGCGTTCCTTGACCTGACGGGCCGGGGTGTCCCGGTTCAGGCGCAGACGGAAGTGCTCGCGGTGGGCCTCCAGCCAGTTCAGCGCACCGGCACCGACCTGGTGCAGCAGTGGGGCTGTGGTCATCGCGGTCCTTTCCTGGCGGGGTCCTGGCCGAGGTGGGGCGGGGGTGACGGAGGTGCGGGTGAGGGTGACGGCGGTGCCGGGCTCGGGCCCGGGGTCTGGGCGGGACCGGGTCGTCGTCGGAGGTACGGCGTGCCATATGAGCCGCGAGTGTGGCGGCGAAGGCCGTGACGAGGGTGGAGTGGTAGCAGGTACGGAAGGTGTGCTCGGCCTCGTCGGGCTCCGGGGCGTCCACGGTTTCCGGAACGTACACGGTCTCCGGGGAGTCCACGGTTCCCTTGATCTCCGCGACCTCCGGGACAGCGCCGTCGGGCCGCTGCGCCGCCGCCAGCGCCCGCCACGCCTGGGCGACTCCCGGCAGGACGTACGGAGCCGGCGAGGCGGGCGGGACCGGGAGCATGGCCGCGACGGCGAGCAGCTCACCGGTCAGGTCCCAGTGGCCCGCCGCTACCGTGCAGTCCAGCCAGGCCGGCAGCCACAGGGCGAGGTGGTCGCGTACGGCGGCGGCCAGCGCCCGCGGTTCCGCGCCCCAGTTGGTGAGGTGGAAGACGTGGTGCGTGGCGGCGTAGCCGGCGGATGTGGTGAATGCCCACGGTTCGGCCAGCCCGCCCAGCCAGGTCCGTGCCTGGGCCGCTTCGCGGTCGCAGTGCGGCGGGAGTGCGAGCCTGCGCTCGGCGAGGAGTACGGCCAGTGTGCGCGTCGGTTCGCGTTCGGTCAGACGCCAGGCCCGGGTGGTGACGGTTGCGCGCAGGAACGTTTCGAAACGGTCGTGGCGCAGCCCTGCCTCGGCGAAGGCCGCGTACATCTCCAGCGGGTACGTCGCATGCGGCTCGCGCCGTGCCAGTGCGGCGAAGACCTCTCCCGGCCGGTTTCCCGCCAGGCGAAATCCAGGAGCGCGCGGGCCAGGTCGCCGACCCCACCGACCTCCCCGACACCGGTTACCTTGCTGGTCCCGCTGGACTCGCCGGTCCTTCCCGTCCCACCGGTCCCGCCGTCCATCGCACCGGTCCCGCCGTCCGACGCACCGGACCCGCCGCCCGGGGCCAGGTCGCCGAGGCGGGCGATGGAGTGGCTTACCTGCGCCAGCTCGCCCAGGGGGCGCAAGGTCACGTTCCGGTCGTGCTGCGGGCCGGTGGGGTCGTCGGGAAGCCGGAAGCCGTCCCGGTGCCGGTACAGCCAGCCCAGGGCCGCCGCCGCGATCCGCTCCGGTTGGGCGCGTGGGCCACCGTCCACCGGTCCGGCTCTGCGCCCGGTGACCGGTCCGGCGGCCGGCCCGGCGGCGGTCACCGGACCGCCGGCCGCGTGGCCCCCGCCGTGCCCACGAGCAGGGCCTGCGCGACCTGGACGTGGAGGGCCACCCTGGCGTCGTCGCCTCCCATCTGGGCGACGAAGGCGAGGCCGCGGTCCAGGCCCAGCGAGGGCGGAACGTCGTCCATCGTGGCCAGCCAGCGTCCGGCGCCGGCCGCCTGGAACCAGTCGCGGCGGCGTACGGCCCGTACGAAGCCCCGTGCGACGTCCACGACCCGTCCGCCCGCGGCAGCACTCAGCTCGGACGGCAGCGGCAGCCCCGCGAGCGCGGCCACCTGCGCGAGCCGATGGGTCACCCGCGGCCAGGGGTCCGCGGTGACCCAGGACGCGGCGGGCTCGGCGCCGGTCCCGGCAGCGGTGCCGGCCGTGGCACCGGTCAGGCGCAGCGCGCCCAGCAGCCCCCAGTGGTTCCACTCGCTGGACGAGGAGCCCGCGGCCGGCGGAAAGGCCCGGGCCGCCGTGCCGAGGAGCGCGATGTCCGCTTCCGAGGCGGTCTGTCCCAGGAGGGTGCAGGGGGCGAGGACGTCGGCGCCGAGCACCCGCGCCGCCGCGGGCGCCAGCGGATCGTCACTTCGCGTGACCACGGAAGAGAGCAGGTCGAAGTGGTTGCCCCCGCCCGGAGGGCGGAGACAACCACACGCGCGAATTCTTGAACCGTCTCGTCCAGTGCGGTCGAAGCGTTCAGTCCTTCAGGATCTACCGGGCCTTCCGATCTATCGGGCCTGCCGGTCTTTCGGGTCCTTCGGCCACGCTTCTAGCGTTTCGTCGGCCGCGGCGCCGGCGGGGACAGGAGGAATCCCGCTCCGCCGATGAGAAGGACCAGGCATTCCGCGGAGTCGTGGAAGCTGCCATCGGCCTCCACGGGGTTCAGGAGCCCCTCTACGTCTTCTGCCAGCTTCTCCGTACGCGCCGATGTGGTGGACGGTGTTTCAACAGGCAACATAAGATCAACCCCTTGAGAGAATGCCGAATGCCTGTATCGCACTTCTTCCTACGGGTAATTCAACCCCCGTCGGGCAGGCCGGGCAACTCCTGAGCATTCACGGAGCCGCGACGCAGGCCACGATTACGCGAGATACCACAACGCCGATTACCGGGAAGGAAATCAGCGCCACGGAGCACGGAACTCACGCGTCGGCATATCGCACTCGACACCGTGGAATTGCCGGGTCAGCGGTCGAGGACCGTGAGGTCGAGCCGGGCGAGGCGTTCGGGGTCGGCGAGGATGTCCAGGGCCACGACCTTGCCTTGCGCGATCGTGAACGCCATGACCGACAGCGGCCGTCCCTGCGACACCGCCACGACGCCCGCGGCCCCGTTGACCAGCGCGGCCGTGCGGCCTCGGCGAACCGGGCGAAGGTCATCGCCCGGCCGGCCACCGCCGCCGCACCGCGCAGCACCGCGCCCGGCCGCTCCGTCCCGCTGTCGGAGCGCGCCACGACGTCCGGGTCGAGGACCGCGACGAGTGCCTCGAAGTCGCCCCCGCGAGCTGCGGTGAGAAAGGCGTCGACGACTTCGCGCTGGCGGGCGAGGTCGGTATCGGGGGCCGGTGCCGCTCCCTGAACCCGGCGGCGGGCGCGGCTGGCCAGTTGCCGGGCCGCCGTCGGGGTACGTCCGACGATCGGGCCTATCTCGTCGAAGGGCACGGCGAACAGGTCGTGCAGAACGAAGGCGAGCCGCTCGGCGGGGGCCAGCGTCTCCAGGACCACGAGCAGGGCAAGGCCTACCGAGTCGGCGAGCAGCGCCTGCTGCTCCGGGTCGATGCCGTGCACGCCGCTGACGAGCGGGTCGGGGAGCCGTACCTGATCCTCCATCGGTTCCTCGCGCCGTGCGGTGCGGGCGCGCAGCATGTCCAGGCAGACCCGGCCGACCACCGTCGTCAGCCAGCCGCCCAGATTCCCCACGGCACCGGTGTCGGCGCGGCTGAGTTTGATCCAGGTTTCCTGTACGGCGTCGTCCGCCTCGCTCAGCGAGCCGAGCATCCGGTAGGCCACCGCCCGCAGGTGGGTCCGGTGCTCTTCGAACCGCTCCGCCAGAAACCCGGTCTCTCCCGCCCCGTACATCCCACTCGTCTCCGTCGTCCCGCTCATGAATCCCTGCTCCTGCCCTTTGTCCTGCGGTCTCGCCGTCCGTCACAGCACTCCGTCACAGCACTGACGTACGGAACCCGCTCGATGTGACGGGCGGGCGCGGCAAACATAACCGGGCCGACGCCCTCGTCCAGGAGGGGACCGACGCGCTCATATGCACTTCACCTCAAGTGACTTGTCCGACCCGCGGTCGTTGTACGGGCAGCGCAGCGGACAGGAGCGACCGGACCGGAGCGAACGGAAGCGGACGGGAATCCCGCCGACGGGGTACCGGCGGAGGCCGGGACGAGCGGGAAAAGACGGGAAAGACCTGGAGCCGGGCCGGCCCACGGCACGGTCACAGGGCCCGTACGACAGGACAACGGGAGAAAAGGGGCCGATACCGATGACACAGGAACGCCCAGTGGTCGTCACCGGCTGCTCGTCAGGCATCGGCCGGGCCGTGGTCCGGCATCTTCTCGGCCGTGAACACACCGTCTACGCGACGGCGCGAGACATCGGATCCATAGGGGACCTGGCTTCGGACGGAGCGCGGATCCTGCCCGTGGACCTCACCGACGCCGGCGCGATGCGTGAATGCGTACGGCATGTGGAAGCCCGGCACGGCGCGGTATGGGGTCTGGTCAACAATGCCGGGTACGCCCTGACGGGCCCGGTCGAGGAATTGGACATGGATCAGGTGCGCCAGCAGTTCGAGGTGAATGTCTTCGGGCACATCACGATGACGCAACTGGTTCTTCCCGGAATGCGCCGGCGCGGCGAGGGCCGGATCGTCAACATCTCATCGGTGGCGAGTCGCTTCACCCTGCCCGGAGGCGGGTGTTATCACGCCAGCAAACACGCCTTGGCCTCCTTCGGCGATGCGCTGCGCTATGAGGTGTCACCGTTCGGCGTACGGGTGAGCGCCATCGAACCCGCGGTGGTGCGCACCCGGTTCATCGTGACGGCGGTGCGGCTGCTGACCGCCCGCGGGCCGGGAACCGGGGCGTATGCCTCCTTCCGCGATGCCCTGGCCGACTGTTACGCGCGCGTGCAGCGGACTCCGTACCGGTACGGGGCGGTATCCGCCGACAAAGTAGCCCGTGCGGTGGGGCGGGTGCTGGCATCGGATTCTCCGGGACCGCGCCACGTGGTGGGCGCGGCGGCGCGTCTGACGGTGGGGCTCCGGTGGCTGCTGCCGGGGCCGCTGTTCGACGCTGTGGTGCGTGCCCGCTTCCCCGTCCCGCGCCAGGAGGGACGATCATGACCCGGCAGTGGGGTGTACTGGGAGTCCTGTGCCTGGCTCTGCTCCTGCTGGGCGTGGACCAGACGGTCCTCAACGTCGCGCTGCCGCAGATGCAGCGCGATCTCCACCTCGGTTCGGCGCAGTTGCAATGGGTGGTGGGCGCTCACATGCTGGCGCTCGCCGCGGGGGTGCTGGCGGCGGGCAACTGGGGTGACCGGCGGGGGCGGCGCAGGGCGCTGGTGGCGGGCCTGGTGATCTGCGGTCTGGCGTCCGTACTCGGCGCCCTGGCGGACAGCGCAGCGGAGATCATCGCGGCCCGTGCCGTGATGGGGCTCGGCGCGGCCTTCATCATGCCCTCCACCCTGTCCGTACTGGTGCAGGTGTTCCCGCAGCCGGCCCGCCAGCGACTGGCCATCACCATCTGGTCCACCGTCGCCGGGGTGGGTGTCCTTCTCGGGCCGGTGTCGGGCGGCTGGCTGCTGGAGCACTGTTCGTGGCGGGCGTGCTTCTGGGGCACCCTTCCCCTGGTGGTGCTGCCGCTGTGCTGCGTCCCCGTACTGGTGCCGCCCTGCCGCGACGACCAGGCGCCACCACCGGACCCGGCGGGACTCCTGCTGTCCGGGGCGGGCCTGTTCGCCGTCATCTGGAGCTTCATCCAGGCGCCGGTCCTCGGCTGGACCGATCCCCTGGTGGTGGGGGTCGCCGCCCTGGGTGCCACGCTGCTCGCGGCGATGATCTGCTGGGAGCGGCGGGCACCGGCACCGATGCTCCCGCTCGGATTCTTCCGCGACCGCGGCTACGCGGTCGCCGCGACGATGCTCTGCCTGATGTTCTTCACCCTCGTGGGAGCGACCTTCCTCCTCACCTTCTACTTGCAGGGCCTGAAGGCCATGTCCCCTCTGGCCGCCGGGCGGACCCTGCTGGCCGGCGGGCTCGCGGTCGCCGTCGGCGGGCTCGTCTCCGCCGTCCTCGCCCGCCGGACGCGGGCCAGGACGGTGATGGCCGTAGGCATGCTGCTCAACGTGTGCGCCTTCGTCGTCCTGGCCGGGACCACCGCCGGTTCGTCGCTGAGCCGCCTGTACGTGTTCCTGAGCCTGATCGGGCTCGGTGTCGGGCTGGCCGGCGGGCCTGCCACCAGCCTGATCATGCGGGCGGTCCCACAGCGGCGGGCGGGCATCGGAGCGGGGGTGAACGACGCCGTACGCAGTGTGGGCAGCACCTCCGGCGTAGCGGTCGTCGGGTCGGTCTTCAACACCGTCTACTCCTCCCGGATCGCCCGGTCCCCCGGCGCTCCGGTGCCCGCGGGCGCCCGGGACCACCTTCTCGGCGCGCTGGCGCAGGCCGAACGGCTCGTGTCCCGGGCGTCCACGGGCCGGGGGCGGCTGCAGCCGTCCGAGCGCCTGCGGCTCCTGGGGGCGGCCCGGCATCTGGCCGAGGACGCCGCGCAGGCGTTCACCGCCGCGCTGCGCACGACGTCCTGGCTGTCGGCCGGTATCTGCTGCGCGGGGTGTGCCTGGTACTCGGCGCGCTGCCCCGCGGCCGGTCGGCGGCATCACCACCGGCGCCACCGACCCCGCCACAGGCAGCGGCCCCGGTGCCCGCCGAGCAGCCGGACGGGGTGAGGTGATGCGCGGCACGCTCATCGTCAACCCGGCGTCGACCGGGGCCGGCGACGCGGTCCTTCGTGCCGTCCTGGCCGAACTCACTCCCGTGGTGCGCCTGGACGTCGCCGTCACCGCGTGCCCCGGTCACGCCTTTCATCTGGCCCGGGCGGCGCGGCGGGACGGCGTACGGCTGGTCGCGGTGCTCGGCGGGGACGGCACCGTCAACGAGGCCGTCAACGGCCTGCTGGCCGACGGATGGGACGCGGGGCCACACCACCGGCCGGCCGTGCCCGCACTGGGCATCCTCCCGGCCGGAGGGCTCAACGTGGCCGCCCGCGCGCTGGGACTGGGGCGGCATGCGGTGCCGGCCGCCCGACGGCTGGCCGAGGCGGTCGGCCAGGGGCGGCGGACGGTCGTCAATCTGGGAAAGGCGGACCACCGCTATTTCCTCACGGCCGCCGGAGTGGGCTTCGGCGCGGAGCTGATGGCACTCGTCCAACAAGGCCGGCAAGAAAACCGATGCCCACCGGGCCGACGGCAATCAAGGTGGCGGCAACGAGGCCGGGGCGGTGGCCGGTCCGGCGCGTGGAGCCGCTATCTGATGCCCGCGGCACGGCACTTCCTCTCCGGTACCGACCGCAGGGTTCCCGCCCTGTCGGTGGCCCTTCCGCAGGAGGAACCGCAGCAGCGGGCCGAGCGGACGGAGGGGGTCTTCGCGTTGCTGGTGGCCAACACCTCTCCGTACGCGTACATGGGGCGTTGGCCGCTGGCCCCGTGCCCCGCCGCGTCCTTCCAGGACGACCTGGAAGCACTGGCGTTCACGGACCTTTCCACCCACCGTTGCGCGGCTCTCCTGGCCCGGATGCTGCTGCGGCCCCGGCACGAGCACAACGGCAGACCGGTACGGCGTTTCGCCGGCCGGCAGAGCCTGTCGGTCACCGTGACCCGGCCGGTGGCCGTCCATGTGGACGGCGAAGTCCTCACACCACGGCGGGAGGTGCGGTTCTCCTCGACCCGCGGAGCATTGGCCGTCGCCCTGTGACAGACCTTCCCTCCCCTTCCCTCCCCTTCTCCCACCTTCCACCGCCGCCGAACGCCTGCTTGAGAAAAGGACATGGTGAGGAAAATTCCTGAGCACTACTCGCCGGTGAACTCCGGTACCGGTACGAGCGACGCGCCGGGCTCTCGCGCGCGAGGACGGATGCACTCCGGGCGGCCGGGTAGCCGGCAGCAGGGCGTGGAGCTTCCTGGGGCGCTGCGCAGGGACATGCGCCGGTTCGCCGCGCAGCTCAGCGCGCATATCAACGCCCTCTACCCGGACACCAACGCCCTGAACCTCGATGTCACCCGCGAGTTGCTCGGGCTGTCACCGGACCAGGAACTCCCGCCCGCGCTCGCGGGGCACGTCCAGGACCGTGTCCACCGGACGCTGGTGCGGCCGGTGCGCCACCTCGTGGACGCCGGCGGCCAGCGCTGGCGGCCCTATCTGCTGGCGAAGATCATTCACGTGCTCGGGGGCGACAGTGTCTTCTACACGCCTCTCCTGGCAGCCGGTGAACTCATGCACACCGGCTCGCTGATCATCGACGACGTCCAGGACGAGGCACCCGTACGACGGGGCAGAGCCGCTGCCCACACCGTCTACGGCACGCCCACCGCACTCAACGCCGGCACCGCCGCCTTCTTCGCGTTCGACCGGGCGCTGCGCCGGGTTGTGCCGGACGACGTGGTGCTGCGCTGCGCCGTACAGGACGCGTACCTGTCGGCGCTGCGGGCCGCGCACGCCGGTCAGGCCCTGGACATCCTCGGCCTGCGCGAGGAGATGGACACGGCCGTGGCCACCGGGAACGCCGGTCCCCTCCTGGACCAGGTGCGGCTCACCCACCGGCTGAAGTCCGGGGCCCCGGTCCGGGCGGCCTTCCACGTCGGCGCCCTGCTCGTGGGCTCCTCCGCCGAACTGTCCGGGGCGCTGCAACGATTCGGCGAGGCCGTGGGCACCGCGTATCAGATCACCGACGACGTACTGGATCTGCGCGGTGTGGTCCGGGCCGGCGCCCCGACGAAGTCCGTCGCCGAGGACCTGCGCAACGGAAAGGTCACCATGCCGCTGGCCCACGCGGTGGCGTTGCTGCCGCGCCGGGACGTCGAGGCCGTCTGGCACCTCGTCCGGGACGGGCACCTGAGCGAGGACGGCGTCCGGGAGGCGATCGGTGCGCTGGAGACCTGTGGCGCCGTCGACGCATGTGTCGACGAGGCGGAGCGGATGCTGCTGGCGGCCTGGGAACAGGTGAAGCCACTGCTGCCGGGCACCCGGCAGAGCTGCTTCATCCACGCGCTGGCCCGCCATACGGTGCGGCGGGTGCGCGTGGCCTGAACCGGACCAGCGGCGATGGCAGCGGTGGTGAGGGCGAGGGTGATGACGGTGGTGGCCGTACCGTCGCCGGGACGAGCCGTGGGCGGGCGGTCGTCAGCGGTTCCGGCGCCACCGAGGGTCTACCGGGGAAGGCTCGCTCACCCGAAGTCCGCGATGCCGTAGTCGCCTTGGGTGCCGGGGTAGCTGCGTACCTTCGGCGGGTCGTCGTAGTACGAGCGGCGGCGGGCCGGCCCCAGGCGCTGCACCCGGGCCCGGGCCCGGAGCGTCCCCCGGACGAGGTACGGCAGCAGCCGCGGCTCGCGGTACCCGAAAGCCGTACGCAGCGGCGGATCCATGAGGCCGACGACAACCCGGCGCACCACCGGCCGCACCGGCGCCGGGAACCACCGGCCGACCACACCGAGGGCCTGGTCGGCCACCCTGCGACCACTGGGCGCGGTGGCGAACCGGGACCGTTCGTATTCCCTGTTGAATTCTTCGAACTGCGTGTAGTCGGAGGGAATTCCCTGGATGTTCATCCGCTCTCCGACATTGCGGTAGAACCAGAAGGCGGCCAGCTTCTCCTGTTCCAGCAGCGGGCGCCAACCGTAGGCGTCGATCCATCTGATCGGTTCATGGACGAATGCCGAGAGCGTATACAGCATGTCCTCGTTGCTGATGGCGTACCAGCGGTGTGCCCTGTTGATCGTCCGCAGTGCGGTCCTCCCTCCGGGGAGTCGTATCCGTACTTGACCAGAGCCGCCATGAGAACGAGCGTGTCGTCATACCGGCGTTGTCCGGCCCGCGCGAACTGGCATGTGGCGTCCAGCAGTCCGCCGATCCCGGGGACGGCGAAGGTCCGGATCAGTGCCGATTCCAGGGCCCGCTGATAGTCCCAGGGGAATTCCAGGCCCGAACTGATGCGGTAGATCTCCAGGTGGTCACGCATCCCGTCGAGCGTCACGATCCGCCGCGCGTTCCCGTAACGGTCCGCGAATACCCGCACCATGTGAACATCTCCCCATCACGCTCACGAGTTCTTCGGCCGCGCACGGCCTGGGACCTTGGCCCCGACCTCGATCCCGACTTCCGCTGAATCCTAGTAGGATCCGTGAACTTTCCTTTCCGATCGAATGACGAATACACCGACGGCATGGCAGCAGGCCGCGAAACCACATCGCCCCCGGCGGCAGACCCCACCGCTACGCCAACCCGCGCGATCCCCCTGGCCGGCCGCACCGGACTTCCCCTGGGACGGGCCGTGGTCGACACCGGCACGGACACTCATAGCGGTGCCGGCACAGGTACGGGCACAGGATCCGGCGCCGCCGGGTACACCCTCAGCATCGCGCCGTTCACCGGCGCACCGCTGGGCCGTGTGCCGCACTGCGGGCCACGCGACCTGGACCGTGTCTTCTCCCGCGCCCGTACGGTCCAGCGCGCCTGGGCGGAGACCGGCGTACGCGGCCGGGCCGCCGTCCTGCTCCGCTTCCACGACCTGCTGCTGCGCCACCGGGACGACCTGCTCGACCTGATCCAGTACGAAGCGGGCAAGGCGCGCGCCCACGCCTTGGAAGAGGTGATCGACTGCGCCCTGACCACCCGCCATTACGCGCGCCGCGCCCCCGCCCTGCTGCGCCCACGGCGCCGCCGCGGAGCCCTGCCCCTGCTCACACATGTGGTGGAACACCGCCGCCCCCGTGGGGTCGTCGGCGTTCTGGCTCCATGGAACTACCCGCTCACCTTCGCCGTCTGCGACACCGTGCCCGCGCTGCTCGCCGGTAACGCGGTGGTGTGCAAACCCGACGTCCAAGGGGCGTTCACCGCACTGCGGGTACGGGACCTGCTGCACGAGGCGGGACTGCCGCACGGTCTGCACCAGGTCGTCACGGGTCCGGGCGATGAGGTCGGCCCGGCCGTGGTCGCCCGCAGCGATCATGTGACGTTCACCGGCTCCACCACGACGGGCCGCAGCGTCGCCGCCCTGGCCGGGGAACACCTCATCGACTGCACCCTCGAACTCGGCGGCAAGAACGCCTTCATCGTGCTGGACGACGCCGACCTGGACACCGCCGTACGCGGTGCGGTGCGGGCCTGCTTCACCGGTGCCGGTCAACTGTGCATGTCGGCCGAGCGGGTGCTCGTCCACGCCGATCGCAGTGCGGACTTCCTGCGGGCCTTCGCCGCCGCCACCCGCGCGCTGCGCCTGGGCGCCGCCTTCGACTACCGGGCCGACATCGGCTCGCTGGCCTCCGCGGCCCGGCTGCGTACCGTGGACGAACACGTCCGGGACGCGACCGGCAAAGGTGCTTCACTGGTAACGGGCGGGCGTCCCCGGCCGGACGTGGGGCCCTTCTTCTACGAGCCCACGATCCTCACCGGGGTCACCGACGCGATGAGCATGTACGGCCAGGAGGTCTTCGGGCCGGTGGCGGCCGTCGCCTCGTTCCGGGATGAACAGGACGCCGTGGAGCAGGCCAACGCCGGCCGCTTCGGACTCAACGCCAGTATCTGGACCTCCCGTCCCGCCGCGCACGGGCCCTGGCCGCCCGCATCCGGGCCGGTACGGTGAATGTGAACGAACCGTACGCAGCGGCGTACGCCTCCGTCGACGCCCCCATGGGCGGGATGAAGGACTCGGGCGTCGGCCGCCGGCATGGCCGGGACGGCCTGCTGAGCTACACCGAAGCGCAGACCGTCGCCACCCAGCGCCTGCTGCCCCTGACACCGCCGGACACCCTGTCCGGACAGTCCTATGCCACTTTCGTCACACGTCTGCTGCTGCTCGCCAAGCATCTGCGTGCATGAAATCTCAACGGGGCGAACCATGACGACCGGGCGGATGCCGCCCCTCCCGGACACCGGCTCAGTGGGTGGCGAGCCAGGCGATTCCGGCACCGGTCAGGACGAGGGGTACGGCCCATGAGGCCACGGCGACCCGGCGGAGGAGATATCCGGCGACAAAGGCCGTGCCGAGAACGGCGACCGTTCCCACCGTCCCCGGCAGCAGACCGTGGCTGTAGCCGAAGTCGTCGGCATAACGCAGCCACCTGAGCCATCCGAATGTCATTCTCACCCTCCCCTGACGCACCGATCACCGCTCCGCCGGCACGTCACAGCGGCGAAACACGGCGGAACGCGGCGGAACACAGCGGTGCGCAGGGGCGATGCAGCGGGGATCAACGTAACAAGTGGCAGCGCCCGGTTGACGAGCGGGGGACGCCTGCCCTGATGACCGGAGGTGGTCAGCCGCCGCGGTAGTGGTCGGCAACCGCGGCGAAGGCGGCCTTGGGCTCCCAGGGCAGGTCGGGGTAGGTGTCGCCGTGGCGGTCTTCGAGGACCTTGACGACACCGAGGCTGGCGAGGTCAAGATCGTCGCGGGCATCGCCGTCAGGGCGGTGGGGCAGGTTGTGGACCGCGAAGAGGAACACGAAGGCGCTGTCGACACCCTCGCTGTCGAAAATCTCCAGCAGCTCACGCACGTACGCCGCTTGGCCGGCCTCGTCCCGCTCGTACTTCCCGGACAGCCGGAGCGGCGCGCCGGTGGCTTCGTCGTATTCGAGAATTCCCATGCTGCGCGGTGCCATGTCACCCGCGCCGCGCCAGGTGGCGGTCCCGAAGCCGGTGATGGCGACCGGTTTGGGCTGTGCGGCTTCGGGCTGTGCGACCAGGCTGCGTACGCCCTCCCGGAATCGGTCGGCCACCTCCGCGGACCGAATGAGTTCGTACGTCATGAAGTCGAACACATCCCAGTCGACGCCTTCGAACTGTATGACGGCGTACGTGACTTTGCCGTGGAAGCGCTCGCGGACCATCGGCACGGCTTCGCGGAAGAAGGCGTTGAGGCGGGCGGCGACCGCGGCGAATTTCTCGGGCCGACGGGCCGGGTCGCCCAGCAGCCGGCCGAGTCGCTCCTCGGTGCTGTCGCCTTCGAGGAACCCCTGGTTCATGACGCTCAGTTCGACGCCCGCAACGAACACGACCTCGGCTCCCCGCGTCCGGAGTCGCTCGGCCCGCGCCGCACAGTCGGCTAACAGGGTGAGGATCTCATCGGTGGTCAGCTCCAACGGGTAGGGCGAGAACCAGACCTCCAGTCCCAGGTCGGCGGCGCAGCGGGCGGCGAACTCCAGGCGCTCCGGGTCACCGCCGGTGATGTGGACGGCGTTGCAGTGGAGGTCGTCGCGGATGACGGCCAGCTCCCTTGTGACCAGGTCCGGATCGAAGCGCTCCCGGGAGTTGGTGCCCTTGCGGAGGAAGCCGGTGTCGTAGCAGATGCCTTTGGCGCGCATACCTCTGACCTTCCTGTCGGGGCTTGCGGGTTCCCGGAGCACTGCACCGGACCACGCAATCCCGCTGCTCGCGTGCTGATCCGGTTCCGAGGCTGCCGTGCCGCAGGCCCGTTCTCCAGGCCGGACCACGGGCGCACGGGTGTGCGATACGGGCGCGTCGGCGCACCACGGTCAGGCACTCATATGGCGCGTCGGTTCACGCTGCTCCATATGAGTGCCGGGACGGTTTTACGGCAAGGTGGCGGCGGGTGCGAGCTGGTCGGCCGCGAAGTCCTCCGCCGAGCGCGGCGGGCGGCCGAGCACACGCCGGACGCCGTCCCCAGCCCTGCGACGCCTTCCCGGCGGTAGTTGGTGTACAGGTCGCGCAGACCGTCGACGACCGGCGCGGGGACCCCGCGCCGTGCCAGGTCCTCGCGCCAGGCGTCGTCCAACGGGACGTCGACGTACCGTACCCGCCTGCCCAGGGCCGCGCCGAAGCGTATGGCGAGTTCCGGCAGGGTCAGCGCGTGCGGGCCGCTGATCTCGATGTCGCCGCCGACCGGACGGTCCGCGAGGAGTTCGGCGAGCGCGACCTCCGCGATGTCCCGTACGTCCACATACCCCCGGGCACCGGCGGGCCCTGCGGGATCGGCCAGCGTACCGCCGGCGATCGCCGCCGCGGCCGTGAGGAAGTTCTGCAGGAAGCGGTCGGGCCGCAGAACGGTCAGTTCGGGAACACCGGCCCCACGCAGTCGCCCGGCGATGACGTCGTGGTTGCCGGTGACGGCATCCGGTACGGTCCCGGCGCCCGTGAACGCCCGGGCACCGAGCTTGACGATCCGTCGCACGCCCGCCTCCAGGGCCGCCAGGCCAAGGCCCGTCTCGACGGCGATCTGGTCCACGCTGAAGGGGTGCGCCAGGTAAAGCCGTTCAACTCCCGCCACCGCGCGGCGCACGTCGTCCGCGTCTGCGGCGTCCCCGCGGAACACCTCACCGCGCACCTCGCCCAGCGCCCGCGCACCGGCTTCGGAGCGGACGAGGAAGCGTACGTCCTCACGGCCGCGCAGTGCCTCGGTCAGATGGCGCCCGACCCCGCCGTTCGGCGTGGTGATCAAGATTGTCATCCGTTCTCTCCCGCTCCACGTACCCTCAAGATCGTTTCGCTTGGGCAACGGCGTCCGGCCAAGGCGCATTCCCGGTCGGCCGCGGGGGTGCGTGGGGGACTGTCCGATCGGCCGGGGAGGTGCGCGGGGCAACTGCCCGTATCACAGCGGGCGGATCAGCGAAGTGCCCCACCCATAAGGCACCGTGCCTCCTTCGCCCTCCCCCTCTCCCTCACAGCCGCGGGTGAACCGGCCCCTGCGTGTCGCGCAGTGAGGCGACGGTCGCACCGCGCACTCCGCGGAGCGCGATGATCTCGGCGCAGATGGCGACGGCGGTTTCCTCGGGCGTACGGGCGCCGATGGCGAGCCCGATGGGGGACATCAGCCGTTGCAGTTCATCGGCCCCGGCGCCGGCCGCGCGCAGCCGGTCCCGGCGATCCTCGTGCGTACGGCGGCTGCCCATCGCGCCCAGGTAACCGACGTCGGTCCGCAGGGCGGAGAGCACCGCGGGGACGTCGAACTTGGCGTCGTGGGTCAGGACACAGACGGCGTCGCGCGGTCCCAGGCCGGTGCCGACGCGGTCGAGGTAGCGGTGCGGCCAGTCGACGACGATCTCGTCGGCCATCGGGAAGCGGCGGTGGGTGGCGAAGGTTGCACGGGCGTCGCACACAGTGACCCGGTAGCCGAGCAGCTTGGCGGCGCGCGCCAGGGCCGCCGAGAAGTCGACGGCGCCAAGGATGATCATGCGTGGTGGCGGTGTGTAGGTGTCGATGAAGACGGTCGTCGTCACCGAGGGCGCGACCGACCCTGTAGTGGCACCGAGGGTATCGGTGGGGTTGGTGGCGTTGATGGCGTTGGTGGAGTCAGTGGTACCGGTGTATGTACGCAGCGCGTTGACGCCGTCCGCGATCGCCTCCCCGGCGTCCCGCAGCGCCGCACGGACACCGAAGTCCCCGGGGGCGGGCGGGCCGTCGGGCCGTACGAGCGCCTTGGCGCCCGTACCCGGTCCGTCGATCACCGTGACGAGCGCGAAGGGCCGCTCCGCGCGCACGGCGTCAGCCACCAGCAGATGCGTCGCATCCAGCTCCTCGATGAACAGCCGGACCGTGCCACCGCAGGTGAGGCCGACGGCGAAGGCGTCCTCGTCGCTGTAGCCGAAGGTCACCAGCCGGTGGCCGCCTCTCGCCAGGACGTCCAGCGCCTCGGCGACGACCGCGCCTTCCACGCAGCCGCCGGACACGGAGCCCGCCACCTCGCCGTCCTCGGTGACGGCCATGGCGGCGCCGGGCTGCCGCGGGCCGGATCCGGACACCTCCACGACACGGGCGACGGCCACCCGCCTGCCCTCGGCGCGCCAGCGGTCCAGGTCGTCCAGGATCTCTTTCACAGCAGGTCCTCCGCGGTGATCGGCAGGCTGCGGATCCGGCGGCCCGTGGCGTGGTGGACGGCGTTGGCGATCGCGGCGGCGGTGCCGTTGGAGCCGATCTCGCCGATGCCCTTGGCGCCGATGGCGCTGGCGTGCCGGTCCTCGTCCTCGATGAAGGAGACGTCCAGGTCACCGATGTCGGCGTGGACGGGGACGACGTACCCGGCGAGGTTCTTGTGCAGGAAGCGGCCCCGCCCCGGCTCCATGACGGAACGTTCCCGCAGGGCCTGGCCGAGGCCCCAGATGATGCCGCCGGTCAACTGGCTGCGGGCGGCGAGGGGGTTGATGATCCGGCCCGCCGAGTAGACGCCGACACCGCGGGTCATACGGACCAGCCCCAGGTCGGCGTCGACCCGCACCTCGGCGAAGAACGCTCCGTAGACCAGGGCGGAGACCTCCGAGGCGGTGCCGTTGGGGTGGGCACTGGCCTCGGGCGCCCAGTTGCCCTCGGCCTCCAGCGTGTCGATGCCCGCCTGCCGCATTCCCTCGAAGCCGCCCGCGGCCGTCAGCTTCTCCCGCAGGGCGGTGGCCGCCACGTGGACGGCGGAGCCGACACTCATGGTCGTCATGGAACCGAACACCCCGCCGTGCGCGGGCAGATCGCTGCTCCCGTGCCGGACCTCGATGTCCGCGGGGCCGATGCCGAGTGCTTGGGAGGCGACCGCCTGCACCATCGCCGGAATACCCGTGCCGATCTCCTCCGTGCCGGTCTCCACGACGATCCGGCCTCCGGCACCGGCCCGTATCCTGGCCGCGGCGGGCCCCCGGAAGGAGTCCATCACCGCGGTGGCCACGCCCCAGCCGATCAGGTCGTCGCCCTCGCGCAGCGAACCGGCCGGCGGCCGTCCGTCCCAGCCGAAGCGGCGGGCCCCCTCGCGCAGACACTCCACCAGGCGCCGCGAGGAGAACGGGCGGCCCGTCATGGGGTGCACTGTCGGCTCGTTGCGTATCCGCAGCTCCACGGGGTCCATGCCCAGTTCGTACGAGAGCTCGTCCATCGCCGACTCCAGGGCGAACAGACCGACGCCCTCGTTGGGCGAGCGCATCGGGGTCGGCGCGGGCCGGTCGACCTGCTCCACCCTGGCCTTGAGGGCGATGGCAGGGCTGGCGTACAGGCTGCCGGAGCCGGCGGTCGCGGCCTCGATGTGGTAGTCGGCGGCCCGTGTCGTGGCGTTGGTGCTGCGGTGCTCCAGAGCGGTCAGCCGGCCGTCCCGGCGGGCCCCGATCCGTACGCGCTGCCGGGTGGCCGCCTGGTGCCCGCACAGCGTGAAGGTCTGCGCCCTGGTCAGTACGAGCCGGACCGGCCGCCCGGCGACCCGGGCGGCGGCGACGGCCAGCGGCACGGGCTGCTGGAGGAACGCCTTGGACCCGAATCCGCCGCCCACATAGGGCGAGTGGACGGTGACGTTCTGGGGCGCGACGCCGAAGAGGGCCGCGACTGTGCCTTGGGTCAGCGCCACCGCCTGCGTCGACACGTGCAGGGTGAGGCGGTCTTCCTCCCACCACGCCAGTACGGCCGGCGGCTCGATGGCGTTGGCGTGCCGGTCGGAGGTGGTGTACGTGGCGTCGACCACCACGTCCGCGCGCGCCAGGCCCGCTTCGACGTCACCGACGCCCACATCGGGTTCCTCGCGCAGCAGCATCGGCCCCCTGGCTTCGATCTCCGGGGCGGCTCCGAACATGACGGGCTCGACCACGTCCTCGTACGAGGCGTCGACCAGGGAGGCCGCGTACCGGGCCTGCTCCCAGGTGCGGGCCAGGACGACGGCGACCGGCTGTCCTTCGTAGTGGATGCGGTCGTCCTGCATGACCAGCACCGTGTGCCCCATAGGGGGCGAGGGCATGGGGTTCAGGCGCGGCATGTCCTGATGGCGGATGACGCGTACGACGCCGGGGGCGCGCTCGGCCGCCGCCGTGTCCAGGGCGGCCAGCCGGCCGGTGGGTACGGTGGCGGTGACCAGGGCCGCGACCAGCGCATCCGGATGCGGACGGTCGGCGGTGTAGAGGGCCGCTCCGGTCAGTTTGGCGGGACCGTCGGGCCTGCGGAGGCCCTGAGGGGCGGAACCGCCGGGCCTGTGCGGACCCTGAGGGGCTGGATCATCGGGCCTGCGCACCCCCTGAGGGGCGGGTCCGGTCTTTCCGTTCGTCTTCACGCGGCACCTCCCGCGACACGCAGCGCCCGTACCGCCGCGCGCTGCGCCAGCTCGATCTTGTACGCGTTGTCCGGCAGCGGCAAGGCGTCCTCGAAGGATGCCGCCACGGCCGACCGCAGTCCGTCCACGTCACTCAGTGCGACGCCCACCAGCGCGTCCTCGGCGGCCCACAGCCGCCACGGCCGGGGCGCGACACTGCCGAGCGCCAGCCGGGCCCGGTTGATCACCTCACCCTCCACCTCGACGCTGACGGCGACGGAGACCAGGGCGAATTCGTAGGAGGCCCGCTCCCGTACCTTCAGGTACCAGGAGGTGCCGTGGTCCGGCGGGACCTCGACGCCGGTGACCAGCTCGTCGGGCCGCAACCGGGTGTGCAGTTCGGGCCGGTCCTGCGGCAACCGGTGGAATTCGGTCACGGGAATGCGCCGCCGGCCCCTCCGGCCGCTCTCCGTCACGACCACCGCGTCCAGCGCCGCCAGTGCGACCGCCAGGTCGGACGGGTGGGTGGCCGCGCACGCCGGGCTCCAGCCGAACAGCGCGTGCGCACCGGTGTCGCCGCCCGCCAGCGCGGCACAGCCGGAGCCCGGCTCCCGCTTGTTGCACGGCAGGGCGGTATCGGCGCGGAAGTACGGGCAGCGGGTGCGCTGGAGCAGGTTGCCGCCGATGCTCGCCATGTTCCGCAGTTGCGCGGAGGCCGAGCGCAGCAGCGACTCGGTGATCGCCGGGTATCTCCGGGCGACTTCCGGATGGGCGTGTACATCGCTCATACGGGCCAGGGCGCCGAGCCTCAGTCCGTCGTCATCGACGTCGATGCCGTCCAGAGGGAGGCCGTTGATGTCCACCACCCGCTCGGGGCGTTCGATGCCTTCCTTGAGCCAGTTCAGCAGCTCGGTTCCGCCGGCGAGGAGCTGTGTCCCCGGTTCGGTACGGGCCGTCAGCGCCTGCTGAAGGGTGGTGGCCCTCTCGTACGTGAAGGTCTTCATCGGCTGGTGCTCCCCGTTCCGCCGTGTCCAGGGGCAACGGTTCCTGGGACAACAGTCCCGTAGGCAACAGACCCGTGGGCAACAGTCCCGTGGGCAACGGTTCCGGGCACCCCGGCCCCGGGCTGTGCCGCGGCCTCGGTGATCGCCTCGACGATCTGCGGATAGGCGGCGCAGCGGCAGATGTTGCCGCTCATCCATTCCTTGATCTCCTCGGCCGTGTTGGCCCGCCCCTCGGCGATCAGCGCGACCGCCGACATCACCTGGCCCGGGGTGCAGAAGCCGCACTGGAAGGCGTCCTTGTCCAGGAACGCCAGTTGTACGGGATGCATCTGGCCCTGCGGCGCCAGGCCCTCGACCGTGGTGATCCTCTTGCCTTCTGCGGCCCGGGCCAGCGTCATACAGGACAGCACCCGGCGGTCGTCGACCAGGACCGTGCAGGCTCCGCACTCGCCGCGGTCGCACCCCTTTTTGGTGCCGGTCAGACCCGCCCCGTCGCGCAGGACGTCCACGAGTGTGGCCCGGCCGTCCGCGGTGAGGTGGACCGGCCGGCCGTTGACGGTCAGGGACAGCGGCGTGTGATCGCCGCTCGCAGGCATAGCGCTGCCTGCACCGTCCGCGGTATCGGTACCCGTACCCCTGTCGGCGCTGCTACCAGGGTGGTCATCGGTGCCGACACCCGCGTCGGCACCGGTGTGGACATCAGTGGACACCATGCTCCTCGTGTTTCCGCGCTTCCTTGTTGCTTTATTGCTTTATTGCGCTGCTGCGCTGCTGCGCTGCTGCGCTGTTGCCTTGAGTTCCCGGTGCTTCCGTACGACTCGTGGCAGACCACTGTGCGCGGCGGCGCTCACGGCCCGCTGACGACCGGCTGCCGGCCGCTGACGACGGGCTGTCGATCGGCTGGTGATCGGCTGTCAGTGCTCCGGGTTACGGTTCTGACATGCGGTTCGGGGTGCTCGGCCCACTGACGGTGTGGGACGACGAGGGAAAGCCGGTGGCGGTGCCGGGGACGAAGGTCCGGGCACTGCTCGCCGCGCTGCTGGCGTACGGCGGCGGGCCGGTGTCGGCCGACCGGCTCATCGAGGACCTGTGGGGCGAGCGGCTGCCCGGCCGCCCGGCCGGCGCCCTGCAGACGAAGATCTCCCAGCTCCGCGGGGCCCTGGGGAGGGACCGGGTGAGCTACCGCGCGCCCGGCTACGTGCTCCGGCTCGACGACGGCGCGGTGGACGCCGGCCGCTTCCGTACGCTGCTGGAGCAGGCCCGTGCCGACGCCGACCCGGCAGCGCGCGCGGCCGTCTTCACCGAGGCGCTCGCCCTGTGGCGCGGGCCCGCCTACGCCGACTTCGCCGACGCGGCGTTCGTCCGTACGGCCGCGGCGGCGCTGGAGGAGCAGCGGCTGACCGCGCTGGAGGAACGCGCCGAGGCCCGGCTCGAACTGGGCGAACACGGCCCGCTGGCCGATGAGCTGTCCGCGTTGGTGGCCCGGCATCCGCTGCGTGAGCGGCTGCGGGCCGCCCAGATCCAGGCCCTGTACGGGGCGGGCCGGCAGAGCGAGGCGCTCGCCTCCTACCGGGAGCTGAGCACGAGGCTGGCCGAGGAGCTGGGTGTGGACCCCGGCCCCGCGCTCGCCGCGCTGCACCGGTCCGTCCTGACCCAGTCCCTGGAGCCGCCCGCCGCCCGGCCCGCTCCCCGCCTGCTCCTTCGCCCGCTTCCCCGGTCGGTGTACCCACCACCGCACCGTCAACCGCACCGCCTGTAGCCGTCACCGCTCCGCTCCCCACGCCACCTGCCGTACCGGCGAGCCCGTACACATCCCAGTCACCCCACCGACCCCACCCCCTCCATATGCGCCGTACCGACCTCCCCGTCCCGCTCACCGGCCTCATCGGCCGGGAGGTGGCCACGGCCGAGGCGCGCGCCGCGCTGACGGACAGCCGTCTGGTGACGCTCACCGGCCCCGGTGGCGTCGGCAAGACCCGGCTCGCCGTGCAGATCGCCCAAGAACTCGTCGGCTCCTTCCCCGACGGCGTGTGGATGGTCGACCTCACCGGGCAGCGCGGTTCCCTCACCGATCTCATCGAAGTGGTCGCCGCCGAGCTGGGCATCCGTGACGACGGCGTTCCGGCGTCCGGGGGCCGGCGCCTTCTGGGCCCGGCGCCCTCGCCGGTCATCTGGCCGCCGCCCTGTGTGACCGGCGGGCCCTGCTGCTCCTGGACAACTGCGAGCAGATCATCGGGCCGGTCGCCGCGCTGACCGCGCGTCTGCTGAGCGGCGCCCCCGCGCTGCGGGTGCTGGCCACCAGCCGTGAGCCGCTAGGGGTGGCGGGTGAGACGGTACGGGTCGTCCATCCGCTCCCGACCGCCGAGGCCGTACGGCTCTTCGCGGCCCGCGCCGCCGCCGCGTCACCGGGCTTCGCCCTGGACGCCGCCAACTCGGCGGCGGTGGAGGTGATCTGCCGCCGGCTGGACGGTCTTCCGCTGGCCCTGGAACTGGCCGCCACCCGCGTGCGCGCCCTGGGCGTCCATGAGCTGGCCGAGCGGCTCGGCGACCGGTTCCGCGTCCTGACCGGCGGCCACCACGGCGCCCCGGCCCGCCAGCAGACCCTGCGCGCCGTGATCGACTGGAGCTGGGAACTGCTCACCGAGCCCGAGCGCATCGTGCTGCGCCGCCTGGCCGCTCATGTCGACGGCTGCACGCTCCAGGCGGCCGAGGCGGTGTGCGCGGGCGACGGGGTGGCCCGCGAGGACGTCCTCGGCCTGCTGGCCCGTCTGGTCGACCGCTCCCTGGTCGTCATGGCGGAGACCCCCACCGGCGTCCGCTACCGCCTCCTGGAGTCGGTGGCCGCCTATGCCACCGAGCGCCTGCACGATACGAAGGACCACGAAGCCGTACAGGGACGTCATCTCACCTACTACACCGAACTGGCCGAGCAGGCCCAGCCCCTGCTGCACGGCCCCGGCCAGCACCGCTGGCTGCGCCGCCTCGACGCGGAGAGCGCGAACCTGCGCGCGGCGCTGGAGAGCGCCGTACGCCGGGGCGCGGCACGGGCAGCACTGCGTTTGGTGCGGGCACTGCCCTGGTACTGGCTGCTGCGCGGCCGTATGGGCGAGGCCCGCCGTGCCCTGGAGACCGCGCTGACGGCCGAGGGCCCGGCCCCTGTGAGCCTGCGCGCCGAAGTACGCGGCCTGCGGGACGGTTTCGCCCTGCTGGCGGGCGGCCCGGAACCCCTCACCGCCCGCGCGGAACGGGCGTACGCGGAGGCCGGACGGACACCGGCGTCCCACATACCGCCCCCGGCTCCTTCGCGGCACGCCACCGCCCCGTACAAATTCACTGCGTACGAGGAGATATCGGACCCCGTCAGCCGGGCGAGGCTGCGGTGGTTCCACGCGTACGCCCTGGCCTACATCGGCGAGGTGGCCACCAGTGAGGAGCTGACCGATCAGGCGCTGGCAGCGTTCCGTGAGCACGGCGACGACTGGGGGGTGGCCGCCGCCTTCGGCCAGCGCGCCCTGCACGACCTGTTCCGCGGCGACATGCCCGCGCTCGCCAGGGACAGCGAGTACAGCGTCCGGCTGTTCCGCGAACTGGGTGACGGGTGGGGTGAGTTGCAGACCAGCATCCCGCGCGCCGTACTGGCCGAGATCAACGGCGAGTACGCCGAGGTCGCCGAGATCCTGCGGGACGGCCTGCGCATCGCCGAGGAACTGGGCCTGTCCTCCGAGGTCTCCTTCCGCCTCTCGGGGCTGGGCCGTCTGGCCCTGCTGACCAAGGACTGGGACCGGGCCCGGGAACTGCACGAAAAGGCCCGTCGCCTCGCCGTGGAACAGGGCTTCGCCTTCGGTGAGATCTACGCCGAGATAGGACTGGCCATGGGCGCGCGCCGGGCAGGCGATCTGGACGCCGCCGAATCGTATCTGCACCGCGTACGGGAGTGGTACCTCCGCTCGTCGTCGGACCCCGCCAACCCCCTGATCCTGGCCGAGCTGGGCTTCGTCGCCGAGCTGCGCGGCGACCAGGCCGCCGCCCGTGACCTGCACCTCCAGGGGCTGGCCATCGCCCGCTTCAGCAGCGACCCGCGCGCCCTGGCGCTGGCTCTGGAAGGACTGGCGGGCGCCTTCGTCCTCGCGAACCGCCCGGCAACGGCCGCCCGACTGCTGGGCGCCGCCGCGGCAGCCCGTGAGACGGCGGGCGCCCCCCTGCCGCACGCCGAGCGCGGCGACGTCGACCGGATCACCACCGCCGCGACAACCGCCCTGGGCGAGGCCGCCTTCCGCGCCGCTTTCACCGAAGGCACCGAAGAGCCCGTGGACGAACTGGTGACGTGTCTGACCACGACCTGAGCAGAGCCGGAAGCCGACGCGCCGGCTTCCGCCCCGGTTCCGCCCCCGCCATTCCAAACCCCGCGGCCGGTGATGATCTCCAGCCGCTGAGAAACGTGCTGGGCAACGCGCGTGTCGTGGGATTGGGAGAGGCCACACACGGGACGCGGGAGTTCTTCCGGCTCAAGCACCGTCTGCTGGATTTCCTGGTCACGGAGATGGATTTCTCGGTGCCGGCCATGGAGGCGAGCGCATCAGCGGGACCGGCCGTCGACGCCTACGTGCGCCATGGCGTCGGGGACGCGGCAACGGTGCTCACCCGGGCTGGGATTGTGGACGTGGCGTACGTACGAAGTCCTCGCGGTGATTGAGTGGCTGCACGCGTACAACCCCGGCCGGGCCGAAGAAAGGAAAGTCCGCTTCGTGGGGATCGATCCGCAGCGTTGCGGCGCCTCGATCACCGTGCTCGACACCTTCTTGAAGGAGCGCGCACCGGGCCGGATCACCGGGCTCGACGGTGCGCTCGGCGTACTTGCCCACGCCCGTCCAGGTCAGCACCCCGATCCGCAGCGGCGTCCGGTGTGCGCCGCCGACGAGCTGGTCGCATTCCTCATGGCACGGCAACGCGTACTACGCGCTGGCGCTGCTGTTCGGGAAGGGCTCGTTCCGCGCCTTCCGGGTCTGGCCCGGGCCCTGGGCGGGGCCCAGGGCCCGTTCCCGGCATCCGGTTGAGAACAGCGTCGGCAGGGCCGACTCCATGACGGTGGAAGGACATCTCGCCACTGCCGGACACAGCAACCTTCTTCTCGACCTCCGCTCCGCGACGCGCAGTTTCGGTGCTTATGTGCCCCGCTGGAGCTACCGCCTGCACCGGAGGCCGACAGTGCCGGCACGGGAGTACGACGGACTCGCCTACGTCGCCACCACAACCAGCTCGCGGCCCCTGCCGCCCGTCGGAGCCGCGTGGTGAGGGCATCCGTCGCCGATGAGAACTGGTCGTCGCCGATGACGAACTGGTCCCCCGACGTGTTCTCGGCTGCTTCGCCCAGCCGGGCCACGATCTGCGCGTAGCGCTTCGGGCCGAGGTTACCGGCCTTCTCCGTGTCCGTGGCCGGGGCCGTCTGCGCTCCGGACCCGGCCGGAGGCGGGAGGATTGTCAGTGGTGGCTGCCACGATGGCCACATGACTGAGACAGCCACTGAAACAGCAGGTGCAGCCTACGACTGGCAGGGCTTCCTCACGCGGTGGAGCGAGGAGTGGGCGGACGCGTACGACCCGGGAAAAGCGCGGGACGCGGGTGACGAGGAAGCGTGCCGCGCCCGCTGGCTGGGCTTTGCGCCCGCGACGCCCGCACGGATCGCGGCCCTCGAAGAGCGCCTGGGGCACCGGCTCCCGCCGTCGTACCGGACGTTCCTGGAGGTCACCGACGGCTGGCGGCACGCGGGCGGTTTCGTATGGCTGCTGGCGGGCACGGAGGGGGCCTGCTGGTACGAGGACGATGCCGGGCTCGCCGAGATCTTCCAGGAGGACCTGGACGAGGACGCGACGCGGGAGGAGATCCTGGAAGCCACGATCTGGACCCGGGGACTCCAACTGGCCATGGAATCCGACGTCGTGGACGTACTGATGGACCCGGACGATGTGGACGAGCACGGCGAATGGGCGGTGTACACATGGGCGCCCTGGCGGGCCAGCCCTCCGGAACGCCACGTGTCCTTCTGGGAGTACATGCAGGACGCCTACCGGCAGTTCCACAGGCTGCGGGCGTGCGCCGAGGACCGGCCGGAGTTCGTGAACGCCACGACGCAGGAGCTGGACCGGTGCGTGGAAGAGGCCCGGCGGGACGCGCTGCGGGGCGCGTACGAGCAGGCCGAAGGGGCTCTCGCTAAGGCGCAGGAGTTCGGCAGGCCCCGGGCCGGGGCGCTGCGGGACCAGATCAAGTGGCTGCTCGGCGAGCAGTACGCCCGGCACTTCGACGGGCTCGCCGGTGATCCCGTGTACGCGCCGGAGCTGGCGCCCGTGCTGCTCGCCGACCGCGCGAAGCAGTCCTGGGACGCCGACAGCGTGTACGCGCCCCATCCGCCCGTCGGATCGGAGGAGGTGCGCACACTGGAGCACGAGCTGCTGCGGCAGCTACGGGAGGGCAGCTACGCGTACACCGCGACGGGGCCGTTCGGTGACGCCGTGAACAGGGCCCGGGAGCAGGCCCGCTGGGGCGAGACGGACGCGGCCTGGCGGACGCTGCTCGCGGCGCTGCCCGAGTGGCAACCGCTGGGGCCCGATCACCTCGCACCGGTCGGTCTGGTCGCCGACCCGCTGCTCGGCCCCCTCCTGACGCCGGAGCGGGGCCGGGCGCTGCTGGCCACACCCCGGGGCGAGGAGGCGACCGGCGTCGTCGCGGCAGCGGTCGACGAGGACCCCGAAGGTCTTGCGTGGCTTGCGGAGGAGTCGCAGGACGGAGGACGTCAGGCGTACCGCTTCCTCCTGGTGGAGGGCGTGGAGCCCGCCGAGCTGCCCGCCCTCGTCGGCGCCGGGGAGGACACGGCGCTGCGAGCGCCGATGACATGGTGGGACGCGCGCCAGGCATCGCAGCCGAGTGGGGTGTTCTCCTCGTACGACGACAAGGCGGTGGTCGCGGTCGGCCGGGCCGGGCGTGGCTGGAGCTTCGCGTTCGACGGTGACCCGCAGCCGTTCAGCGAGGAGCGGTTCACCTCGCCGGCCGTCGCCGCGTCCCGGCACGGCCGTGCCGCGGTGGTCTGGGCCGCGCCCGACGAGTTCGACAGGGGCGCCCTGTTCCACCTCTCCGTCGCGGAGCACGGCACACAGCGGTATGCGTTCACGGTCCTCGGCGAACGGTGCGAGCGCTTGGGGGAGATACCGCAGGAGCTGGCGCCGGAACGCCTCTTTCCTCAGATCTTCCCTCAGATCCGGGACGGTGGCCAGGACCGGGAACGGCGGGGCGAGGCCGCCGCCCTGGCGGCGATCGCCGCGGCGTTCGGTGTCACGCTGCCCCGTTTCGCCCTGACGCACGGCCGGTTGCACACCTTCACCACCCGCTCCTGGACGCGCCCACCGGGCCCGGGGGAAACGTACGCGGTCATCACCATAGGCTCGTCCCACCCGGGCATCCCCGTCCATGGAGTCCATGGAGAGGAGGACTCCGACTGAACGGCGGCGGGCGTACGGCGCGCGGTGCGCAGCGCGCCGTACGGGGTATGGCGGGTGGCGTATGCCGTACGGACGTACGACGCGGAGGCTGTACGCGTCCCGGTCGTGGGTCGATGCTGGGGAACGCGTGCGCAACGGGAAGGCCGAGTCGTTCCCTGCCGGCGGGAACGGCCTTCCCGCACGGGGAGGCCACCATGCCGATGCTCCTGATCGAGGGTACGTACCGGGTGATCGGGGCCCGGCCGGACGGCGACTCCGTACGGTTCACGCCCGCCGACCCCGCCCAGTGGAACCTGGTCGAAGGCCCCCACCGGGTACGGCACAACAGCACCGGTGCGGCCCAGCTCCGGCTCGACGGCATCGACACGCTGGAGACCCACTACCGGCCGCCCCACGGCGTCGAACTCCACCAGCCCGCGCCCTTCGCCGACCGCGCCACCGACACCCTCATAAGCTGGCTCGGTTTCACCTCGGTACGGCGTGATGCCCAGGGCACCATCACCGCATCCACTCCCGACCGGGCTCCGGGGTACATCCTCACCCGTGGCGCCGATCTCTACGGGCGGTGTGTGGCGCTGGCCGGACGCGGTCCGGCCCCGGGGACGAGCGGCCGGCCGATCCGGGTGGACGTCGCCGCGCTCCAGCAGACCGCCAACCACCACCAGCTCTCCGAGGGCATCGCCTACCCGACGTACTACCGCAACCTCTTCGTCGACCTGCGCGCCGCGCTGACCGATGCCGTCCACCAGGCCCAGAAGGCGGGCGCGGGGCTGTGGCCGTCCGATGTCACGACGGTCGGGGCCGAGATCGACGGGCTGTCCGCGATCACCGACCGTGTGGTCTTCCTGCCCAAACTGTTCCGCCGCCTCGCCGATTACCTCACTCTCGGCGCCGGCGACCCGTCGCTCGCGGGCTTCCGCGCTTTCCTGGACCAGCGGGCGGACCGCGTACTGGTGCTGTCCACCGGGCAGTTCACCGGTTTGAGCACACTCGTCGAGGTCCACGACCGCACCGTACGGCTCACCCGGCCGCCCGAGGACCTGGTGTTCGAGGAGAAGTGAGCAGCGGACGTCGGTACTGCCGGCCCCGGCAGGTCGTCACGGCTGCCCACCGCCTTCGACGAGCCACGATGTTTCAAAGACCGGGAAGCAGTTCCGCTTCCGCGCGGTCCACGGACCGCGGGCTCCAGCGGCTGACCGTTTTGGAGTTCACGACCAGGACGTCCGGAAAGCCGGCCTCGTAAAAACGAAGGTACCCGATGACTCCGACTGTTGTGGTCCGCGCGGCGAGCCACTTGAGCAGGCCCTCCAGATCCCAGAATTCGTCCGGGTGCACCTCTTGGCGCGCGGTCAACGCCCATCCGTGCGGAGCCGGTCGGAGCTCCCCGACAAGAACGCCGCCAATACGCGACGCGGGGCCCCTGGAAGCGAGCAGGGGGTAAGTGTCCGTGCCCGGAATTCCTTCCCCCGCGCAGCCCTCGGTATCGTCACCGGCGTCTTCGCTGGCGTCCAAATGCCGGCGCAGCAGAGCCAGGTCCGGGCCGGGCAAGGAGGCCGGAAGGTCGAGCGCGAGCTGCAATTCATAGAGATCACCCATACGAAAAGACTACGGTCAGCCCCACACGGTCACACGCCTCGGCCCCCGCGCCGTCACACACACCTACCTGCGGGCCGTCACACAGGTCGCCGCACGTCCGACACGCCGGTGGACGACTGCCGTTCCGGCGATCCCGGCGATGCGGATTCCGGGCTCTCGGTGTCGACGCGCAGCAGGGCCAGTACGCCCCAGGTGACCATCACCGCTCCAACGATCTCCGGGACCAGCCACCATCCGGCGCGTACCCGGTCCCCGTACACCAGGATGCCCAGGGCCAGGCTGATGACCGCCTCGCCCAGCGTCAGAGCGGGCTGCGAGGCCACCAACGGGCCGGACTCCATGGCGTTGGCCAGCAGGAACAGGGCGCAGGCCCCCGCCGCCACGAAGGCGTAGGTCTGCCAGCAGGCGAAGAAGGCGCCGGCGCCGTCCCGGTCGAAGGTGTCGGTGGCGGACTTCATCAGGGTCGCGGTCAGGGCGTACCCGATCGCGGAGGCCGAACTGAACAGGGCCGCACGGGCCTTGCCCCGTGGCCGTGGCAGGGCGAAGAGCACACACAGCGCCATGGCACCGACGGTGGTCAGGAGGGTCAGCACCCACATGCCCGGGGCGACCTCGGTCCCTCCCCCGGAGGGCGCCGCGGCGGCCAGCGCCATCCCGAGTCCCGCCGCGACCACGACGGCCGCCACCCAGCCGGCCGTGGGCAGCCGCCGCCGGGCGAGCGCGGCGGCGATCAGGAGGGTAAAGGGCAGTTCGGTGACCAGGATCGGCTGCACCAGCGAGAGCGATCCCAGGGTCAGCGCCAGCGCCTGGCAGGCCGCGGCGCCGACCACCACGGCGATTCCGCCGAGCCACGCCGGGCTGCTCAGCAGATGCCGTACGAACCGGACGCTGAAGGCGTCGTCCGGGGGCACGGTCCGGGCGGCCACCCGCTGGAGCACCGTGCCGGCGGCGTTGCCCACGGCTGCCAGCAGGGCGAACAGCGCGGAGAGCTCGGGTACCACGGGCTTCCTCCAATCGACGCGTCGGCCGCTGGCCCCCTGACCTGTGGCCTGTGGCCTGTGGCCTGTGGCCTGTGGCCGCAACGGTGGCAGAGCGACCAGGCGGGCCGGGACCGCACCACCGTACGAGAACGACGGTCACACGATCAGCCGCGCGCGAAAACCCGGGCTCTCCACGCCCCGCCCTCCCCTATCTTCCCTCCACATCCCCCATACCTCCCACTGCCCACTCCCCTGCGGATGACCGCCCACGACGAACCCATACCTCCCTTCCACGGATTGTCGAGAAAGAAAGCAACACGTCCTTTCGGGTACGCGTAAACTGCCCGCGCCAGCACGGAAATCGCCAGGACGAGCAAAGGAACCTTCGTGGCTCAGAAGATCGTCACGCTCTACATCGACGACCTCACCGGAGAAGAGGCCGAGGACACCGCCACGCACACTTTCTCCCTCGACGGGGTGTCGTACGAGATCGACCTGGGACCGGACAGTTACGAACAGATGCTTCAAGCCTTCGGTCCTTTCGTGAAGGCGGCGCGCCGGACCGGAAAAGCCAAGGGCCCGGCCGCCCGGCGCAGGACGAAGAGCGGTGAAGGCGAGGACACCGCGGCGATTCGCACCTGGGCCAAGGCCAACGGGTACGCCGTGAACGACCGCGGCCGGGTGCCCGCCGAGATTCGCGAGGCTTTCACCCAGGCCCGTTAGTCCCACCATCGAATCCGGCCCGAGCTGCGCACGGACCAGCAGGCCGTACTGCGCGGCTCCGGCCCGGAACCGGTGGTACGGGCCGGGGTAGCAGCGCCCGTATCGGAGGGGTCTGCTCACCCTGCGCACGTCACGGGACGTGTCACCCGACGCGTCCTGTGACGTGTCGCAGGACGCACTGGAGGAGGTGTTCCGAACAGCTCCCCCGCCCCGTATCACGGAGTGCCCGTTCCACCTGGCCCTGCCTCCGGAGCCGGCCGTATCGCGGCCCCGGAGGTGATCCGCCGACGGCCGTCCGGGCGGCCCCGGCGGCTCAGGTGGCTCCAGCGGCTCAAGCGGCTCAAGCGGCCAGTTCGTACGCTTCCAGGCGTTTGATCATGCGGCGGACGATCAGCAGGGGGATGACCCCGAAAATCCCGAATGACATGTCGATCATCTGCCAGTAGAAGGGAATTCCCCGGATCGGTCCGCAGATCAAAGCCAGCGGAATGATTCCGGCACACGCGATCATGCCGAAGTCGATGACCCAGATGTTACGGACCGGATCCCGGTACGGGCCGTAGAAGGCGACCGCGATGACCAGGTGCGCGAAGGCGAGCCAGTCCGTGCCGTACAGCACGAACGGATACTTCGCGTCGGTCGCCTCCAGGCCCTCTCGGACCCTGCTGATCCACTCCATCAGTCCCGGCAGATGCTCGGGAACCGGTGAGATGCCGGACCTCAGCAGATCCTCCGCCCACCACAATTCGGTGACGAGCGGAAAAGCCGTCAGACCGCTCAGCACGAGGCAGACGAGGAAAATTGCCAACCAGATACGAATACGGCGCCGAAGCGCTCTACGGCCCTCCATGATCTGGAGCGTACTCCCGGCTGAACGGCACCCCGACACCGGGTCCGACCAGGCAACTCACCCCTCCCGCGCCGCCAGGTTCATGTGCAGCGGGCCGCGCGGCGGTCGCCATCGATGTGGAATGTCAATGGGCGGCTGAACGTGTTGGTGATACGGCTGGTACGGCTGTTGTGAGTGGCTTCTGACTCATCGGGGGTTTTTCTGCCGGGGCGGTTTCGTGGCTGCGCCGCCCGCCCTTTGTGGCGTCCCTGAGCTGATGGTGTCCGGGCGGCGCCGTTCACTGATCTCGGTGGTGGACGACAGTAATGGTCACGGCGGCGGCGAGGACGGCCCAGACCGCGTAGACCGTCCACGCCCCGCCGGCCGTCCATGGGAAGGGCACCTCGTACGGGCCGGTCCAGGCCAGCCGCTTCCATGCGCTGTAGGGCATCGTGTGATTGAGGACGGCCGACCAACGGCGGTCGTCGCTGGTGACCAGGGGCAGTACCAGGGCGATCACCACCGTGCCGACCACAGCGGTCGCGCTGTGCCGCAGCACCGCGCCGACGGCCATCCCGACGAGGGCTGCGACCGGCGCGAGCAGCGCGGAGGACACGACGAGCCGCAGGGCGCCCGGTTCGCCGATCGGGACGCCGACGTTCCGGCCGGAGAGGATCGCCTGGGAGAGGGCGAAGGAGGCCGCCGCGACGAGCGCGCCGTACACGGTCGTGACGGCCGCGACGACGAGCACCTTGGCCGCCGTCAGCGAGCGGCGTGCCGGGACCGCGGCGAAGGCCGTACGGATCGCGCCGGTGCCGTACTCGCCGGTGACCGTGACGGCGCCGATGGCGCCGACGGCCAGCATCAGGACCGTAGCGGCGTTGGGGGTGAAGGCGTCCCGCAGCGGTCCCCCGGCGGCGACGAAGCCTGCCCGGCCGCTCGCGTCGTACTGGTACCAGTAGAGGTAGTTGTTGTAGGCGGCGCCCACGTTGAAGCCGATCACGGTCAGCGCGCTGATCAGGAGGGACCAGACGGTCGGGCGCAGCGTCCACAGCCGGAGCCATTCGGCGGCGAGGAGGTCGCGGAAGCGGGCGCGGGGCTCGGGGCCCGCGAGGACGGACGTGGTCACCGGGTGCGTCCCCGGCCGGGTCACCGGGTGCGTCCCCGGCTGGGTCACCGAGCGTGTGGTCGGGCGCGGGGTGGGATGTGTCATCGGGCGTCTCCCGCGAGGTACTCGACGCTGTCGGCGGTCAGTTCCATGAAGGCTTCCTCCAGTGACGCGGTACGGGTGGTGAGTTCGTGGAGCGGGACTCCGTGCCGGAAGGCGAGTTCGCCGATCCGGGCCGCGGACAGGCCGGTGACCGTGAGCCGTCCGCCGCCCTCGGTCCGCACCTCCGCGCCCTGGGCCGTCAACGCGTCCGTCAGGGCGGTGGTCCGGGCAGTGGTGCCGGTGGTGTCGGAGATGCCCACCGTGACCGTCAGGCGGGCGCCACGGGCCGCGTACTCCAGGAACTCCGGCAGGCTCTGCGCGGCGATCAGCCGGCCCTTGCCGACCACGACGAGCTGGTCGGCGGTGTTCTCCATCTCGGACATCAGGTGACTGGAGACCAGGACGGTACGGCCCTGGGCGGCCAGCCGGCGGAAGAGGCCGCGCACCCACTTCACGCCCTCCGGGTCGAGCCCGTTGAGCGGCTCGTCGAACAGCAGCACCGGCGGATCGCCGAGCAGCGCGGTGGCGATGCCCAGGCGTTGCCGCATCCCGAGGGAGAACCCGCCGACGCGGCGCCGCGCCGCGCTCGCCAGACCGACTTCCTCCAGCACCTCTGCCACCCGCTTGCGCGGGATGCGGTTGCTGCGGGCCAGTACGGACAGATGGGCGAGCGCGCTGTGTCCGCCGTGCACATCGCCCGCGTCCAGCAGCGCGCCGACGTGCCGCAGCCCGCGCGGCCGGTCCCGGAAGCGGCGGCCGTCCACGGTGACGGTGCCGGCGGTGGGGTCCTGGAGACCCAGGATCAGGCGCAGGGTGGTGCTCTTGCCCGCGCCGTTGGGGCCGAGGAATCCGGTGACCTGCCCGGGTCGCACGGTGAAGGTCAGATCCTGGACGGCCGTGTGGGAGCCGTAGCGCTTGGTGAGTTCGTTGACTTCGATCACCCGGCCCACGGTGCCGCCGGCCGCCTGGGTACGTCATCGGACCGCTGCCGACATTCGCCGGGGCAGATGTCGACCGTGGCTGTACAGCCCTGGGTGTATAGCTATGGCTGTACAGCCCTGGGTGTACAGCTACGGTCCGATGCCCAAGCTGGGGAACGCGCATACGATCGGCGCATGTCAGCCGTGCCGCCCCGCCCCTTGCTCAAACACGTGCCGCCAGGCGTCTGGACCGCGCTGGCCTGGTGCGCGGGCGTGGTGCTGACATTCCTGATGCGCGTCAGACTGCCCGGTGAGTGGGAGCCCGCCATGCGTCCCGGGGCGTACTTCAGCCACCGGTGGCACGGCCTCGCGCTGCTCCTCCTGACCACCGCCGCGGCCACCGCCCTGGCGCTGGTGGGCAGTTGTCTGCTGCGCCGCCGGCCGCTGCCGGCGCTGGCCTCGCTGCTCGCCGCTTCCACCGTCGCCACCATCCCTCTGGGCGTGGGAGAGATTCCCATGGCGCAGTTCCTGGCCGTCGATGTGGCGCTGTACTTCGTCACGGCCACCCATCCGCGCCGGACCGGCGTCACCGCCCTGGTGCTGGCACTGGCCGTACTCGGCGGATACCTGACCACGCGGCTGCTGTCCGGCTGGCCCGTGGGGACCTCGGCGGAGCTGGCGGTGGCGATGACCGCCGTCATCGCCTGCCTGACCGGCCATTCGACACGCCAGGCCCATGAGTACGCCGAGGGGCTGCGCGCCCGTGCCGCGGCGCAGGCCGTCACCGCCGAACGGCTGCGGATCGCCCGCGAGATGCACGACACGGTCGCGCACAGCATCGGCATCATCGCCCTCCAGGCCGGCGCGGCACGGCGGGTCATCGACAACCGGCCGGAGCTGGCGCGCGAGGCGCTGGGCGAGATCGAGACGGCGGGCCGGGAGACGCTGTCGGGCCTGCGGCGGATGCTCGGCGCGCTCCGTCAGGCCGAACCGGTGCGGGCGTCCCGGACCGCGATGCCGGGCGCGGCACTCGATCCGCCATCCAGCCCGGGGTCCGATTCGTCGTTCGCCCCGGGGTCCGATTCATCGCTCGCCCCGGGATCCGGTCCGCTGCCGGGCCTGGCCGACGTCGACCAACTGGCCGCGACGACGACGACGGCCGGCGTACACGTCGAGGTGCGGTGGCGGGGCGAGCGGCGCCCGCTGCCCCCGGAGATCGACATCTCGGCGTACCGCATCATCCAGGAGGCGGTCACCAACGTCGTACGCCACGCGGGCGCCTCCTCTTGTCAGGTGTCCGTCACCTGCCGGGAGGAGGAGGTGTCCATCGAGGTCCTGGACGGCGGCCCCGGCCGTGGCACCGCCTCCGTACCCGGCAGGACCGCACCCGGCACATATACCGGTACCGGCACGTGCGCCAGCATCGGTACGGGCATCAGCACTGGTGCGAGCATCGGTGCCGATACCGGCACCGGATACGGTCTGGCCGGGATGCGCGAGCGGGTCGCGCTGCTGCACGGCGAGTTCTCCGCCCGGCCCCGCCCCCACGGCGGCTTCCGGGTGAGCGCCCGGCTGCCCGTACCGACAGGAGTGAGATGACCGTCCCCGCCGCCTTCCCTGCCGCCGTTCCCGTCCGCGTCGTACTGGCCGACGACCAGCCCCTGATCCGGGCCGCCCTCCAGATGGTCATCACCGAGGCACCCGACCTGGAGTCCGTCGGTGAGGCCGGGACGGGCGCCGAGGCGGTCCGGCTGGCCGAGGAACTGCGCCCCGACGTCGTGGTGATGGACATCCGCATGCCCGGCACGGACGGCATCGAAGCCACCCGGCTGATCACCGAGGGCCCCAGCCGGGCCCAGGTCATCGTCCTGACCACCTTCGACGACGACGAATACGTCTACGGCGCGCTGCGTGCGGGCGCGTCCGGATTCCTCGTCAAGGACATGGCGCTGGACGACATCCTCGCCGCGATCCGTGTCGTGGCCGCCGGGAACGGCCTGATCGCGCCGGGCATCACCCGCCGTCTGATCAAGGAGTTCGCCGGCCGCCCCGCCTCCGCGCCGCCACGGCGGGAGGTCAGCGGCGTCACCGAGCGGGAGCGCGAGGTACTGGCCCTGGTCGGAAGCGGGCTGACCAACGCCGAGATCGCCGGCCGGCTGCACATCAGCGTCGCCACGGCCAAGACGTACGTGACGCGGCTGCTCGCCAAGCTCGGCGCCCGCGACCGGGTCCAGCTCGTCATCATCGCCTACGAAGCGGGCCTGGCGACGGTGCCGGCCCGATGAGTGGCCCGGTGCCCTGGACCCGCACCGTGCCGCCGTGTGATGGTTCCAGAACGGCCTGAGACGGACCCCCGGAGCAGGGCGACCGGATCAAGACACCCGGAGCACGGCATCCGGAGCAAGACATCCGGATCAGGGCCTCGGAGCGCTGCACGCGGGGCCCGCCGCGCCATGAACTGGAGCTCGAACTCGCCTTGTGACGGCGACGGCACCTCACCGGTCCGGTACCCGTACCGGACCGACACCCGTACCGGTACCGGTGAGGCGGCGGCCGTCCCTACGGAACGGAGCCCGTGATGGAGGAATCCGCCATGGAGGTCGGGAGTCGCGGTCCGCGCACCGTCGGCGATGTGATGACCCGTACCGTGATCGCCATCGGGCGCGGCACGCCCTTCAAGGAGATCGTCAGGACGATGGAGCAGTGGAAGGTCAGCGCGCTGCCCGTGGTCGAGGGTGAGAGCCGGGTGGTCGGCGTGGTGTCCGAGGCCGATCTGCTCTCGAAGCAGGAGTTCCGCGACCACACCCCTCCCGCATCGAGCAGATGCGGGTGCTGGAGGCGCTGGTGAAAGCCAGTGGTGTGGTGGCCGAGGAACTGATGACGGCTCCCGCCGTCACCGTGCACGCCGACGCCACGCTCGCCCAGGCCGCCCGCACCATGGCCTGGTACAAGATCAAGCGGATGCCGGTCGTGGACGACGAGGGCAGGCTGGAGGGCGTCGTCAGCCGCAGCGACCTTCTGAAAGTCTTTCTGCGCGAGGACGAGGACATCGCGCGGGAGGTACGGCGCGATGTCCTGCGACAGGTCTTCCGGGGCCGGGCGAAGGACGTCACCGTCCGGGTCGTGGAAGGAGTCGTCACCCTGACCGGAACGGTGTCGGACACCTCGCTCGTCCCGGTGGCCGAGCGCCTGGTGCGGGCGATCGAAGGTGTCGTCGACGTCGAGGTCGGTCTCACGGGCGGTGCCGGGCAGCAGCCGTCTTTGTGACAGGCGCCGACGCGGTACGGGCTTGGTGAGGAGCGACGGTGCGGTACGGATGGCCCGGCCCCGGAAGTGAAGCGGAGGCGTTCAGACGCGCTCCAGCACCACCACGGGAATCTCGCGGTCGGTCTTGCGCTGGTAGTCGTCGTAGGCGGGCCAAGTAGCGGTCATCGTGCGCCACATGTCCGGCTTCTCCTCCGGGTTCGCCGTACGGGCACGGGCGGTGAAACGTTCACCCTTGACCTGCACCTGTACCTCGGGGTCCGCCTGGAGGTTGAGGTACCAGGCGGGCGGGGTGTCGGCGCCTCCGTTGGAGGCCACGACGAGCAGGTCCTGACCGTACTCCTGGTAGATCAGCGGGGTGCTGCGCCGCTCCCCGCTCCTGCGGCCGGTGGTGGTCAGGATCAGGACGGTGGTGTTCTGCCAGTCATGGCCCTCCGCGCCGTCGGTCTCGACATAGCGCTTGACGTGCTCGCTGCCGAACAGCATCCGTGGTCTCCTTCGTTCGTCGGTCTCGTCACCAGCCGGGCAGGGCACGGCTCGGCGTCACCGGCCCGGAACAGTACGGTACGGCTTCACGTCACCGGCCTTCGAAACGGTACGGCTTCGCGTCACCGGCCCGGGGCCGTCCGACGCGTCAGACCGGTCAGGCAAGGGGACGGCCGAGGGGAGAGCTCCCGCCCAAACCACCTACTCCTTCTTGCTAAGTACCGGTAGTCAGCGTTACGGTGTACCAGTACCCAGTAACACTGAACACCTCGGGAAGGAGGTGCCCCATGGCCAAGCTGCTGACGGAGATGCTCAAGGGCACGCTGGACGGCCTCATCCTCGCGTCCCTGTCCGGCCGGCCCGCGTACGGCTACGAGATCACCGCACGGCTGCGGGAACAGGGCTTCTCCGACATCGCCGAAGGCACCGTCTACGCACTGCTTCTGAGGATGGAAAAGCGCGGCCTGGTCGACGTGGAGAAGGTGCCCTCCGAGAAGGGCCCGCCGCGCAAGGTGCACTCCCTGAACGCGCAGGGGCGGGAGTACCTCGAAGAGTTCTGGAGGACATGGAGCTTCCTCACAGAACGACTGGAACAGCTCCGCGAAGGGGGAAAGTAACCATGTCCGATGTTGAAAAGAGCGGTTTCCTCTCGAAGGTGATCGGTCCCAAGAAGCGCTGGCGCGCGTACAAGGCGCGCATCAGGACGCTTCCCTCGGACCACCGGGCCGCGGTCGAGGCGATCGAGAAGTACCTGATGCACTTCGTACCGATCGATGAAGACAGCAATGCGTCGATGTTCGAAGACCTCGCCGACCTGTTTGAGCAGGCTGCGGCGGATGGCACGCCGATCCGCGAGATCGTTGGAGAGGACCCGGCGGAGTTCGCCGAGGCGTTCGCCCAGAACTACTCCGAGGGTGGTTACGTGCCTGCCCGCGCACGGACCAAGCTCACCGACGACATCGCGCGTGCCGCCGCCGGTAACGAGGCCACAGCCGAGGACACGACGGCCTGATCGCGCCGCAGTACATCGCCCTCCAAGGGCTGAGCACCACTTTCATCGACTGCCTGCCCGCGCGGTCGCCGGCCCATGACCGGCCGGCGGCCTCCCGCGCATGCCCGCGGCACCGTCGAGACCGACCAGAGCGTGCAAGGAGATACAGGATGGGAAACGGCAACAACGGCTTCTCCGAAGCAGGGCTCCGCAGACTGCGCGAGGTGCTGGAACGGCATGTGGAGTCCAAGAAGATTCCCGGGCTCGTGGCCCTGGTCGGCCGGGGCGAGGAGACCCATGTCGAGGCGATCGGGACGATGCGCCATGACGGCGGCACCCCCATGCGCCGGGACACCATCTTCCGCATGGCGTCCACGACCAAGCCCGTCGCGGTCGCCGCGACCATGGTTCTGCTGGACGAGTGCCGGCTGCGACTGGACGACCCGATAGACCAGTGGCTGCCCGAACTCGCCGACCGGCGGGTCCTGAAGCGGCCCGACAGCCCGCTGGAGGAGACCGTACCGGCGCGGCGTCCGATCACCGTACGCGACCTGCTCACCTCGACCTGCGGCCTCGGACTGGACATGACGGCGACCGGCTCCCCGATGATGGGCGCGTACTTCGCGCAGAGGGTCTACGGCGAGAACGGATGGATGCTGCCGGCCGTGGAGCCGGACGAGTGGATGCGCCGCCTGGGTGCACTTCCGCTGATGTACCAGCCCGGAGAGCGGTGGCTCTACAACGTCAGCGACGACGTGCTGGGCGTGCTCGTCGCCCGAGTGACCGGCCAGTCCTTCGAGGCGTTCCTGCGCGAGCGCATCTTCGATCCGCTGGGCATGAAGGACACCGGCTTCCACGTGCCCGCTGACAAGATCGACCGGCTGCCGCCCCTGTACGCCCCCGATCCGCAGACCGGGGAGTTCACGGTGGAGGACCCGGCCGAAGGGGGCCACCACAGCCGACCCCCGGCGTTCCAGTCCGGCGGCGGCGGACTGGACTCCACCGTCGACGACTACCACGCCTACTTCCGGATGCTGCTCAACCACGGAATGCACGGCACCGAACGGATCCTGTCCCGGCCCGCGGTCGAGCTGATGACGTCCAACCGCCTCACACCGGAGCAGACTGCCGCCCTGCAGTCCTGGGCCCGCAGCGTCGTCCACCTGTCACATGGTCAGGGGCAGACCGGAGGCTGGGGCTTCGGGATGACGGTGCGCACCTACCGCGGCGACTACGCGCCGATCGGCCAGTTCGGCTGGGACGGCGGAGCCGGCACCACGACATACGCCGACCCGCACAACCAGCTCGTCGGCATCCTGCTCACCCAGACCGGGATGTCCACCCCGGACTCGGCGCGGGCCATGCAGGACTTCTGGACCACCCTCTACCAGGCCATCGACGACTGACCTGCCTACCTGGCCAAAGCATCCGGTCCGGTGGGTTCTGCGACAGCTTCAGCCGGCCGAGCCGGTACGCGCCGATCTCTTCCATCCGCTCCAGCGCGCGGGCAAACGCCGTGCCCGTCGTCCGCGTCGGCGGCCGGCGCAGCGGCCAGCCGTCCTCGACCACACAGCGGGCCAATCGCAAGCGTCCGGTCTCGGTCAGCGGCGCGTTACGGTGGGGCATGAGGGCCTTTCTGGTCGTCGGTGCTTCTCTGCACTTCACCCTCACGGGTGAAGGGAGGCATGTGACTCGTCAAAGCGCCTCCGAGAGGGATGGGATGGGATCAGGGCGGAGATGGTCGTTGACCGCCGAGCCCTGGCAAGTCGCTTCCTGGCCGAGAGCGCTGATCTGTATGGGCAGGGTGCGTCGACTACAGTGCGGTGTGGGCCGTGACTGGCGCTGAGGTGGAGTACCACCGGGGAGCGGTCTGACGAGATGTCGTTGCCGTGCGCCTGGGCGAGTGGTCAGCAACGCCTGGAGGACAATCATGTCCGCGACTCAGACGGCCCAGCTCATGGACGGCACCAGCCTTGCCAAACGCATCGTCGAAGAGGCTGCGGTCAAGGCCACGGAGATTTCGCAGCGCACGGGCACTGCCCCCTGCCTGGCGACGGTACTGGTGGGAGAGGACCCCGCGTCGGTCACGTATGTCCGTATGAAGCGGGCGCGCTGCGCGAAGGCAGGTATCCAGTCTCGGCACATCGGTCTGCCTGCCACCACCACGACCGCCGAGCTGATCGACATCCTGGCCGGGTTGTCCGGCAATCCGGAGGTGCACGGCATCCTGCTCCAGCATCCTTGCGGTCCGCACATCGACGAGCGCGCGGCGTTCGAGGCCATCGCCCCGGAGAAGGATGTCGACGGGGTCACCATGCATTCCTTCGCCGCGATGAGCTTTGGTCTGCCGGGCTTCGTGTCCTGCACGCCGGGCGGGATCATGCGCCTGCTGGAGGCATACGACGTCGACCTCGCCGGCAAGCACGCCGTCGTGGTGGGCCGCAGCGCGATCCTCGGCAAACCGGTGGGCATGCTCCTGCTCGCCAAGGACGCAACGGTGACGTACTGCCACTCGCGGACGGCGGACTTGTCGAGGATGGTCCAGGAAGCCGACGTTGTGGTGGCGGCCGTGGGACGCCCCCGGCTGATCCGGGGGGAGGACATCAAGCCCGGCGCGGTGGTGATCGATGCCGGATACAACCCGGGCAACGTCGGCGATGTGGACTTTGACACCGCCCTCACCCGCGCCCGTCTGATCACTCCGGTGCCCGGCGGCGTCGGGCCGATGACCATCGCCGTCCTGCTCGCACAGACCGTGAACGCCGCCGCAAACCAGTTCGGAATCCAGCACCACTGACCTCGGCGCCGCCGACAATTCCGTGGCAAGTACCCAGTGAGACATCGGCCTGGCGAAGGTCACTGCGACTCTTTCGGACGGCGGGGTGCGGGGATGCCGAGATCGACAAGTGGTCGCTGGACTCGACGTCGCGTCTCATCGCGCTTGGAGCGGAGGAAGGTGAGCGTGAGGTTGATGCCTTCGACCTCGCCAAGCCAGTTCTCGTCCTCGGCCCGCCGGAGGCGGGCAAGAAGGTCGGATTCGAGTTCTTCGAGCCGGTCGAGCATCTTCGGGTTGATGTGGAGCATCGGGCAGCGGATGCAAGCTTCTCTGAACTAACGAGAGCGTCCCGAGATCAGGTGACGGGACACTCACTCCTGAGGGAAGGGGCCGGTATGGGGCCGGAGAACGGCTGCGAACGGCGTGGGTGCTAGTTTCCTTCCCGTGTTAAGACACCAGGACGAGACCAGGGCGGCCTACGACGGAGTCGTCGACTTGTATGCGTCGATGTTCGCCAATCGATTGGAGACGCAGCCGTTCGCGCGGAACATGATCGGCACCTTCGCCGAGCTCGTGCGCGGCACGGGGAACCTTCGGGTAGCCGACGTCGGGTGCGGCCCCGGTCATCTGACGGCCATGCTGCACGACTTGGGGCTGGACGCCTTCGGGTTCGACCTCTCCCCGGCCATGGTCGACCACGCTCGGCGAGCCCAGCCAGCACTGCGGTTCGACGAAGCGCGAATGGAAGCCCTGCCGGTCGAGGACGGCGCGCTCGGCGGAGTGCTGGCCCACTACTCGATGATCCATACCCCACCTGGAGAACTGCCCGCGCTGCTCGCCGAGCAGGTGCGTGTCCTGGCACCAGGGGGCCTGCTCCTGGTGTCCCTCTTCGGGACCGAGGGACCGGAGCCGGTCCGCTTCGACCACAAGGTGACGCCCGCCTACAGCTGGCCGGCGGACCGGTTCGCCGAGCTGCTGGCCGGGGTCGGCCTCGTCACGTTCGCCCGGCTGCTCCACGACCCAGCGACCGAGCGGGGCTTCCTCGACACCCATTTGCTGGCCCGCCGCCCGTAGGGCGTGGGTCGTCGTGGCCTGGGTCGGGGTGGTGTAGATCATCCGCGTGGCTGAGGGTCGTCTAACTTGAAGGTCCTCATTCGTGTCGCGATCTGGCTGAAGCGGGGCATGCCGAGATCGATCACTTGGCGTTGACGGACTTGCTCTGCATCGAGCTGGGTGAGCTTCTCCTCTGCGCCGACGAGGCTGACCTGGAGGCCCTCGACTTCGCCCAGCCATCCTTCCCGCTCCGCCTCGGCGATCCGGGGCGTTCAGGTTGTCGCGGATGTCGATCAGCCGTGACCGCTGGGCTGGATCAGGCCGGAGGAGCGAGCATCTGACACAAGCGTGCTCATGGATGCAGGGGGATCCGAAGGCGCGTGCGCAGGTGCCGATGGACACCTTCCGCTTCTCGAAGTGCGCGAGGAAGGAGTCCCACTCCTCCTCTGTCGGGATCCGGTACTCCTCGCCGGGGCGGCAGGCCCGTCGGCGGGCGATGAACGCCCGGTGGGCCTCGATCGTCTCGGCAGGGTAGACCGCCTTGTATCCGATCGTGGTGTCGATGCTCTTGTGACCGCAGATGACCTGGGCAATATGCGGGGGCAGTCCGTTCATGATGGCATCGGTGACGAAGATCCTTCGAAAGTCGTGGGGAGAGAAGGACAGTGACTCACCTTCGGCGTTGGTCAGCCCGGTCGCGGCCAGCGCATTGATCAGCAGCTTGCGGATCGCGGTCGGTGTGAAAGCGCGGCGCTCGGAGCCGATGCCGCGCTGGAACAGCAGCGGCATCGGCGGGTTCCAGACCTTCTCACGGACGTCATAGGCGGCCACCAGCGGAACCATCCCGCCGGAGCCACGCAGTCGGCTGATGATGGCGCTGAGGACGTCGGCGAGTTCCGGGCTGACCAGCAGGAGTCGCTCGGTGTCGGTCTTGGACGGGGCGATCTGCAGCAGCGGGACGACCTCGCCGGTGGACGGGAGCTGGTACTGGGTGACGCTGTGGTGCGTGAGTTCTAGAAGTTCCTCGTTGCGAACGCCGGTCAGGCGCAGGACCTCGATCGCTGCGAACGCCCAGAAGGCTTCCTCTTCTTCATAGGACAGGTTCCGACGGCGCCCGCTGGAAGTCTCCTCGGCCCACGTGAGGTGGCCTGCGGCCTTGGGAACGATGGCTCTGCGCAGGACCCCGCCGGTGCCGGGGATCAGTTCTCCGGGCTCGGTGTCTCCCGCCGCTTGGAGCAGGCCGGCGGCTTCGCGGCGCCGCCGGTCGGTGGTGCTGACCAGGATGAGGAGGACAGGCAGCCGCTCACGGGTGCGCTGATCCATCCGAGCTTTGCGCCTCTTGCATTCCTTTGCCTTGTGGATCTCGTCGTCGCTGATCGGACAGGGCACGGCCCATGGCCCCCAACGGGCCGGTTCCTCGGCTGCCCATTGCGCGATGTCGAGGTAGAACGCTCGGACGCGAATGAGTTCGTCCTTGGCGTTGAGTCGCGGGCTGGAGACCTCGACGCTCTTGCCGTCGGCGCCGACGACGGTGCGCTTCTTGACCTTCAGATCGTCCTTCCAGGCGCGAGCCACCGCAGGAGGCAGCCGCAGTGTGTCGATTCCCGGCGCCAGAGCTTCGATTCGGGCCCAGAACAGGCCCGCGAGCGTGCGCGAGATCGCGTCCAGGCTGGCGAAGTCCAGCGATGGTTGGCGCTCGCGCAGATAGTCCACGATCACGTCGCGTACCGGTTGGCACTGGATCCGGTAGCGGTCCACCAGCTCTTCGATGCTCAACTGGCCCAGGGCGAGCCCGAAGACACGAATCGTGGCCGGGGCATCCTCGGGGAAGATGCCCATGGCCCGCAGCCGCAGGTAGAAGTCGACCTTCTTCTGTCCGCCGCGGGCGTGCACCTGGCGCTGGGTATCGACGAGCTCCACGCAGTCGCCGACGGTGATGTCGCCGATCCGTCCGCCCTTGCAGGCCAGCAGGGTGGCGATCCGCGTCGCGGCGATCTGCGCATCCTTGCGCGAGCTCGCTGGCCCGGCGGCGGCCAGCTGGTGCAGGCGCGCGAATCCGTCCGGGTCTCGGACTTCGGCCATCACGGAGGCGAGATACCGGTGCGTGCGGGTGAGCATCCAGGGCAGAGCAGGACGGATGACGTCTCCGCAGATCAGCATGAGCAGCCCGGAGGTCAGGTCTTCCCGGTCATGCGACGGTGTGGGCCCGCGCTCGTTCAGCCACCGCTGTGGGAGTTCCGCCCAGGCGGCTCCGCACAAGTTCTCGGCCCCCGTGGCCATCCAGCGCTGCTGCCAGGTTTCCCCGGGTTGGCTCGACAGCCAGTGCAGCAGCTTGGTCACCCCACGGCGGCGTCCGGCTCGGGTGCCGTTCGCCGCCGGAAGGAACGGCGGCGCCGTCAGGCGTCGCAGCGTCTCCTCAGACGACTGCGCGGTCTGGGGCCACACCCGTTCCACGGTCCGGGCCGGGAACTGCTCCCGCAGCCGGCTGTTCCGCGCCTGGGCCTGCTCCGCAGTCGCGTTCGTGATCTCCAACGGCTTGCGCGTCACGTGCTTCACGATGGCTGTCATGACGAGCGCCCGAACAGGACGTCCAGCGACGCCGGGCCGTAGCCCGGTGGCGGCGGCGAAGGCATCGGCTGAATGTTCTTGCGGGCTTGACGTGCGTGGTGAGCCAGCACGCCAGCTACGACCTCGTCCTTGTGCGGCGTCAGATATACCTCTGTGGCGGACAGGTGAGCGTGTCCGAGTACCCACTGCACGTCGGACAGCGTCAGCTTCGGGTCGCGCACCATGCGGGCGGCCGCGCTGTGCCGCAGGTCGTGAAGGGTCCAGTCGGCGCCGAGGGAGGCGTTGACGCGCTCGAACATCCGGTGGGCACCGTGATAGGTCAGGGGCCGGATCGGGTCTCGCCGTGTCCACCACACCGGCTGGGTGCGGCCTCGCGCAACCTGGCCTTGTACCTCCTGCTGGTAGAGGCGCAGCCATACGAATGCGTCCGCCGATGCCGGCACCTGCTGGACCGCCTGCGAGCCCTTGCGCACCACACTGATCAACTGCTGGCCGGGGTCGACATCGCGCTGCCGCATGCCGATCAGTTCCGAAGCCCGCACCCCGGTGGAGATCCAGAAGGCGACCAAGGCCCGGTCGCGGTTGGAGGGCAACGCCGCGAACAGCTTGTTGAGCCATGCTTCCGGAATCGAGCGCGGGATCCGCCGCGGCAGGCTCGGCCGGTAGCGGCCCACCCGCTCGGGCCTCCAGCCGTCCATCGGATTGTGGTGCGCGTGAGCCCGCCCAGAGCGGCGGGACAGATCCAGCGGGAACGGGTTGAGCAGCGGACCGGTCCCCGCATCGCGGTGCACATCGTAGAACCGCCGCAGGACCGTCTCGCTATGCACGACGGTGGCCGGAGCGTACCCGGATCCGGTCGATGGCTTCCCGGTCACCGGGTTCGCGGCACTGGCTCCCCGTACCGCCTGCGGCCCCTGGGCCTTGACCTTCCTGGGTTTGACAGTCTCCTGGATCCAGCAGCTGAAGTCCCGGGCCTCCCGACGGGTCGCCCGATCCCAGGGAACGTCCACGGCCCGCAGGAACCGCCACCACCGCAACAGATCCATCCCGTAGGAACGAACCGTCGACGGCGCTTTCCCAGCCGCCAGCAACTCCTGGAAGTAGACGGCGACCGCCTCGACGGCCGCTCCGTCGGGATCGATCAGCCGATACGGCTCGTACCGGTCGCCGGTCTCCACCAGCCGACCCCACCGGGGAACCACCAGAGCTGCCAAATCCCGTCGGGGAGCATCGTTCATCACGACCGGTGAACGTAGTGCCCAATGACTCCATCCGCCCACTGAACTGGGCAATCTCCAGGCTTCGTTCAGTCAACGGGGCGTGTTCGTGCTGACAGGGGGTGCCGTAGGGGCGTCTGCAGGAGCCGAGTTCGACCTTGCGTCGGTCGAAGTGCTCCTCGAACTCCCCCATTCCTGGTCCGTCGTGTCGCGGTACTCGCCCTCAGGTCGAATCTGGCGGCGGTGGTGCAGATGCTCCTGGTAGTGGCGGACGACGTCCTCGTCGAAGACCGCGACGTAACCACGGGTGGTCTGGATGTTGAGGTGACCCAACAGGGCCGCTCCGATGTGGATCGGCAGGCCGCTGTTGACGAGTTCGGTGGCGAAGATCCTTCGGAAGTCGTGCGGGGTGAACTTCAATCCGCGAAAGCCGGGATGGACTTCGGCAAGGGCGTGGCCGCGCCGACTGATCATCTCTTGGATGGTGCCGGTGCAGAACACGGCGGGCGTGGTGCCGTTCTGCCGTTGGAAGAGGAAAGGCATGGGTGCGCTCCACTCCTTGTCGTGCGGGTCGTACCGACTGACGAGGGGGATCGGGCGGCCTGTGCGGGTGTGCCGGCGGATGATGGATGCGATGACGTGGAAGAGTTCGGCGGACATCGGAATCACGCGTTCGCGGTCGGTCTTCGATGGTGCGATCACCAGCAGTGCGATGACCTCTCCGTTTGCCCGCTGGTATTGCCGAACGCTGAGGTGGGTGAGCTCGATGAGTTCTTCCACCCGCACTCCGGAGTGCCGCAGGGTCTCGACTGCGGCCCACTCCCAGAAGGCTGTTTCTTCGTCGGTTCCGATGTGGATGATCTGGCCGCTGGTCTCTTCGATGACGCGGGTCGGGACCGCGTCGCCGTGGCGGAGGAGCTTGCGGTCGGCTTCGGTGATGACGCGGCGGTAGTCGGTCCCGTCATGGGTGAAGACTTCTCCGTCCGCTGCCTTGTTGGCCCGCTCCAGCAGCAGGCGGGCACGGTCGTAGCGCGTCTCACGTGGTCGACCAGGGCGGGCAGCAGGGGCTGGCGCTGACGGGTGCGGTTGGCTGAGCGTTCGTTGATCCGACGGCGGCGAGTGCCGAGGCCGTGGAGTTCGCTGGGGGGAACAGGACAAGGGGCGACCCACGCTGCCCAGCGTTCCGGTTCCTCGGCGGCCCAGGTGTGCAGGTCGAAGTAGAAGCTTCGGACGGCGATGATGATGCTGTCCTGGCCGGCACGAGGCTTGCCGTTGTCCTTGACGGTGATCATCTGCCGCCAGGTCGCGTAGTGCTCGGGGGAGATCCGCAGATCAGCTTGGTTGGGGTTGACGCGCTCGATCTTCTCCCAGAAGTGGTGGGCGACCAGCAAGACGAGGTTCTTCAGCGTGGAGTAGTCGGTGTCGGCCCGGCGACGCGTGAAGTAGTCGATCAGCAGAGCCCGCACCGCCTGATTGCGGATGGGGTACTGGGCGACCATCTCCTCGACGGTGCGTTGGCCCCGCATCAGAGCGGCTCGGAGCGTGGGCGGCGTGGCGGGCGGGAAGTGCCCCATGGCATGCAGGACGTTCCACATCCCTTGGCCGACCAGCCGGTTCGCCACCTTGTTCCCCGGCTGCAGGACGCTGCGGGCCCGGCGGTTTTCCTGAGTGAAATGCAGCACCGCTGCCGGAGTCACATCGCTCAGTGCCACTCCCTGGACCGCTAGGAGGGTGCACAGCTCGGCCATGGCCTCTCGACGGTGGACGTGCCGCATCGGTTGCGCCTGAACCTGTGCGGCGTACTTGTCCAGGAGCGGGTCGTCCTGGGCGGCGACGAACATCGGCGCGAAGTTGTGCAACACGTTGCGCCGGAAGGTGACAAGGGTCGGTTGGATGACGCGCAGGCAGTAGAGCGCCCGCACCCCCGGGGTGATGGCCACGCCCGTGGAGCGTCGAGTTCCGAGCGTGTTCGCGGCGACCTGTCCCCGTCCGATGGGGCTGGCATCCCATCGCTCCTGCCATGTCTGACCGGTAAAGTCACGCAGGTACTGCAAGACACATTCGGTGGCCTGCGCTCGCTGGGATCGGGTCACCTTGTCCGCGTCCATCCAGACTGTGGCGGCAAGTCGGGAGATGTGAGCGGCGGAGGCGGAGGCGAGCTCGCCGTGCGGGCGTGGCGGTGCAGCAGCGACGGCTGGTTCGGGCGTGATGGTTCCTCCGACGAATCGGCTGGCGAAGTCCAGACCTTCGGCAACCGGGCCATGCCGTCGGCTGGCCCCCGTGGTGGTGCTGAGACGGGATTTAGGCACCGAACACCGCCGCGATGTCGTCGGCGTTGTAGCCGGTGGGGTAGCTCCGTTCGACGCGCGGAGTGTTGTAGTGCTCGGTGAGCTTGTCGAAAAGCTCCTCGACGCGCACCGTCAGGTAGCGGCTGGTGGTCTGGATGTTGGTGTGCCGCAGGATGGCTTGCACCTCGGGCAGCGTGAGCTTGCCGCCGTTGGCCATACGGCTCGCGGCGGTGTGCCGCAGGTCGTGCAGCGTCCAGTTGGTGCCCAACACCTCGTTGACGCGCTGCATGATGCGCCGCATCGCCCAGTAGGACAAGGGCCGGTCTGCCCCTCGGCGAGCCCGCCACAGGGGCTCGTCCGCGGGCGGGGTACCGATCTCGTCGAGGTAGCGGGCCAACCGCACGAACGCCTGAGGCGAGGCCGGAATAGGCTGACGCTCCCGCGACCCCTTCGAGATCACGTAGACGCGCTGGCCAGCCCAGTCCAGATCACCGATGCCGACGCCGAGCAATTCCTCGGCACGGGCCCCGCTGGAGACGTAGAACTCCAGCAGGGCGCGGTCGCGCTCGCATCCCATGCGCTCGAACAGCTCGTCCCACAAGTGATCGGGGATCGACCGCGGCGGCCGGTCTGCCACCTTCTGGTGCAGCCGGGCCCGGCCCAGTACCGGCCTCAGTTCCAGCGGACTGCGATGGGCCAGGACGCGGCGCCGCTGCGGGGAAACCGGGACCGGGTTGGTGACCGGGCCGTTGCCCTGGTGCGCGTGGAACTCGTAGAACCCGCTGACCACCGACAGCGCGTGGTTGATCGTCCGCGGCGCGTAGCCGGCACGCAGGACCGGCTTCCCAGTGCGCAGGTTCACCGAGCCCGGAGCCGGGCCACCAGCCGACTTGCGCTGTCGTTGAGGGTTCGGCGCGGTCCGCAGCCACCCGGCCAGCACCGCGGTCTCGGCCTCGGTCGCCTTCTCCCAACCGACCCCGAGCAGCCACAGCAGGCGGAACCAGCGCAGCAGCCCGTACCCGTAGCTGCGGACCGTCAGCGGGCTGCTGTCGTGCAGGGCCAGGTCCCGCAGGTACGCCGTGGCCGGTTCAATCTCGTCGTCGTACCCGTTGAGCACGATGTACGGAGGGTGCACCCTCCTCGCCGGAACTACCGTCCCGACACGGGGGATGTCCGCTCGCCCCTCCATCAGCTCACGCCGCAGGTCCACTTGCTCTCTCCTCGTTGAACTCGGGTACCAACACCGAGACCAACGAGGAGACGTAGTGCAGATAACTGTGCAGATGTCGCAATCCACACCGAGCCAGAGGGCCTTCACTCATTTCAAGGTCCCCACACCGAGACCTGCGTCGCCAACCTCCGTGGACAGAACACCTTGTGCGCCGCAGGATGCCGTATGCCGCTCGATCATGCAGAGCACATAGATGTAAAGTCCATTAATCTTGCTGTGGTGAACGTAAAGAAACACCTCACCGGCGCACTGGCCCGGCTGCGTCTGGTTACCAGACCCAGGGCGGCACTGGTGACGCTATCGATTCTGGGCACGGCACTCGTCGTGGCACCAGGAGCTTCCCCCGCTGCCGCGGCGCCGTTGCGGCAGACGTCAATCATCACAAACAACATCCAGGGCGAGGACGACGCGACGGCCAGCAAGTGGTCCTCGCAGGTCCAGGGCTACGCCAGGTCCGCCGAGATCGTCCTGATCCAGGAAGCCGGGCCCCAGGGCCCGAGCCACGCCACCCACCAGCCGGACGTCACCACCGCGGACGGTGACACCGTCCGGCACTCGACCTGGCAACCGTTCAGCAGCCGGCTGCAGCCCAGCCCGTACCACGTCTTCTTCATCCAGACCGACGACAACGGCGGCCGGGGCCAAGGCGGCCGGGTGAACCTGGCGACCATCACCCATGACCAGCCCGACGAGGTACGCGTCGTCACCAATCCGGTCCAGCGGGGCCGGGCCGCGCTGGGGGTCCGGTTCGGAGACGACTGGTACTTCAACGTGCACGGCCTGTCGGGCGGCGGCGGTGACTCCAACACCCTGCTGACGGCGATCCGCGACTCCGTCCGCTCCTGGGGCGCGCAGTACCGCTGGACGGCCGGCGGCGACTTCAACGTCGAACCGCGGACGCTGCAACGCCGGGGCGCCTTCCCGGTCGGCGCCCGCGTCTACAACTCCGGACTTCCCACCCATCAGAGCGGCAACGAACTGGACTACTTCGTCAGCTCCGACACGAATGCCGGCGATGCCACCGCGAGCCGTATGAACGGAGGCAGCAGCGACCACTACCCCGTGTGGTGGAACGGCATGCGGGCGGCGGCGGAACCGCCCGAGCTGAAGGTGATGCCGCTGGGCGACTCGACCTTCGGCACCGCCGAGAAGATCGGCTATGGCGCCACCCTGGCCGGCTCGCTCTATGCCCTGATCACGCTCGTCTCCAAGAAGCGGGACGTTCCGGTGGACTTCGTCGGCTCCGGCTCCACGGGGCAGAAGGGGGTCCCGGCCTACGAGGGCGCTCCCGGCGAGCAGATCAGCGCCATCGCCAAGCGGTCCACGACCGCCCTGCCGAAGTACCGGCCCAACATCGTGACGCTGCAGGCCGGCACGTACGACATGCGGGACGGCAAGCAGGACGGCGCCGCGCAGCGGCTGAAGGACCTGGTCGACCAGATCGAGAAGGACAACCCGGGCACGGTCGTGGCACTCGCCACCCTGGGTCCCGCCACCGACCCCGTCGTCCAGGCCCGGATCACCGCCTACAACGCCGAGATCCGCAAGATGGTCGGCGCCTGGCAGAGCGCGGGACGGCACGTCGTCCTGGCCGACACCGGCGCCATGACCACCGAGGACCTGTCCGGTGACGGACTGACGCCGAACGACTCCGGCAACAAGAAGATCGCCGAGGCGTTCGAGGACGCCATCCGCTGGGCCCTCGTCATGGACTGGGTCACGGAACCACGAGCCGGCGACGGCGGCAGCACCGGCGGCAGCACGGACGACGGCTTCGGCCAGCAGATCGCGGTGGCCGCCTACACCAGCCCCGTCGGTGACCCCAAGGCGTGGGACCGGATGACCCGTGCCTCCTCGGACAAGATGAGCGTGCTGGTCGCCAATGTCCTCAACGGCCCCGGCTCCCAGCCCGTCGAGGAATGGCGCAAGGTCATCGACCGGGCGCATGCCTCCGGCAAGCGGATCCTGGGCTACGTGGACACCGGCTACTTCGGCCGGGCGGACAACCGCCGCACCCGGCTCGGCTCGCTCGAACCGGCCGACTGGGTCGCCCAGATCGAGCAGGATGTCAACACCTGGTACAAGCTCTACGGCTCCAGCATCGACGGCATCTTCTTCGACGACGGCTTCAACGAGTGCGGCACCAACAACGAGTTCCCCGCCCTCTACAGCGAGGTCAACGACTACGTCAAGGGCATGCACCGCGGTGCGCTGACGGTGCTGAACCCCGGCACCATCGTGCCCCAGTGCTACGAGGGCAGCGCCGACATCCTGCTGACCTACGAGGGCAGCTATGCCGGCTACTTCGGCAAGGCCGACAACCCCGAGCTGAACTACAAGCCACTGGGCTGGACGCCCAAGAGCTCCTCGGAGATCTGGCACATCATCTACGACGTCCCCGCCGACGGCATCGACCGCACGGCCAAGGCCTCCCGGGAACGCGGCGCCGGATACATACAGATCACCGATGACGTCATGCCCAACCCCTATGACCAGCAGCCCAGCGCCGACTACCTGACCGCGCTGCAGGCCGCCGTCCCCGGGGGCACGCCCAGGGCGGCGACGAAGGACTATCCCCGCCCCGTCGGCCCCGCCCCCGCGGCCCCCGGCGCCCTGCAGGCCACCGGCACCGACTACAGCTCCACCACCCTGGACTGGCAACCGGTCGCCGACGCCACCCACTACGTGGTCCGCGTCAACGGCGGCATCGCGGCGGTCCTGCCCTCCTCCATGCACAAGACGACCCTGGGCGGGCTGGAACCCGGCGGCACCTCCTACACCCTGTCCGTCAACGCGCAGAACTCCCACGGCCAGGAATCGGCGGCCAGCAACAGCGTCACGGTCAAGACCAAGTCCCTGCCCGGCGGCCGAACCGTCGGCAACGTCAAGATCGGCGCCACAGCGGACTCCACCACCGTGTCAGCGGACTTCTACGTCCCCTACTCCTTCCGCCGCATCTACATCTGGACGGACGAAGCCCACGGCAACGACAAGCGGTGCTGGCCCATCAACTACAGCCAATGGGGCTACGTCTGCGCCGCGTACATGCTGGAGAACAACACCCTGATGGCCTACACCGGCACCCACGGCGAATGGTCCTGGTCATCACCCCTGGGAAGTGCGGCCCCCACCGTCGACGGCTACACCTACACCTGGAAACTCCCGATCGGAACCGCCAAGGCCCCGACCGACCACCTGGTGATCCAGGCGGAGGGCTACGGGCCGCGGGCCGATGTCTTCACGCGCTGCCCCGCCGAGCACGGAGGCCCGGACGGCAAGGGCCGCTACTGCGCCAAATAACCTGATCGACCTCCCCACACGGAAAGAGGCGGTCGCGCCCTCGAAACCAAGGGTGCGACCGCCTCGGCCGTTCCACCCGCCTCCCCGGATCGCCGGCCGCCTGGAGGCACCTGGAGCCGGTACGTCTCTGGACGGTACGCAGTCCGTACGTGTGTCGTACGTCGTGCGCGGCGCGTGGCACGCCGCAGTGCAGCCTTGACACGGTGGAAGGGTCAAGCGGCGTCGAGCGGCTCCGTCGGCACGGCTGCGTCACGTGAGGTGTTTCACGACAGGAGTGGCGTCGTAGCGGTGGGGTAGCCGGTCCCGTGATCACCGAGCGAGATACCGGTATGAAATGGTAGAAATTCGGTGAAAGGTGCCCATGTCACGGAGAGCCGACCGGAGAGGAGACGTCATGTCGTCGAAGCGACGTCGTAAGAAGAAGGCCCGCCGCAAGAACGGAGCCAATCACGGCCGGCGCCCACAGTCCTGAGCGAGCGCCGTCGCCTCGTGGAGGCTCCGCCGGACCCCCGACGGGGCCTCCACGCTTTCCGGCGCCCTCCGGGTCTCAGGCGCCTCCCGTACGGAGCCGCGGGAACTGCGCAAGCCCTGGGAACTGCGGGAGCCGCGGGGTTCCCGTACGAGTACCAGGACCACGGCCGCGGCGAGCAGCCCGATGACTCCGGCCAGGAGTGAGGCCGCGTTCAGCCCCGAGGTGAACGCCGTCCGCAGCGCGCGTTCGGCCAGTCCCGCGGCGCGCAGCGCGGACGCGTCGCCGCCGGCGAGGGCATGGGCCTGCTCAGGGGTGAGCGTGTCCTGCATGCGGGAGGTCACCACCGCGCCGAAACCGGCGACCCCGAAGGCGTACCCGAGCTGCCGGAAGGTGTTGACCGCGCCGCCCGCCATGCCCGCCCGCTCGGCCGGTACCGCGGCGAGCGCCGCACCCGCCAGTGCCGGAGCCACCAGCCCCGCGCCGCACCCCGCCAGCAGCAGGCCGGGCAGCAGGGCCGTCCACGAGGAGCCGGCGTCCAGTACGGCCTGGGCGAGCGCGCCGGCGCCGATCAGCGCCAGCCCCGTACCGATCGTCAGGCGCGGCGCCACTGCGTGCAGCAGCCGGCCGCCGACGGCCGCCACCACGAAGGACAGCGCGGCCAGCGGCAGCACGGCCAGCCCGCCCTGCACGGGGCTGAGCCCGAGCACCGTCTGCAGCCAGATGGAGAGGTAGGGCAGTACGGCGAAGGCCGCCGCGTTGTAGGCCAGCGCCCCCGCCATGACGCCCAGGAACGCGGGCTTGCGGAACAGCGACAGGTCCAGCAGCGGGTGAGCGGCCCGGCGCTCGACGCATACGAAGACCAGCAGCGCCAGCGCCGCGATCCCCAGCGTGGTCAGGGTGCGTGCCGAGGTCCACCCGAGGCTGCCCGCCCGTACGGCCGCGTACGTCGTCGTCCCCGCGAAGCACGCGAACGCCACCGTGCCCGCCCAGTCGATCCGTCCGCCCCGCGCCGCCCGCGACTCGGGCACGGTGTGCCGGGTCATCCAGATCGCCGCCACGCTGACCGGCAGATTGATGAAGAAGATCCACCGCCAGCCCGGCCCCGCGGTCAGCAGCCCGCCGACCACCGGGCCGATCGCCGCCCCGGCCCCGCTGACCGCGCCCCACAGCCCGAGCGCGACCGAGCGCTCCCTGCCCTGGTACACCGAGGCCAGGAGCGGCAGCGTGGTCGCGAACATCGCGGCGGCGCCCAGTCCTTGGACTGCGCGTGCGGCCACCAGCGCGACCGGCGAGGCCGCCAGGCCGCAGGCCAGCGAGGCCGCCGCGAAGAGCGCGACGCCCGCCAGATGGACCCGGCGCCGGCCCAGCAGGTCGGCGGCGGCGCCGGTGCCCAGCAGCAGCGCGGCCAGCGCCAGCGCGTAGCCGTCGATGACCCATTGCAGGTCGGGCAGCGAGGCGTTGAGCGCCCGCGCCATGTCGGGCAGCGCCACCACGACGATCGAGACGTCGAGCAGCAGCATGAACGTCCCCAGACAGACCGCGACGAGCGGCCCCCACTTGCGCATGTTCTTCTCCCTGCGTGACTTCGTATGTCCTCGTACGGCTTCGTACGGCTTCGCAAGACCTCGTACGAACCGGCGCGCCCCGGTCGGCGACCGCTCCCGTACGATCGGATGACCGCGGAGGATGTCACCGGTCAGAGCGGCCCTCGCGCAGGAATCCGACATCAGGAGGGGACTTGGCAATGGAATCCCACACTTTCGATGACATCGACCTGAAGCTCCTGCACGCCCTGGAGATCGACGCCCGGGCCCCTTTCAGCCGGATCGCCGCCGTATTGGGCGTCTCCGACCAGACCGTGGCGCGCCGCTTCCGCAAGCTGCGGTCCGAGGCGGGGCTACGGGTCGTCGCCGTCCGCTGCGCCACCGCCCGCTCGGGCCTGGAACACTGGATGCTGCGGCTGCGCTGTACACCTGACGGTGCGTCGGCCATCGCGGAGGCCCTGGCCAGACGCCCCGGCACGGCGTGGGTCGGCCTCACCTCCGGCGGTACGGAGGTGGCCTGCACGATCCGTTCGCGTACCCGTGGCGAGAGCGACGAGCTGCTGCTCGGCAAGCTGCCGCGCACCCCGCACATCGTGGAGATCCGCGCCCACCAACTGCTGCACCGCTTCTACGGGCCGGCCGGCTGGGTCGCCAAGAGCGGCGCGCTCACCGCCGCCCAGGCCGCCGCGCTCGCCCCCGAACCGCACCCCCGCCCCGGAGATGCGCGGATCACCGAGGAGGACGAGCCGCTGGTCGCCGTCCTCGAACAGGACGGCCGCGCGACGTATCCGGAGCTCCAGAAGGCGTCCGGCCGATCGGAATCCGCGGTCAAGCGCAGGCTGGCCCAGCTCATCGGCTCCCGGGCGATCTACCTCGACGTCGAGTTCGACTCCGGGCGGTTCGGCTTCCACAACGCGGCGATGCTGAGCATCACCGCCGCGCCCCGCTCCCTGGACGCGGTCGGTGAGGCCGTCGCCGCCCACCCCGAGATCGTCTACGCCGCGGCGACCACGGGCCCGTCCAACCTGATGGCCGTCGCGGTCACCCGCGACACCGCCCACCTCTACAGCTATCTGAGCGGTGGGATCGGCGTACTCGACGGGGTCGAGCACGTGGAGACCATGCCGTTCCTGCGCCGCCTCAAACAACTCACGTACCAGCCGTTCCGGGGCTGAGCGACCCGATGCTCCGCACGGCGTCCCGCGCGACGGGCTGCCGCTCCCCTCCCGCCGCCGAGCCTGGTCGTCCGCGTGAGCCGTCCGCCCGCTAGGGTCGGTCCGTTCCCAGGAGCCACGCAGGCACCGGAAATCACAGAAAACACAAGAAACACAGGAAGCACAGGGGGAGCGGGGAAGCATGGCGAACGGCTGGATACCGCCGACGGACGTCGAACTCGATCTGTACGAGGCCAAGTCGCGCGGCGACTGGGACGCCTACAAGCGCGTGCTGCTGGCGGCGCAGACCTTCACCTACGTGCTGAAGGAGGACGTCGACGAGTTGGCCGGGGAAGCGTCGATGCTGCTGTTCGACGGGCCCGACGGCGACCGGTGCTTCGTCGTGCACACCCGCGGCCAGTTGCCCGAGCCCCGCCCCGGCCTCGTGCAGTGCAGCGTCGAACTGCTGCCGTCCCGCGAGGAGGACGAGGTGGACGAGCACGGCCGGGTGCCCGGCCTCCTGGTCAACCCCGGCACACCCGCCGGGGCGTACTTCCCCGGATACCGCGGCCAGGACGAGGACTGGGACGCCCTGGCGGAGGACGTACCGCGGCGCGGGCACGACGACGACGAACTGATCACCAAGTACTCCGGCCCGCTTCACGGCCCGCTCGCGCACGGCCTGGCCTGCGGCACGCATCTGGCCGTACACAATCAGGTGCTGTGGAACGACCTGGGCGACGTCTACAGCGACTACCGGCGGGACGTGGAGATCCTGCGCGACTCGTGGGACGTGACCGACCGGCAGGGCTGGCTGGAGCAGCTCACGTACCTCCTGGAGGGCCGTAACAGCCCGCCGCTGCCGGAGTTCGCGCTCATGGTGCGCCGCGAGATCGCCCGCCGGCGGCCCGGCGCGCACACCGACCCGCAGGTCTGGCGGCAGGTGACGGCCACCAACCTGCGGCAGCAGGAAGGGGACGAGGAGACGGTCGCCGAGGCGATGTCCCTCATCGGCCAGATCGTGCGGTACGAGTCCCGTTTCCGCGCCGACGGCATCCTGCCTCCCGACGGGTACGTCGTCTCGGCGCTCGGCTACGACTTCGGACGCGCCGTCAACTTCGCCCGCTGGGGCCTGGGCGCCCGGTTCGCCGAGCGGGCCGAGGCCGAAAAGGCCGTGATCCGCGCGGGCGAGCTGTGCCGTATGCACTACTCCTCCTGGCAGGAGTTCTCGGCGGGCTACATCCTCGGCCGGGCCCTGCGCTTCGACGAAGAATCCTTCGGGCACATGTACAGCTCGGCGCTCTCGCCCCACCGCATTCTCATGAAGGACCTGTCCGGCCCCTGGCACAACATCCCGTTCCAATGGGACGGGATGGACGGAGCAAACGGGATGAACGGGGAGAACAGGGAGAACAGGGCGATCGGAACGGACGGGGCGAACGGGATGGACGCGACCGCCTGAGCCGACCGCCAGGACAGATCGACGGAACCACCATCCGCAGGACCACCGCCGGCACCCCGCCGGGTTTCGCCCCGCACGCCGTACGGCCCGTCCGCCGGGGCCCCGCCCGCCCACCACTGCGACCTCTGGTTCCGACGGCCCTGCTTGAAGGACCGGAGCAGCAGGGGGTTAACATGTGAGCGCCGCCTAGCTCGAAAGATGGATCTGTGACTGTCAACGACGACTCGTTCACAAACTGGAAGAACCGCGAAGAGATCGCGGAGTCGATGATCCCGATCATCGGGAAGCTGCACCGCGAGCGGGACGTCACCGTCCTGCTGCACAGCCGCTCCCTGGTGAACAAGTCGGTGGTCAGCATCCTCAAGACCCACCGGTTCGCCCGGCAGATAGCCGGTGAGGAGCTCTCCGTCACCGACACGCTGCCGTTCCTCCAGGCCCTGACCACGCTCGACCTCGGCCCGTCCCAGATCGACATCGGGATGCTCGCCGCGACCTACGGGGCCGACGACCGCGGTCTGTCGGTCCAGGAGTTCACCGCCGAGGCCGTCGCCGGCGCCACGGGCGCCGACAAGATCGAGCGCCGCGAGCCGCGCGACGTCGTCCTGTACGGCTTCGGCCGCATCGGCCGGCTCGTCGCCCGTCTGCTCATCGAGAAGGCCGGCTCCGGCAACGGGCTGCGGCTGCGTGCCATCGTCGTCCGCGCCGGTGGTGACCAGGACATCATCAAGCGTGCGTCGCTGCTGCGCCGCGACTCCATCCACGGCCAGTTCCAGGGCACGATCACCGTCGACGAGGCCAACGGCACGATCATCGCCAACGGCAACGAGATCAAGATGATCTACGCCAACGACCCGTCGGAGGTCGACTACACGGCGTACGGCATCAAGGACGCCATCCTCATCGACAACACCGGCAAGTGGCGCGACCGCCAGGGCCTGTCCAAGCACCTGCGCCCCGGCATCGACAAGGTCGTCCTGACCGCACCGGGCAAGGGCGACGTCCCCAACATCGTGCACGGCGTCAACCACGACATGATCAAGCCGGACGAGCGGATCCTGTCCTGCGCGTCCTGCACCACCAACGCGATCGTCCCGCCGCTGAAGGCGATGGCGGACGAGTACGGCGTGCTGCGCGGCCACGTGGAGACCGTCCACTCGTTCACCAACGACCAGAACCTGCTGGACAACTTCCACAAGGCGGACCGTCGCGGTCGCTCCGCGCCACTGAACATGGTGATCACCGAGACCGGTGCCGCCTCCGCCGTCGCCAAGGCGCTGCCCGACCTCCAGGCGAAGATCACCGGCAGCTCGATCCGCGTCCCGGTGCCGGACGTCTCGATCGCGATCCTCAACCTCCAGCTCGCCCGCGAGACCACCCGCAAGGAGGTCCTGGACCACCTCCGCAACGTGTCGCTGACCTCGCCGCTCAAGCGCCAGATCGACTTCATCAGCGCCCCCGACGCGGTTTCCAGCGACTTCATCGGCTCGCGCCACGCCTCGATCGTGGATGCCGGCGCCACCAAGGTCGAGGGTGACAACGCGATCCTCTACCTGTGGTACGACAACGAGTTCGGCTACTCGTGCCAGGTCATCCGCGTCGTCCAGCACGTCTCCGGGGTGGAGTACCCGACGTACCCGGCCCCGGTGGCCTGACCCCTTCCTGAGGTTTCCTCCGGTTTCCTCCGGTACCTCTGGCAGCCGACTGCTCCCGTTCGCCCTGCGGCCATCGCCGTCGGGTGAACGGGAGCGCGTCATTTGCGCCGATTGTGTGGATTCGGCCCTAAGATCGGGTCTCGGTCCGGGTCCGTATTCCAGACCGGATGCGCCTCCCGTCCAGCGCCCGGTTCCGAGTCCGGTTCCAGGCCCTGGCCCGCGCCTCCCCCGCACCGGTCCATACGAGCGCGGCCACCAGGCACGCCGCTCCGAAGAGCGCCATGGGGGCCACCGCGCCGGACTCCTCGTCCATGAACAGCAGCAGGCCGAGGTTGATCAGGGCGTGGAAGCCGCCGGCCAGCGGCAGCCGGGACGGGCCGGTCCGGTCCAGGGCGAGCCCCAGCACGACCGACATGGCCACGGCCGCCAGCAGGAACGACCCCGCGTACCGCGGGTCCCGTGCGAAGACCTGCACGTGCCACACCCCCCACAGCGCGCCCACCACGACCGATGAGGCGATCGGGCCGAACCGGGTGCGCAGCAGCGGCTGGAGCAGGCACCGCCAGCCGATCTCCTCGCCGCAGGCGCCGATGAACTGCGCCACCACGATCAGCGCGAACGGGTGGTCCAGCGCGCCGGGGCGGGTGAACCGGGCGTCGCCGCAGACGATGCCGTACGCGGCCACGCACGCGGCGATGATCAGCGGTGCCGTGGCGAGCAGCAGCGGACCACGGGCGCCTTTGTGGACACCGCTACGGGCCCCGCCGCCCGCCGGGCCGGTGAACAGGGCCCGGGTCCTGGCCCGCCACAGCAGCGCGACCACCGCCACTCCGAGTGCCGGTCCGAACTGGGTGAGCTGGAGGACCTCGCCGGGGATGCCGGTCGCCGGCTGTACGGCTCCCAGGGCCCCCGCCCCACGAACGCGACCGCGAGGAAGACACCCGCCATGGTCGCCACCCCGCCGGCCCGGGGGCCGCCGCTCTTGTCGTGGATCGGTATACCGGCTGTGCGCATGTCACCTGGTCCTCGTCGGTTCGAAAAGATGCGTCACCGACGATGCCGTGCCGGGCCTCACAATCCACTGCACCTGACAACCCGACAGGTGGTGCACTTATGTACACCCTGCTCCGGGGGTTCACAGGAGGCCGGCGCCTCCACCGGAGTTCAGGCGGGGGATGCGGCGCATCGCGGCGGCAGCCGCCGCCGGGAAGCGCGGGTCGGGGCGCAGGGCGTACTCGCGCAGGCACGCCTCGGTGAACTTGATGACGTGCTCGTCACCGTGCTCGGCCGCGCGGGCGCCCAGCTCGTCCAGGGGCGGGACGTCGGCCACCTCCGCGCGCCAGGCGGTGGTGCCCTCGTCGCGCCGGTCGGTGGTGAAGGCCAGCAGGAAGGCGGTGTGCACCTGCCAGAGTGCGGCCAGGGTCGGTTCGTGCAGGTGCGCCGGGAGGTGCGGCAGGACGATGCGGGCGGCGGCGGGCGCGGTGACGCCGTGGATGAGCGGGACCGGGAAGATCTCGGGGTGGCCGAGGTACACGTCGGCGAACTGCGTCGTCATCTCGCTCAGCAGCCGTGGCGCCTGGTCGGCGGCGAGGGTCTCCAGGGCCGGCCCGTAACCCGGTATCCGCTCCAGGGTCTCCAGGCGGTGCCGGGCCATTTCGGGGCCTTTCGGGCCGTTGTGCGGCATCCGGGGCAGCGCGGCGATCGCCTCCGCGAGCTGCCGTGAGCCGGTCAGCCGGGCCTGTCCCGGCAGTTGTACGTAGCGGGCGGCCCAGTAGGCCAGGCCGCGCGCCAGCTCGTCGAGCTGGAGCGGGGTGGGCCGGCCGGCCGCGCCGTACAGGCCGCGTACGGCGTGGGCGGTACGGATGAGGCCGTGGGTCAGGCCGGCGAACAGCCCCGGCAGCAGCCGTGGCCACCAGCGCACGAGCACCTCGCGCCAGGGGGCGTCGGCCAGTTCGCGGGCGAAGAGCCGTTCCCAGTCGCCGGCCCGGTCGAAGGCGCCCAGCGCGGGCCGCCAGGAGGCTTCGTCGGCCGGGTCGATGGCGAAGCGGGCGGCGGGCGGTTCGTGGTGGGACATGGCGCGCCGGTACCGCTCCACCCAGCGGGACACCTCGTCCTCCTGCCCCAGCAGGGCCAGCGCCTCGGCCCCCATGGGGCCGTGATTGGCGAGGTCGACCCCCACCCCGCGTTCGTAGCCCAGGTCACGCATGCGCTCCAGCGCGTCGTTCACGGCGTCGTGGTAGCTGATCGACGGCATGGACTGCCACCTTTCGAAGAAACCAACAGTTTGGTTATCCAAACCATTAGAATCACAGTATGCCTGACACGAGCCGGCCCGGGAAGGGCGAACGGGAGCTTGCGGAGGAACCCGCGCGGGTGCCCCGGGTGCCCACCCCCGAGGACATCGAGATCGTCGGACTCATCCCGCTGCTGGCCCCGTTCTTCCGCAGGTCGCTGGTCCAGGACATCACTCCGGAACCGCTGCGCGGGACGATGGAGTCGCACGGGATGACCGCGCGCCACGGGGCGGTCCTGGCGCAACTGCTGGCCGGGCAGCCGCTGACCGTGACGGAACTGGCCCGCCGGATGCAGGTCTCGGTGCCGACCGCCAGCGAGCTGGTCGGCGCCCTGAGCCGGGCCGGGATCGTACGCCGCGAGGAGGACCCCGCCAACCGGCGCCGCATCCTGGTCACCCTCGCCGAGGAGTACCGCCCGGCGTTCGAGCGCTTCGTCACCGCGCGGTCGGAGACCCTGCTGCGCGCCCTGGACGGCCTGTCCGCACGCGACCGCGCGGGCTTCCTGGCCGGCCTGACGGCATGGGTCACCGAACTTCAGCGCTGACGGGCCGTCAGCGGGTCTTTTCCCAGACAGTGGGAGCGGCGCCAGCCGGCCGGTCTCGGCGAGGGCCCCGGTCGGCGTACGGGCGTACCAAAGCCCTCAGTTCGTCGCTCCCGATCTCTTCGGTGTACCGGGAGCGGAGCCGGGCCCGCGGTCAGGCGCCCGGGCGGGGGCCGACCGCGGCCCGCCGCCCGGGCGCCTGGAGTCTCCGCGAGCCGTCGGCGCCTCGGCAGCGGCATCAGAGAACCGTCGGGCGCCGCCCTACGCCACCCTGGCGCACTTGTCCTTACCGTCGTTCGGATTCCAGTCGCAGACCTCGATGATCAGGTTCCACACGTTTTTCGGCTTCTTGGTCTGGGTGCTGTTCTGGGCGAGCTTCTCCCAGGTGTGCCATTTCTCCAGCCCGCCCTCGTACTTCCAGTACGCGATGTTCACCCGGGCGGCGTTGTGCCGGGGATCGCCCGGGCACAGGTCCTTGGCCGTGATGGTGAGGACGGCGTCATAGAGTTTGTTGCCGTTGGGCGTGACCTTGTCGGTGTCGTAGTAGTTGTAGGTGCCGCTCGCCTCCGAGCATCCGGACCTCGACTTCCCGTACACGCCGCCGAGGGCGGTCGCGCCGGCCTGGCTGCTCAGCGTCATGAGAGCGGTCGCGGTGACAGCCGCGGTGACAATGCCGCGACGTAAGCCGTGCTGCATGAGATGTCCCTTCTCCGGGTGTGCGCTGTGTGCAACCGGGAGCCTGGCAAGCCGGGTCCGGGGCGTCTACGCAGAAGCCTGTCCGGGACATGTCCCGGACAGGCTTTGAGGTGTCCTGGCAGGTCAGGACCGCATGACTCAACTGTCCCGGACAGGTGCCGCCTTTCGCTGCTTCGGGTGCGCAGGGATCGGCCCTTTTGTGGGCACGTGGGGGATTCCGGGCCGTCGATGAAGCGTGGCGTTGCCCAACCTCCGCTGCGTGGACGGAACTTGTCGGTACAGTGCTCAGGACGTATCGGTGGTGTCCGTTCACGACTGCTTCGCAGCGATGGAGGTCGTCCATGAGTACGCGCGTGCCGGTGCCCGGCGGGGAGCTGGCCTACACGGTGGAAGGGGCCGGTCAGCCCGGCGTGCTGTGTCATCAGTACCGGTCGGTGAGTACGAACGGCTCACTGGCCCGGGCCCTGACGCCGCATCTGCGGCTGCACGCGGTCGCGCCGCGCGGGATGGGCGGTTCCGGGCCGGTACGCGACGAACGCGATCTGACCATGGAAGGGTTCGCCGGGGACCTGTCGGCGATGCGGGAGGGGCTCGGGCTGCCGCCGTGGGTGGCGGTCGGCTCCTCGACCGGCGGCATGGTGGCGCTGCTGCACGCGCTGCGCGATCCGGCGGCGGTCCGCGGACTCGTCCTGGTCAGCACCGCCGCCAGCCGGCGTTTCACGGAAGGGAGTCTGGCCGACCCCGGGCACCCGCGGGCGGGGGAGGCCGCGGAGGCGATGAAGCTGGCGGCGCAGGACCCGGCGCTGTCGGCCCGGCGGTTGTTCCAGCTCTCGGTGGCCGACCCGGAGCGCAACCCGGCCCCGCCGGCCGAGGACGAGGCGGCCAACTCCCAGGAGCGGCTGGCATCCTTCATGCGTGAGCTGCCCGCCTTCGACCTCGAACCGGAGCTCGGTGCGATCAAGGCGCCGACGCTGGTGATCGTCGGCCGGCACGACCCGCAGTGCCCGCCCGCGAACAGCGAACGGCTGGCGGAGGCGATCCCCTCGGCCCAACTGCACATCTTCCCCGAGAGCGGTCACTACCCGCACATCGAGGAGCCCGAGCGGTTCCGGGCCGTGGTCGAGGAGTGGTTCGCCGAGGCGTTCTCGTAGGAGGGCATGTACGCGGGCTCGTGGGTCGGCATGTTCGCGGGCACGTTCGCGGCACGTGGATGGTCTCGTGGGGGTCGGGCGGGCGGTTGCGTGGGTGATCTCGTAGGCGGTCGTGTGGGGCGCCCGGCCCTGGTGTCAGGTGGTGTCAGGGCCGGGGGCGGTGGACGGTGCCGGCGGGGCGGGTCGGTCCGGCGCGCCGGCCACTTGGCGGCGCAGCGCACGGCGGTCCACTTTGCCCGCCGCGCTGAACGGCAGGTCCGCGACGACCGCCAGCCGTTCGGGCAGCTTGCCCTTCTCCACGGCGTGTTCGCCGACCAGCCAGGTGTTCAGCTCGTCCAGGGTGGGCGGGGCGACCGCGGTGGCCGGGACCACACAGGCACACAGCCGCTCCCCCATCAGCGGGTCGTCCACGCCGACGCACACGGCCTGGCGCACCCCCGGATGGCCGGTGAGCAGCAGCTCGATCTCGACCGGGCTGAGGTTTCGGCCGCCGCGGATGACGACTTCGTCGCGGCGCCCGGCGATGTGCAGACGGCCGTCCGCATCGAAGAGTCCCAGGTCGCCGGTGCGGACCCAGCCGCCGTCCACCCGGTAGCGGCGGTCGCGGTCCGGCGCGCCGACGTACCCCAGTGGTGACATCGGCCCCAGGCCCCACACCTCGCCCATGGCTCCGGCGGGCGCGTCGCGGCCCGTCGTCCCGTCGACCACGCGGATCGCGATGATGTCAGGATCGGGACGGCCGACGCAGGTGTGCGCCAGTCCGGCCGGATCGTCCAGGCGCGTCATGCAGTTGACCCCGTCCGCCGCGCCGTAGCAGTTGACGACGGGGCAGCCGAACCGCGTACGGCAGCGTTCGCGCGTACGGCTGTCCAGGCGGGCCCCGCCGCTGACCACCGCGCGCAGCTCCGAGGTGTCGGCTCCGGCCAGCTCGGCACTGTCCAGGAGCAGTTGGAACATGGTGGGCACGCCGAACAGATGGGTCGGGCGGTGCCGGGCCACCATCCGCGCGACCCGGTCCGCGTCGAACCTGGCCGTGGTGATCACCGTTCCCCCGTGCCGGGCGAGCGTCACCGGTGCCGCCAGGGTGCCGAACGAGGTCGCCAGGGGGATGAGGAAGAAGCCGCGCAGCGGACCCGGCGCGCCCTGCGGACGGCCGCCGAGAAGGTGGGCCAGCGGGCCCGCACGGCCGCCGGCCAGCGCCTCGTGGGAGTAGGCCACCAGTTTGGGCGTGCTCTCCGAACCGGAGGAGACGACGATACGGGCCGGGGCCCACGGGTCCGGGGCGGCGGCCGGGCGGTCCGCAGGCGGTTTCCCGTGCAGCAGCGTGTCCAGGTCGAGGCAGCCGGGGACGGCCGGGCCGCTGGTGACGATCGTCCGTACCCCGGCCGTGCCGGTCTCGGCCCCGCCCGTCTCAGTCGTAGGCTTCTCGGTCGCATGTACCTCCGCTGTTCCTGCCTCCGCTGTGCCAGTCCCGGCCGAGCCTGCCGCCGCCGTACGCGACTCCCCGCGCCGGTTCGTCAGATCCCGCAGGCCGGCCGCCGCGGAGGACGGACAGACCACCGCGGCGGCGGCCGACGCACCCAGCACCGCCGCGGTGTCGTGCCGGTCCCGTCCGACGGGGAAGGGCAGCACCACCGCGCCCAGCGCCGCCGCCGCGAGCTCCACGGCCACCGCCCGCCACCCGGAGGGCAGTTGGGCGAACAGCACTTCGCCCGGCCGGAGTCCGGCGCGGCTCAGCCCGGCGGCCAGGGCCAGCGACCTACGGCGCAGCGTGGCGTAGTCGACCGTGGTCTCGTCATCGATCACCGCGGGCCGTTCCGGGTGCTCGGCCGCGCGCCGGTCGAACAGCGCGAAGAGGTCGGCGTCCGGGCAGTACCCGGCCGCGCGCCACCAGGCCCGCAGCTCGGGGGCGACCTGGTCGTGGATCTCCGGTCGGGTCATCGGCCGAACCTCCACGGCGCGTTGAGGAAGGCGGCGCCACGCCGGTGGAAGAGCGGCTTCAGGCGCGGGTCGGCCTCCAGGGCGGCCAGGTCCGAGCAGACCTCGACGGCGGGCAGTCCGGCGGCACGCAGCCGCGGCACCCAGTCGGCGGCGGAACGTTCCGCGAGGCGCCGGGCCACCGCCTGCTCCAGGCTCTCGCGCCTTCCGGCGCTCTCGGTGCCGGGGGTGCCGGGGGTACTGGGGGCGGGACCGGGGACACCGGCCGTCGCGTACGGGATGTCCAGGGCGGCGCACATCTGCTGGATACCGGTGCCGCCCGGGACGGCGAGCCAGCCGTCCGCGGTGGCCAGGGGCTTGTCCGCCGGCCCCCAGCGCGGGCGTCCCGCTGCGGAAGAACCGTTTCCGCGCCCGGTGCCCTCCTGGACGGTGCCCTCCTGGCCGGCCCCCTCCTGGACGGTGCTGCGCCGGGCTCCCTCTCGTACTGCCCGTGCCTCCCCCACCTCTTGTTCCTCCTGTTCCTCCTCCACGGAAGATGCCAGAGCTTCCAGGGCGGGGGCCTGGAGCACGGCGGCGGCCGACAGCAGGCTGGAGCCGACGCGCCGTCCGCGACCGCCGTCCCGCTCCCGGGCGATCAGCCCGGCGAGTACGCCTTCCGCGGCGACCAGCCCGCCGAGCGCATCGAGCAGCGTGATCAGCGAGACGGCGGGCTCCTCGTCGTACGGGTGCAGCAACTCCCCGAGGCCCGCGTACGCCTGGACGACGAAGTCGGTGCCGGGCGGGGCGTCTGCGCCGCCCAGCGCGCCGGCCCATCCGGAGGCGTGGGCGTAGACCAGCGACGGGTTGACGGCAGCCAGATCGGCGGCCTCCAGGCGCAGTTCGGCGGCCTTGCCGGGCGCCCAGTTGTGCAGGAACACATCGGCGTCCGCAGCCAGTTCCAGTGCCGTCGCCCGGCCCGCGGGACTCCCCAGGTCGGCCTGGACAACCTGCTTGTCACGGTTGAGGGCGAGAAAGCCGGCCGAGCAGTCGCCGGCCATCGGCGCCATCCCGCGCAGCAGGTCACCACCCGGCGGCTCGACGCGTACGACGCGTGCGCCCAGCATGCGCAGCACGTTCCCGGCCAGCGGCGCCTGGATACGGCGGCCCGCCTCCACCACCAGCAGCCCGGTCAGCGGCAGTTCGCTTCCGGAGGGAGCCGCCACGGACCGCGTTGCGCCCCGGAAGCTCCCGGGGGCTTGTGGTGTCCCGTTCGTGGCCGGCGGCTCGATGCGCCAGGGCGGGCCGATCACGTCGCCGTCTTCCAGGCCCAGTTCGCGGACCCGCTCGGTGAGCGGGCGCAAGCGGCACAGGGCGGCGCCGGACCGCCGGGCCGCCACGTCGATCCGGTCGAAGGCGATGGCACGGGTCGCCTCGTGGAGCGCCGGCGGCAGCGGTGCCGTCGCGTCGGCGTAGCGCCGTACGTACGGCCACCAGCCCCGCCCCGCGACCGTGGTGGGTACGTCGAGCAGGGCCCAGAACCGTGCCCATGGCTCGGGGGTCAGACACTCGACCTCGAACCGGACACCGTCGGCGGAGAGGAAAGGCGGGGGCACGCCCGCCTCCGGGGAGGCCACCGGGGCCGCCGAGCCGCCCGGCATCGTCGGGGCCGTGGTCGTCGTCGCAGTCGTCGGCGCCGTCGTCGCAGTCCTCGCAGTCGTCGGCGCCATGGCGGCCGTCGGGAGGGCGGGCTCGTCGTCCTCGGCGGTGGCCATCGCCACGTAGTGAGCGACGGTGAGCAGGGCGGCTTCCAGGACGGAGGTCTCCACCGTGTCGGTGCGCAGCCCCCGCAGCCGGCCGAGCAGCGCGGCCAGCACGCCCTGTGCCGCGACGACGCCCGCGGCGGTGGCGGCGTAGTCCACGCCGAGCCGGCGGGGGCCTGTGCCCTCCCGGCGGCCGTGCAGATGCATCAGCCCGGTCACCGCCTGGACGGTGACCTCGTCGACGGGTCCGTCGGTCATCGGCCCGGCCCAGTTCAGGTGCAGTGTGACCGATCCGGCCGGCCCCGTCACACGCAGCGGGCCCGCCGTATGGGCGCCGTCATCGGCCGACGCTCCCAGGTCCCGCAGGTGCCGCAGACACAGGGTCCGTGCCGCGTCGTGTCCCGGCGCGGAACTCCCGGGCGGGGCCCCGGCCGGCGGGATGACCGGCGCGCCGTACACGGTGTGCCCCGCCAACACCGAGGACGTCGGGTCCGGGGCGTGTACGGGTCCCAGCGGTGAGCGCGCTGTCATACCGTCCCTCCTCGTACGGCATCACCGGAGCCGGTCGGCTTGCCCGGCCCGGCCGGCCCGGATGTCCTGGCTGTCCCGGATATCCCGCCCGGCCCGGATGCCGCGATCGGCCCGGATGGCGCGGCCGACGCGGCTTGGTGTCCGGCCGCGAGATGCCGGGCGATCAGGGCCGCGTCCCGGCCCACCCCGGCGAGCAGCGCCGAGGCACGGTGGGTCTGCCACGGCTGCCCGAGGAAGTACAGGCCGGGCACCGGACCGACGCCTCGCCGGTGTACGGGCGCTCCGCGCTCGTCCAGCACCGGCACCGTGAGCCACGGCAGCCGGTGCCGGTAGCCGGTGGCCCATACGACGGCGTCCGGCTCCAGGACCGTACCGTCGGCCAGGGTGATCCGCCGGCCCTTCGCGCCGGTCACCCGCGGCACGAGCCGCAGAGCGCCTGCCTTGGCCATGGCCCGCAGATTGGTGCCGAAGAGGGTTTCCCGGCCGCTCAGCCTGCGGCCCAGCCGGGTGTCCGCGTCGGTACGCAGCAGGCCGAGGCGGTCGAACCACCAGAAGGCGTCGCGTCCCAGCAGCCGTTGGGGGAGGTAGGGCAGCATGGGGCCCGCCACGCTCACCCGCCGCCCCCGGACCGCCAGTTCCGCGGCGATCTGCGCCCCGGAGTTGCCGGCGCCGACGACCAGCACCTCCGTGCCCGGCAGCGCCGCGGGATTGCGGTAGTGGGCGCTGTGCACGGACACCACCTCGGGGTCCAGGTCCTCGGCCGCCGCCGGCCGCCAGGGCTCCTGGAAGGGCCCGGTGGCGATGACGACCTGCCGGGCACGCCATACGCCGCCGCCCCCGGTGACCGCCGTGAAGCAGCCGTCGGCCCGGGTCAGTCCGGTCACCGGACTGTGCGGCGTGACCGGCAGGCCGAAGGCGTCGGCGTAACGGACGAGGTAGTCGGCCACCTCGTCCTTGCCGGGGTGGTGGTCCGGGTCACCGGGGAAGGCCATGCCGGGCAGGCCGCAGTAGCGCGCCGGGGTGAACAGGCGCAGCGAGTCCCACCGGGCCCGCCAGGAGTCGCCCGGCGCGGCGGCGTCCACAATGGCGAACCGGTGCTTTCGCCGGGCCAGGACGTGGCCCATGGCCAGCCCGGCCTGTCCCGCTCCGATGACCAGCACATCGAGTACGGGCGGCAGCGGTTCGGGCAGTAGCGGTTCGGGCGTTCTTCCGGTCACGGGGCCTCTCCCTTCACCTGGTCTTCTGCCGGCCGGTCCGCTTCCGGCCGGTCCGTCCCGGCCCTCAACCGCTCCGTCTCCGACCTGTCCGCCTGCGACCGCTCGGACTTTGGCCGCCGCTGTTCGCGTACCGCCGCCGCCAGCTCGGCCACCGTCGCCCCGCGCAGCAGCAGAGAGACCGGCAGCCGGCACCCCAGTTCCCGTTCGACGCGCAGCATCAGCCGCATCGCGAGCAGCGAACGCCCGCCCAGGGCGAAGAAGTCCTCGTGCACCCCGACGCCGCCGACGTCCACGCCCAGGGCCTGCGCCCACAGCTCGGCGAGGCGGACCTCGGTCTCGTCACGCGGGGCCTGGTACGCCTTCTTCCGTACGGCCGCCGGTGCGCGGACGGCGGCGGCGAGCGCCTTGCGGTCGACCTTCCCGTTGCCGGTGAGCGGCAGTTCGTCCACGACCGTGCAGGTGGCGGGCACCATGTAGGCGGGCAGCCGCGCGGCGAGACGGCCGCGGAGCCGCTCGGGGTCCGCAGTTCCGGTGACGTACGCGGACAGGGTGCGGTCCTCGCGTCCGCCACCGGCGACGACGGCGGCCGTCCGTACCCCGGGGTCGGCGAGCAGGACGCTCTCGATCTCCTCCAGTTCGATCCGGTAGCCGTTGACCTTGACCTGGCCGTCCTCCCGTCCCAGGAACTCGATGTACCCCTCGGGCCGGAAGCGCCCCAGGTCGCCCGTACGGTAGAGCCGCTCGCCGGTGCCGGGACGGGAGACGAACGCGGCGGAGGTCAGCTCCGGCGCGTTCCAGTACTCGCGTGCCAGTCCGGTACCGGCGATGTGGATCTGGCCGGTCACCCAGTCCGGGCACGGCCGGCCGGCCTCGTCCAGCACGTACATCCGCTGGTTGGCCAGCGGACGGCCGTACGGGATCGACCGCCACCCCGGGTCCACCTCGCCGATCTCGTGGTGGATCGACCAGATGCTGCCTTCGGTGGCGCCCCCAGCCCCACCACCGTCGCACCCGGGGTGATGCGCCGCAGCCGTTCGGGAAGCGTGAGGGGGATCCAGTCGCCGGACAGGAGGACGAGCCGCAGGCTGTCCGGGACGAGGCCACGGCGGCCGGCCGCGTACTCCACGAGCAGTTCCAGCAGCGCCGGTACGGAGTTCCACACGCTCACCTTGGTCCGTGCCATCTCCTCCGACCAACTGGCCGGGTCACGGCGGGCGCCCTCGGCCGGCAGCACCAGCGCGGCGCCGGCGGCCAGCGCGCCGAAGACGTCCCACACCGACAGGTCGAAGCTCAGCGCCGAGATGCCGAAGACGCGGTCCTCGGGGCCCAGGCCGTAGCGACGGTTGATGTCCAGGACGGTGTTGACGGCGGCGCGGTGGTCGACGGCCACGCCCTTGGGGTGTCCGGTCGAACCCGAGGTGTAGATCACGTAGGCGAGGTCGTCCGGGCCGGCGGCGTCGGCGGGGACACCGACCGCCTCCCGTACGTCCGGATCTTCCCCGTCACCGTCGAGGCTGTCGACCGGCAGGACGTACGGCCCGCCCGGCGTCTCCACCGGGTCGGCGAGCCACGACTGGGTCAGTACGTGCCGTGCGCCGGCCGAGGACAGTACGGCGTCCCGGCGGGCCTGCGGCCAGGAGGCGTCCACGGGTACGTACGCCGCCGCGCACTTCAGCACCCCCAGTACGGCGACGACCTGCTCCCAGCCCTTCTCCATCACCACCCCGACCAGATCACCCCGGCCACACCCCGCAGCGGCCAGCCGGCCGGCCACCCCATCGGACAACCGGTCCACCTCGCCATAGGACAACTCACGGTCCTCACAGATGACCGCCACCGCATCCGGATGCCGGCGCACCCGCTCGGCGAACAGACCGTGCAGCGGCAGTCGGGACCGCTCCCCCAGGTCCACGGCGGTGTCGTTGTAGGCGGCCCGCGCCGCCGACTGCCCGTCCGGCAGCGGTGGCAGGGCGGCGTCCTCCCAGCCGGCCGGTTCCGTCAGCGCCGCCAGTACGGCGAGGTATGCCTCGAACATCGCCCCGGGAACCCCGTCGGGGAACAGCTCCTCCACCACGTCCCAGTTCAGCACCAGGTCCCCGTTGTCCTCGAACACCTGGTGGTCGATCCACACCTGCGGGGTCTGCATGCGGCTGCTGACGATCCGGCGACGCCAGCCGCCTCCGGAGGCTGGCGCCGCCCCGCCTTCACCACCTTCACCGTCCTTGGTGTCCTCGGCGTCCTCGGCGACGTGCAAGGCACTGGCGAAGGTGACCGGCATGGCCGCCCGGGTCCGGCTGCCCCGGGCGGCGTTGCGCCCGGCGAGCACCTCGATGCCACTGACGATCCCGTGTTCCAGGTCGGCCCACACCCGGCGCTGGAGGTCCCCGGCCAGCGCGGCGAAGTCCCGCCCGGCGCTCGCGTCCACCTCGACCAGCAAGGTGGAACTGCAGTTGCCGACCAGGGCGTCGACGTCCGGGTGCAGCGGGCGGCGCTGGGACTGCAGGACGTTCAGTGTGAAGTGCGGGCTCTTGCTCCACCGGGCGATCACCCGCGCGTAGCACGTCAGCAGGGTGATGGCGGGGGTCACCCCCCGCGCGCCCGCGAGGTGCTTGACGCGCTCCCAGTCCCGGGCGGCGATACGGTGCTGGCGCCGGACGAAGCGGGGACGGTCCACCTCGGCCGGGCTCTTGGCCAGCGGCAGTTCGGGCGCCGGGGGCAGTTCGGGGGCGCGGCGGCGCCAGTGGTCGAGTGCCCGGTCGTACTCGTCGGTGCCGCGCAGCGCCGCCATCGCGCCGCAGTAGTCGCGGAAGGTCAGCGGTGGCGGGGGCAGGAGGAGGTCCGGGTCCCGGTAGCAGCGTTCCAGGTCGGCGAGGAGCAGCGCGGTGCTCGGGGCGTCGCAGATGAGCAGGCTCACGGTGAGGAAGACGTGGTGGCTGCGCTCCGTACGCAGGATGCGGATCCCGAACAGGGGCCAGGTGTCGGTCGTGGGGCCTTCGTCGGCCAGTGTCCGCCGTACCCGCTCCAGTTCGGCGTCGGCCGCCCCGGCCGGCATCCCGCGCAGGTCCTCGACGCGGGTGCGCAGCGGCGGTACGTCCTTCAGCACCCGCTGGGTGCCGTCCGGCAGTACGGTCGCGCGGAGCATCGGGTGGCGCCGGACCACCCGGTCCCAGGCGCTGTCGAAGCGGGCCGGGTCCAGGTCGGGCCGGTCGAATTCGAGCAGGATGTGGGCGCGGATGCCGCCGAGTTCGAACAGCGAGGTCTCGCCGGCCCAGTACGCCTGCTGGATGTCGGTGAGCGGGAACGGCTCATGGGCCGCCGCGGGGTCCGGGACGGCCCGTACCGTGTCGCTCAGGGAGGTCTCGCGGTGCCTCAGTACGCGCAGGAGGTACGGCTTGAGTGCGGCGACCCGGCCCCGTAAGGGGGCGGTGAAGGCGCCACGGGGCGCGCGGTAGCGCAGCCTCCCCTCGTCCGCCCACAGCTCCACGCCGCGCCGCTCCAGTGCGGCGAGCAGCGCCGCGGCCTCGTTGTCGTCGGTGGGGACGGCGGCGGTGGGGGTGCCGGTTCCGGCCGGGGCCGTCCCACCGGTGGTCTCGTCGATCGTCTCGTCGGTCGTCTCGTCGGTGGTCCCGTCGATGGTCGTCCTGGTGGTCACAGTTCGCCCTCTTCCCATCCCTCGTCCCCGTCCGCCCCGGCGCGCTCCGCGTCCGCGGCCCCTTCCACGACCGGGCCGCCGAGCAGCGCGTACAGCACGTGCGCGGAGGCCGGAAGGTCGAACAGCGGGCGCAGCGGCCCGGGGTCGAGCGCACCGACCGGGCACAGGCCCAGGCCGTGGGCCGGGGCCACGGTCATCAGGAGCTGGCCCATGTGCCCGGCTTCGAGCGTGGCGAAGCGCAGACCGTCCTCGCCGTAGACGGGCTCGATCGCGCCCGGCTCGGCGACCAGGAACAGCGAGAACGCGCTGTCGTCCGCGATGGCCCGGTTGACCGGCCAGTGCGCCGCGGCCGGTGGCGCGGCGCCGGCCGACAGGGTGACCAGGCGGTGGGCGTCGGGGTCGTAGTAGTAGGCACCGGCGGGCACGTCCTGGACGCGGCCGGCGGCGATGTGGACGTACGTCTGCGTCGGGAACACCGCGCCCGCCGAGGGGTACAGCGCCCGTACGTGGTCCTCGTCGGTGACGCGCTGGCGCAGGGCGCCCAGCAGGGCGGCGAGGTCCGCCGACGCCACCGTACGCTGCTCGAACTCCCGCCGGGTGCGGCGCAGTTCGGGAGCGACGGCACGGACCGGGGCATCGGGCAGCCGGACGACGGCGGCCGGCTCCGGATGCGGCAGCCGGCGCAGCCCGGGCCGGCCGCGCTTGAAGCGCTCGCGCTCCTCGGGGTCCGCGATCACCGTGTGCCGTGGCGCGGCAGCGGCGGACCGGTCGCCGGCACCCCGGTCCGCACTGCGGACCCCGCCTGTTTCCTCGCCGCCCGTGTCCTGGCCCTGGAAGTGCGCCGCGATGGCGCGGGGAGTCGTCAGCCGCAGGAATTCCGCCAGCACCGGGCGCGTGCCGAAGTCCTGCTCCAGTACGTTCGCCAGCCGCACCAGGTCCAGGGAACTGGCCCCCAGCCGCAGCAGGTCGGCGTCCGCGTCCACGGCGGGCAGCCGCAGCACCTGGCACACCGCGGCCAGGACCCGGCCCAGCGTGCCTGCGCCGGACGGGCGGGAGCCGGACGTGGACACGGCGGGCGGTGGTGCGCCGGGCCGTGCGCCAGGGACCGCGGTAAACGCCCGTACCCGGGAGGCGAGTTCAGCGCGGTCGACCTTCCCGTTGGCGGTGACGGGCAGCGCGTCCAGCACCGCCAGACTCGCCGGGACCATGTACGCGGGGAGACGTTCGGCGAGGTGTTCCCTGAGCCGTCCGGCCTCCGCCGTGCCGGTGACGCAGCCGATGAGCCGGCGTCCGGAACCCTCCCGCGACACCACGACGGCCGCGGACGTGACCTGCGGGTGTTCGAGCGCGACGGCCTCGATCTCCCCGAGTTCGATCCGATGGCCGTTGATCTTGACCTGGTTGTCCTGGCGCCCCAGGAACTCGATGTACCCGTCCGGGTGGAAGCGCCCCAGGTCACCGGTCCGGTACAGGCGCTCGCCGGTACGGGGGTGGGTGAAGAACGCGGCGGCCGTCTGCTCCGGCGCCTCCCAGTAGCCGCGCGCCAGCCCGGCCCCGCCGATGCAGATGTCTCCGGTCACCCAGTCCGGGCAGTCCCGCAGCCCGTCGTTGAGTACGTACATCCGCTGGTTGGCCAGCGGGCGTCCGTACGGGATGGAGCGCCACGCCGGGTCGACGCGGTCGATCTCGTGGTGGATCGACCAGATGCTCGCCTCGGTCGCGCCGCCGAGTCCGATGACGCGTACGCCGGGCCGCAGCGCGCGGATCCGGTCGGGCAGGGTGACCGGGATCCAGTCGCCGGAGAGCAGCACCAGGCGCAGGCCCTCGGGGACCAGTGCGGGCCGCCCCGCCGCGTACTCCGTGAACAGCTCCATCAGAGCCGGGGCGGAGTTCCACACGCTCACCCCGGTCCGTACCATCTCCTGCGACCAGGCGGCCGGGTCGCGGCGGGCGCCCTCGCCCGGCAGCACCAGCGCGGCACCGGCGGCCAGCGCGCCGAAGACGTCCCACACCGACAGGTCGAAGCTCAGCGCCGAGACGCCGAAGATCCGGTCCTCGGGGCCCAGGCCGTAACGGCGGTTGATGTCCAGGACGGTGTTGACGGCGGCGCGGTGGTCGATCGCCACGCCCTTCGGCCGCCCGGACGACCCGGACGTGAAGATGACGTACGCCAGGTCCTCTCCGGTACATCGCCCGTCCGTACATCGGTTGTCCGTACATCGCTCGTCCGCCTCCGCATCCGCCGCGGCCACCGTGAAGACCCGCACCTCCGTACCGGCATCTGCCTGCCGGTCTTCGAAGGAGCCGTCTTCGAGCCAGGGCTGCGTCAGTACGTAGCGCACCCGGGCTCCGGTGAGCACGTCCTTTCGGCGGGCCTGCGGCCAGGAGGCGTCCACCGGCACGTACGCCGCCGCGCACTTCAGCACCCCCAGTACGGCGACAACTTGCTCCCAGCCCTTCTCCATCACCACCCCGACCAGATCACCCCGGCCACACCCCGCAGCGGCCAGCCGGCCGGCCACCCCATCGGACAACCGGTCCACCTCGCCATAGGACAACTCAGGGTCCTCACAGATGACCGCCACCGCATCCGGATGCCGGCGCACCCGCTCGGCGAACAGACCGTGCAGTGTCTGCGGTGTTCCCTGCGGCAGGGGCGCGCCGGTGCGGTTGTAGTCCTCGCGCGCCGCCCGCTGCCCGGGCGGCAGCAGCGCGGTGGCGTCGGTGCGCCAGCCCTCCTGCCCCGCCAGGGACTCCAGCAGCCGTACGTACGCATCGAACATCGCCTCGGGTACGCCGGGCAGGAACAGCCCGTCCACCACGTCCCAGTGGAGCACCAGGTCCCCGTGGTCCTCGAACACCTGGTGGTCGATCCACACCTGGGGCGTCTGCGAGATGCCGTGGACCTGCTCGCCGAGCCAGGCGAACGGCTCCATGCCGTGGCCGCGGTGGTTGACCAGGCTGGTCAGCACCACGGGCGCGGTCGCCGTACGGCCCTGCTGCCGGGAGATCTCCCGCAGCACCTCGACGCCGTTGACCGCCGCGTACTCCAGTTGTCCGTGCAACTGGTCCTGGAGGCGCCGGGCGCGCTCGGCGAAGTCGCCCTCCGCGCCGTGGTCGACGTCCAGCAGGAGGAAGGAGGTGAAGTCCCCCACGACGTCCCCGACCTGCGGGTGCAGCGGCAGCCGGTTGAACAGGGTGAGGCTGAGCAGGAAGCGGGAGGTCTTGCTCCACTCCCCGATGACCAGGCTGTACGCGCCGAGCAGGACCGCCGAGTGGGTCAGGCCGTGCGCCGTGGCCAGGTCCTTCACCCGCTGCCAGGTGCCCGCGTCGATCCGCCCGGCGTGGCGGGCGAAGCGGGTGCTCTCCAGCGCCTCGGGGGCGCACCGCAGCGGCAGTTCGGGCGCGGCGGGCAGTTGGGCCGCCCGCCGTCGCCAGTACGCGTACGCCGTACGGTACTCCTCGCCGTCCCGCAGAGCGCGCTCGGCCAGGACGTAATCGCGGAAGGTCAGCTCCAGGGGCGGCAGCTCCAGGTGCGGGTCGCGGTAGAAGCGCTCGCACTCGCCGATCGCGACCTGCCAGCTCCAGCCGTCCACGGGCAGTACATCACCGCTGAGGTGCACCCGGCGGCGGCCGGAGGGCAGCAGACTGATCCGGATGTCGAACAGCGGCCAGGTGTCGGCGGGCAGCACCTGGTGCGACAGCTCGTCGCGTACGGCGGCGAGCCGGGCCTCGGCCCGCGCCGCGTCCAGCCCCGTGAGGTCCTGGACCGCGACGCGGTAGTCGGGCAGGCCGGTGTCGGGGAGCACCCGCTGCCGCCCGTCGGGCAGGACGACCGCCCGGAGCATCGGGTGCCGGCGGATCACCTTCCGCCACGCCGCTTCGAAGCGCCCGGGGTCGAGGTCGTCGCTCTCGAACTCCATGTAGAGGTGGGTCGAGACGCCGCCCATGGCGTAGGCGCCGGTACGGCCCAGCCAGTACGCCTGCTGGATCTCGGTCAGCTCGAACGGCTCGTGGGCGGCCGAGGGGTCGGGCGTGATCCACGGCACGGGCGGCGCCGACGGCTCGGTCGGCATGGGCGGCTCGGTCGGCTCGGTCGGCATGGGCGGCTCGGTCGGCATGGGCGGGTGCCGGTCGCCGAGTACGGCGATCAGCTCGTCGCGGTGGGCGCTCAGCTCCGCCCGGAGGCCGTCGGTGAGGGTGCCTTCGGGTGCGGAGCAGCGCAGCCGGCCGTCCTCGACGCTGAACTCGATGCCCAGGCGGGTGGCCCGGGCGAGCAGGTCCTCCGCTTCCCGGGACGGGGGCCGGGCCGGGTCCGGGGCCGGATCCGGGGCCGGGCTCAGGGTGGGGGTCGGGGCCGTTGGTCCGGTCGATTGCGACATCACAGTTCCACCACCTCGCGGCGGGTGTCCGAGGAGTCGGAGGGGTTGGAGGAGTCGGAAGGGTTGGAGGGGTTGGGAGAGCGGGAGGAGCTGGGGGAATCCTCGGGTGCCGCCCGCCGGTCCAGCTCGGCGCGGACCTCGGCGGCGACATCGGCCACGGTGTGCCGGCCGAGGAGTTTGACCACCGGCAGCACGACGTTCAGGTCGCGCCGGATCCGGGTACGGATCTCCGTGGCCATCAGCGAGTCCAGGCCGAGCCTGTTCAGCGGTTTCTCGGGCGTGATCCGCTCGATGCGCGCTCCGAGCACCCGCGCGATCTGCCGCGTCAGATACTCCTCGACGGACTGCTCGCTCCCCAGATCGTCCGTAGCGCCGGACGCAGTCGTCCCGGACGCAGTGGCCCCGGACGTGGAGGCCCCAGGCGTGCGGGCCTCTGACATCGAGGTCTCCGGCGTACGGGCCTGCGGTGCGGGGGGCTCCGAGACGGGAGGTTCCGCTGCCGGAGCCCCGTCCGTGGAGATGAGTTCGCGCAGCAGCGGCGCGCCCGCCGCCCGCGGATAGGTCTCACGCCAGACCCGCCAGTCCGTGGGCAGCACCGCCACCCCGTCCGCGTCCTCGGCCATCAGACGCTCCAGGATCTCGATGCCGTCCGCCGGTTCGAAGGCGGTCATGCCGCGCGGCGTCAGGGAGCGCCCTTGCTCCTGCGCGGCCCTGGCGACCATGCCGAGCGATCCCCAGAAGCCCCAGTTGACCGACAGCGCGGGCAGGTTGTGGCGGCGCCGGTGCCGGGCCAGTGCGTCCAGGAAGGCGTTGCCCGCCGCGTAACCGCCCAGCAGCGGGGAGCCGAGCACCGCCGATCCCGAGGAGAAGAGCACGAAGAAGTCCAGCGGTGTGCCCTCCAGCGCCCGGTGCAGGCTCCAGCCGCCCGTCACTTTGGCGTGCGCCGCCTCGTCCAGGCCGGGCCGGTCGTACTCGGCCAGCGCCTGGTACCGCAGGGCACCGGCGGCGTGCACGACGCCCCGCACCGGCGGGAGTCCCGCGCTCTCGCGCCGCGCCAGCAGCGCCCGTAGCGCCGCCTCGTCGGCCACGTCCATCGACTCGTACGCGACCTGGCAGCCGGCCGCGCGCAGCTCCGCGAGCAGCGTGTGCCGGGGGTCGTCCGCGCCTGCGGAGCGCTCAGAGGGCTCCGGCAGCACCGAGCGTCCGGTGAGCAGCAGGTGCCGGGCGCCGCGCCGTACCAGCCAACGGGCCAGCACACTGCCCAGCCCTCCGAGCCCGCCGGTGACCAGGTAGGTCGCGTCGGCCCGGATCCGCGGCCCGGCGGCGGCAGCCGGGGTGTCCCTACCCGTGCCCACGTCCGTACCCGTACCTGTGCCTACGTTCGTACCTGTTTCCGTACCCGTGCGCGTCAAGTCCACGACCACCTTGCCGAGGTGCCGGGAGCGGGCCATGAGCCGGAACGCCTCGGCGAGTTCCCCGGCGGGGTGTTCGCTGTACGGAAGGGGCCGCAGCACGCCCTGGCCGATCAGGCCGAAGACCTCGCGCAGGATGCGGCCCACCCGCTCCGGCCGGTGGCGGATCATGTCGATGACGTCAACGGCACCGAACGTCACATTGCGTTCGAAGACGCCGAGGCCGATGTGCCGGTCCTCCAGGATGTCCTTCTTGGTCAGCTCGACATACCGCCCGTACGGGGCGAGCAAGTCGAGGTTGGCCCGTACGGCGTCCCCGGAGAGGGTGTTGAGGACGACGTCGACGCCATGGCCGCCGGTCGCCGCGCGGAAGGTGTCCGCGTAGTCGAGGGAGCGGGAGTCGGCGACGTCCCGTATCCCCAGCGCCTGGAGCACCGACCGCTTGTGCGGGCTCCCGGCCGTGGCCAGGACCCGGGCCCCGCGCCACTGCGCGATCTGGACGGCGGCCAGTCCCACGCCTCCGGTGGCGGAGTGGATCAGTACCCGGTCGCCCACGTCGACGCGCGCCAGTTCGACCAGTGAGTGATAGGCCGTCAGGAACGCGGCGGGTACGGTCACGGCCTCCGCCGCCGTCAGCCGCGCGGGCCGGCGGACGGCGAGGCAGGCTCGGGTACGGACGTACGAGCCGAGGGCCGGATGGCCCAGGGCGACGACCTCCTCGCCCACGGTGAGATCTGTGACGTCGGGCCCGGTCCGGCTGACGGTGCCCGCGCACTCCCAGCCCAGGGTGGGGCTGTCGTGGCCCTGCCCCGGGTAGGCGCCCAGGGCCGTGAGCACATCGCGGTAGTTGAGCGCCGCGTGGGTGACCCGGATCTCGATCTCGCCGGGTCCGGGCGGTCGGCGGGTGGCCGGCGCCAGCGTCAGGTCGTCCGGTGTGCCCGGTACGGCGAGGTGTGCGCGCCAGGCCGCGGGGCCGCCGGCCGTCCGGCCCGGCGCCGGCGGCCGGGGTACGAGCCGGGCCGCGTACCGGTCCGGGCCGCGCAGCGCGAGCTGGTCCTCGTCGAGGTACGCGGCGGGAGCCGTAACGGGAGCCGCCCCGGGGACGCAGGCCGCGGCCAGCAGCTCGTCGGCGAGGGCCGCGGCGGCGGCTTCGGGGTCCCCGGCCGGGTCCAGGTCGACCAGGGTCGTACGTAGCGCGGGCTGCTCCTGGGCCAGGGCGCGGCCCATCCCCCACAGCGGTGCCTGGAAGAGGCCGGGTTCCGCCCGCTCCCCGCCGTCCCGGCCTTCCGGGGCGGGAACGCCCTGGGCTCCCCTGGTCACCAGCCACAGCCGCGGGGTGTCCGGCGTCCCGGCCTCCAGCAGTTCCTGTACGAGGGCCAGCGCGGGGCCGCAGATGTCGCCGCCCGACGGGGGCGGAGCCGACGCGGCGGGTACGCCCAGGTCCAGCGCCCGCAGGTCCACCACGCCGGTGACCGTACGGCCTTCGGCCTGCGCACCGTCTCCGTCGCCGCCTTCGCGAACGGCCACCTCGTGTCCGGCCGCGCGCAACCGCCGTACGAGTGCGGCGCCGACCCCGGTCGAGTCCGGCAGCACCCACCAGCGTGCGGTTCCGGCTCCCGCGGCGGGTGGCCGTGCCGGCTGTGGACGGGACACGGGGCGCCAGCGCAGCTCGTAGAGCCAGCCGTCCTTGCCGCGGCGCCGGTCCCCGCCGTCACTCTCACCCGTGCGGCCGTCCTGGTACGTGCGGCCTTCGTCGTACGAGCGGCTGTCTCCGTACGCGTCACCGTCACCGTGCCCGAGGGACCCGGACCGTGGCTCCTCCCCCGCCGCCCTCGGCAGATGGCGCAGCCGCAGTGCGCGCACTTCGGCCAGGAGGTGCCGGCCCGTCGGGTCGAAGACGTCGATGTCGCCGGTGAACTCCTGGCCCGGCAGGTGGGAGGTGAGGCGGACATGGGCCCACATCCGCTCCGTGGGCGGGCGGTGGACCCGTACGACGCCGAGGTCACCCAGCACGAAGGCGTCGTCGGCGTCGCCCGGCGTCCACTTCACCGTCGCCGCGAGGGTCTGGCAGACGGCGTCCAGCAGCGCGGGGTGGAAGACGTGCGCGCCGAGCGTGGCGGCGATGCCGGGCGGGCAGGTGAGCCGCGCGACCGTCTCGCGCGTGCCGCGCCACAGCTCGGTGATGCCGCGGAAGGCGCCCTGCCACTGGTTGCCGAGGCCGGCGTGGTGCCGGTAGAAGTCCTCGCCGGTGACGTGGTCCGGGCAGCGTTCGCGTGCCCGGTCCGGCGGTTCGGGGGCAAAAGCGGCGTCGGCGCGGTCGTCCGAGGGAGCCGGTTCGGGGCCGCCCCGGCGCAGTGCGCCGGTGACATGGGTCTGCCAGGGTTCGTCGTCGGCCGCCCGGCCGGCCACCTCGAAGCGGTGGCCGCCCGCCGCGTCCGGCTCCACGGTGACCCGCAGTTCCGTGCTCTGTCCCGGCATCAGGAACAGTGCCGTGTGGAAGGCGACGTCGCGGACCGCGGGCGGCTCGCCCAGCACCTCGCGCCCCGCCGCCAGGGCGAGTTCGACCGAGGCCGTCCCCGGGACGATCACCGTGCCCTGCACCTGGTGGTCGTCGAGGTAGGCGTTGCGCCGCCGGTCCAGTTCGCCCTGCCATACCCGGCGCTCCCCTGAGGAGGGCAGTTCGCGGCCCAGCAGCGGGTGGCCGGTCCCCGCCGGGGAAGCAGGCGAGGAGGACGACGGCCCTGGCGCGGCGGCCAAGTCCTCGGCCGCCGGCACGGCGGGTACGGGTGCCGGGGCGTGCCAGTAGCGGTCGTGCTGCCACGGGTAGCCGGGCAGCCGTACGTACCGCGCCCGGCCGCCGCACAGCGCCTCCCACCGCACCGGGCAGCCCAGGGTGTGCAGCAGCCCCGCGTGGGTGAGCAGGCTCCGCCGCTCGGGCTCCTCGCGCCGCAGGGACCCGGTGACGTACCCGGGACCGTCGTACGCGTCGAGGTTCTCCCGGATCGCGGTCTGCAGGATCGGATGCGGGCTGATCTCCAGGAACACCGTCGGACCCACCGCCGCCTGAGCGCTGACCGCGGAGGCGAAACGCACCGGGTTGCGCAGGTTGTCGGCCCAGTAGGCGGCGTCCATGGCACTGCCGTCGATCACCTGGTCGAGGACCGTGGAGTGGACGGGTGTCCGGCCCGCCCGTGGCCGCAGCCCGCCGAGCGCCTCCACCAGCTCCTCGCGCAGCTCGTCCATCTGCGGGCTGTGCGAGGCGAAGTCCACGTTGACGCGGCGGGCGAAGACCTCCCGGCGCTCCAGCTCGGCGAGGATCTCGTCGATGGCTCGCGGGGTGCCCGAGAGCACCGTGGAGCCGGGGCTGTTGCTCACCGCGACCGACGCGCTGCCCCGGTGGGCCGCCACCGTCCGCTCGGCGTCGGCGACGGACAGCTCGACCCAGGCCATCGCCCCCTTGCCGGCCAGCCGCTTGGCGAGTTTGCTGCGCCGGCAGATGACGGCTCCGGCCTCGGCCGTGGTCAGCGCCCCGGCGACGCAGGCCGCGGCGGCCTCGCCCATGCTGTGCCCGAGCACCGCGTCCGGCTCCACGCCCCACGAGCGCCACAGCGCGGCCAGTGCCACTTCCATGGCCCACAGCGTCGGCTGGATGACGTCCAGTTCGGCGAAGCGCTCGGGCGCTCCCGTACGCAGCAGTTCGGTCACCGACCAGCCGCTCTCCTCGGCGATCACCGCGTCACACTCCTTGAGTGCGGCGCGGAAGGCCGGTTCGGTCTCCAGGAGTTCCCGGCCCATGCCGATCCACTGGGAGCCCTGGCCGGGGAAGACGAACACCACGCGGGGGCGTTCGGCGGGTGCGTAGTCGATCGCCGAGACGCCGCGGGGCTCGGCACCCGCGAGGTGTTCGCGCAGCGTCGCGGCGGCTTCTTCGTGCGTACGGGCCACCAGGGCCAGCCGGCTCTCGTGGTGCTGGCGCCGGGTGCCGAGGCTGTGGGCGATGTCCCGCAGGGACGCGGCGGCACCGGAGGCGGGGGCGCCGCGGAAGAAGTCCGCGTACCGCTCGGCCAGGGCGTGCAGCGCTTCGGGCGTACGGGCGGACAGCACCAGCAACTGGGCCTCGTCGGAGGCAGGATCAGCCGACCCCGGATCCGGCTGCGGCTCCGGCTGTGATTCCGCTCCCGGCTCCGGCTCTGCCTGCGATTCCGGCTCCGGCTCCGGCTCCGGCGGCGCGGAGAGCACCAGGTGCGCGTTGGTCCCCGAAATGCCGAAGTTGCTCACTCCGGCGAGTGCGGGGCGCCCGCGGTCCGGGAGCGGCGTCAGCTCGCGCGGCAGCTCGAGCGGCAGCTCGTCCCACGGCACGGTGGGGGCCGGATCGCGCAGATGCACGTTCGGCGGCACCACGCCCTTCTCCAGGCAGAGCACCGTCTTGATCAGCCCGGCCAGGCCCGAAGCCGCTTCCGCGTGCCCGATGTTGGTCTTCACCGAGCCGACCAGACATCGGTGCCCGGCAGCACGCCCCTGGCCCAGGACCGCGCCGAGTGCGGAGAGTTCGACCGGGTCCCCGGCGCGGGTGCCGGTGCCGTGCGCTTCGACGTAATCGACCTGCGCCGGGTCCACCCCGGCATCGGCGTAGGCCGCGGTGAGCACCTGCCGCTGTCCCTCGACGGCGGGCGTCATCAGGTACCCGCTGGCGCGGCCGTCGTTGTTGACCGCGCCGCCCAGCAGCACCGCCCGTACGGCGTCCCCGTCGGCCAGCGCCGCGGCCAGCGGTTTGAGCACCACCACGCCGACGCCGTCGCTGCGTACGAATCCGTCGGCGCGCCGGTCACCGAACTTGCACCGGCCGTCCGGCGCCAGCATGCCGGCGCGCGCGTAGGTCATGGTCTCGTACGGCAGCAGCACCAGGTTGACCCCGCAGGCCAGGGCGAGTTCGCTCTCGCCCGCGCGCAGGCTCTGCGCGGCGCGGTGCACGGCGACCAAGGACGAGGAGCACGCGGTGTCCACGGTGAAGCTGGGGCCGCGCAGGTCGAAGGCGAAGGACAGCCGGCCGGACGTCGCCGCCCGGGACGCGGCGCCGGCGGTGGCGTAGATGTCCAGGCTCTCCGGCTGCCGGCACTGAAGGTGCCAGTAGTCGCCGCCGAGCTGGCCCACGTAGACGCCGGTCCGGCTGCCGGCCAGTTTGCCGGACGGCAGTCCCGCGTCCTCCAGTGCCTCATGGGCGACCTCCAGCAGCAGGCGCTGCTGGGGGTCCATCCGCTCGGCCTCCTTCGGGGCGATGCCGAAGAATTCCGCGTCGAACTTCTCGATCCCGGGCAGGAATCCGCCCCACCCTCCGGCGACCGGCTCCGGACCGCCGCCGGTGCTGCTGCCGTTGCCGGTGCTGCTGCCGTTGCCGGCGGAGGAGTCGTCGGAACCGGCGGCGCCGTACGGTCCGCCGGCCTCCACCCGGTCCCGGGAAAGGCGCGATATGGCGTCGCCACCACCGCACAGCATTTCCCAGAAGGACTCGATGTCCGGTGCTCCGGGAAACCGAGCCGCCATGCCCACGACGGCTATGGGCACCGGAGGGCCTGGTGCGACGAATTGCCGGGTGTTGTCCGTGCCTGTCTGTTCCCCGTACGCGGACAAGTGAATTCCCCTTCTCCGTACATTGTTTCCGGTGCTGAGCGCGGATTTTCAGCGCACTCGCGACCGGAGACTCCGGTGGATGCCGCTTTCCACGATTCCGGTGAGAAGCTGCCGGGCGGAGGAGAGAAAGAAGTGTCCGCCGGGGAGCATGAAGTGACGGAAGGCGCCGGTCGTATGGACCCGCCATTCCTCGGTCTCGGCTTCCGTGGCCGTATGGTCGGCGAGGCCGCCGAGGGCCGTCACCGGGCAGTCGAGCGGCATCAGCGGTCGGTAGGTGTAGGTGTCACTGATGGTGAAGTCGGCCCGCAGGCCGGGGAGCAGCAGCCGCATGAGCTCCGGCTCGGCCAGGACGTCCTCCGGCATCCCGCCCAGTTCCCTGACGCCGTCGGCGAACGCCTCGTCGGGGAGGTGGTGGATCGGTGGAATGCGGTCGGGCAGATGTGGTGCCCGATGGCCGGCCACGAAGAGATGGGCGGGCTCCGGCAGCCCCTGCTCCCGCAGCAGATGCGCCACGTGGTACGCGACGATCGCGCCGAGGCTGTGGCCGAAGAGGCCGAACGGCCGGTCGAGGTAGGGGCTCATCGCCCCCGCCGCGCCCGCCACCAGCGCGTCGAGGTCCCTGCGGGGCGGTTCGTCGATCCGGGTTTCACGGCCCGGCGGTACCAGCGGCAGGACGTCCACCCAGTCGGGCAGCAGCTCACCCCACTCCCGGTACACGGCGGCTCCGCCGCCCGCGTAAGGGAAACAGAAGAGACGGAATCGGGAATTTTCCTTGGCCCCCACCGAAGGGAGCCATGGGTCAGTCATTACATCCCCCGTAATTACTGATCACACATTCAGTCCCCCGACGACCTTCCTATCACACACCGATGACACCCCCCACCGGCCAACTGGACTATGTCCAAAAACAGAACCGCATCAACAGGGTCGACCGTGCCGCGCTTTACGATCAGCCGCCCGGACCAGGCCGTTCGGAAAATGACCATCGCGCCATTCGTCCGGAATTCACTCAACACTCGACAAAAGTGACCGGAAATCACCGGTGATCGACCGGCGAACCACGCTCCCTCCTGACGAGTTCTCACCTCACGGCACGCCCCGTCCCTCCTCCCTTCACGGAGCGACCGGTGGCCTGCGGCGGCGCGGGCCCGGCAGGACCGACACCCGGGCCGCGACCGGCGGCCACGACGGCGGGTCGGCGTCGCCGAAGGAGGGTGGCCGCGAGGGCCACCGATACAGCCGGTGTCACTCCGATAGGTGAACCCTTGGGTCCACTTCATCCTCTTGGGTCAACCGCGTCGTGCGGCGGAGCGCCGACGCGGTCCAATCATGGGCGGCCCGGGATGCTTCGGGATCGGAAGAGAGAAAAGAGAGACCACACGATGATCACCTCCCGGTCGGCGACGCCCGGCGAACCCACGCCCGCGCCGACGGCTCCGGTGGCGTCGGTCACGCCGGTCATGCCGGTGGCGTCAGTGACTTCCGCGACCTCGGCGGCTTCGGCAGGTCCGGCGGGTCCGGTGCGGTTGAGGGGGCGGCGGGGAACCGTACGCGGCATGGTGCGCGGCTCGGCACACGGCTTCGTACGCGGTCTCGTCCACGGATTCGTACGCGGCAGACGCCTACGCGGCTTCGCGAACGGTCTGCTGTACGGCAGGCCGCGCGCCGGCGACCGGCGGCTGGCCCGCGCCGTCGCCGCCCGCACCATCGTGGTGACCGGCGCCTCCCGTGGGACCGGCCGCCATGTCGCCCGCCGGCTCGCGGCGGCCGGAGCACACGTGATCCTCACCGCCCGCACAACTCCCGCGCTGCGCACGCTGGTCGAGGAGATCACCGCCGCCGGCGGCACGGCCGTCGCCCACCCCGCCGACCTCACCGAACCCGAGCAGGTGGACCGGCTCGTCGCCGACATCCGGCGCGCTCATCTCGGCATCGACGCGCTGGTCAACGCCGCCGGCCACGCCGTACGGCAGTCCCCGGCACCCGCCGGCCACCGCCCGCACGACGCCCACGATGCCCATGACGCCCACGATGCCCAAGCGCTGATCGCGGCCAACTACCTGGGCCCGCTGCGGCTCACGCTCGGCCTGCTGCCCGCCCTGCGCCGGCGCGGCGGCACCGTGGTCGGGGTCTCACCCGCCGACGTCCGCATCCCGCCGCTCCCGCGCACCGGCGTCCGCGTGGCCGCCGCGTCCGCCTTCGACGTCTGGCTGCGGGGCCTGGCCCCCGAAGTACGCGGCTCCGGCGTGCGCGTGGCCTCGGTCTACGTCGGCGCGACGGGCACCGGGGCGAGCACCGCACGCACTGCGCACACTCCACCGTCCCTGCCGCTGCGCCGGCCGGCCTCCTGCGCCGTACAGACGGCGGGGCTGGTGTGTGACGCGCTGGTCTACCGGCGGACCGTGTTCGGGCCCTGGTGGCGCTGGTTCGGCGAGGTCGTCGGACACCTGCTGCGCGGTCCGCTGGAGCGGGCGTTCGCCCGTCGGTACGAGCGCACCTCCGGAAACGGCACCACCACCGGCCCCACACGACCCACCACCGGCCCCACACGACCCATCACTGGCACCACAGGCCCCACCCCTGGCACCATGCGCCGCGCCACCATCGGCATCACGCGCCGCACCGCCCCGGCGGCCGGGACCGCCCCCGCAGGCCGGCCGCCGGCAGCAGTACCTGCACCGCGGCTCTCGGCGCTGCCGTCCGGCCCGCCGTCCCCCTCACCGGGCTCGTCGACGACGGTGCCCCGCCGGCCCGCGACGACACCCCACCCGTACCCGTCGGCGCCCCGCCCGCGCCCGGCGGCTCCCCGGCCGCGTCCCACCGTGGTGATGCCGGGACCGTCCGTGAAGGCAGCGGTACCGGTCCGTCCCACCGCGACACCGCCGGACCCGGCCACGGCACCACGCCCGTACGCCGCACCGACTCCGTACGCGACACCGGTCCCGTACGCGACACCGGTCCCGTACGAAGCCCCGCTCCCGTATGAGAGCGCAGACCCTTACGCGGCAACGGACCCGTACGCGGCCACGGACCCGCATGCCACGGCGGCCCCTCACACGACGGCGGATCCCCACACGACGGCCGCGGACCGGCGGCCACGCCCCTCCCCGGAGGCACAGTTGTAGCGGCGACAACCGGCAGTGCGAACACTTCCCGCTCCGAGCAGCGCATTTCGGTCAGCGCCGAACGTTGTCACCGCACCCGGCCGCGCGCGTCGCTAGGGTTGTCCCGCTTCACTCCACTTGGGTCAGTTCGCTCCCTGCGCACCGTCCCCATGGATGGCAGGGGGAGCCTCCAGTCAGGGGGAAAGAGTGATGAACCGCAGCACATCACGGCGCCTGGTGATCGTCGCCACGATCGCCGCGCTGTCGGGAGGGTTCCTCGGTACGGCGCCCGCGAGCGCGGCTCCGGACGACCAGGCACTCCTGAACGCGGCGCGGACCTATTTCACCGGCGAGAACGCCCTGCGCGTCGACGGCGCCCCGGCCGCCGCCGAGGCGGGCAGAGCCCGCACCCTCGCCGTGGCCGACGGCTTCCGCCGGGTCCGGGAGGACCGGATGACCGCCCGGCGGCAGATCTCGGAGGTCAACCGGCTGGCCGGGGTCCGGTTCTCCGACGTCCGGACCGAGATCACCCCGGTCGGCGGGGTCACGGTCCGCGAGAGCGCCGGTTCCGCACGGCTCGGCGTGCGGGAGCACACCCGGTACACGTACGCGGACGGTGCGCAGGCCCCGTACGAGTACACCGTCCGGCACGACCTGACCTTCACCCGTGACGGCGCGACATGGGTGCTCTCGGGCATCGGAACGGCCGACGGCCCGGCTCACCTGGCCACGCCGGAGAAGCTCGGCCCGGCGGAGCTGGCCAGGGCCAGGGCGGAGGCCGTGGCGCTGCGGAAGAGCCTGAAGAAGCCCACGTCCAAACGGAGTTCCGCGTCCGGGCAAGGTGCCACGAAGGCGCTCGGCTACAACTACCAGGCCATGGTGGACTTCGCCGTGAAGTACGCCACGGCCGGCGACAACGTGCCCTATGAGCGGGATGAGAACGACTGCACCAACTTCGTCTCCCAGGCCCTGGCCGCCGGCGGCTGGAAGGAGGTCCCCGGCTGGTACCGGAGCGACTCCGCCTGGTGGTACAACCACAACTGGTGGCCGATCCCCGACAACCACAGTTGGACGTGGGGCGGAGCACCCAACTGGCAGCGGTTCGCGCGCGACAGGTCGCACCGGGTGTACGAGCTGGACCGGCCCGGGGCGCTGGGCCTGGCGGACGTCGTCCAGTTCGAGATCCACGGCTACAGCAAACCGGGCGAACCCGGGCACACCATGATGGTGACGTCGTTCACCGGCGACTGGATGCCGAAGATGAGTTACCACACCACCGACACGCTCAACAAGCCGCTCAGCGAGATCATGGCGGCCCACCCGAACGAGAAGTTCTGGTTCTTCCGCACCTGAGGAGAAGGCGGCAGAGGCGAGCGGGCGGCACCGCCGACAGCACGGCTGCGGTTACGTGGCCGCAGTTACCGGTCATGGTCACGGCGCCGGCTTCGCCACGGCGCCGGCGCTACGACCGCAACCCGGCTGCGGACCCGGCCGATCCGGCGATCGCGGCCCGCAACTGCTGCGGTTCCACCGCCCGTTCGCCCTCGTCCCCGCACTTCAGCCGCACCTTCCCGTCATCCCCGATCCGGCGGACCTGTTCCGGGGCCATCTCGAACAGCCGCTCACCGTCTTTTCCGGGACGGTCCGCCGCGGCCAGCAGCAGAACGTACCTGCCGGGCGCGGGAAGCTGCGCCTCCGCGGCCGGATACCAGACCGTGACCGGCCCGGAGGACGGCACGCCGCCGCGCGCGAGGGTGGTCTCGATCTCGAATCTGAAGCCGGAGCTCTGGGTCACCCCGTCGTCCAGCGCGAGCCGGCCGGGCCGCAGCGTCCCGCTCACCGGCTGGTACCCGGCGGCCTTACGGGAGTTGATCTCACGCACCGCGGACCGCAGACACGCCTCGGAGGCGGTTGGCACCACCTCATCACCCTTCCCGCTCATACGGCCGAGGGCCAGCGGCACCGCCACTGCCACGGCGAGCACCGCCACCACCCCCGCCGCCAGCACCGTCCGACGCCGCGCCAGGCTCCGCCGGGCCCGGTCGGTGAACTGCGGTCCCGGGGGCCGGGGCGGGCGTCCCGGCTCGGCAGCCGCCGCGAGCAGCCGCCGTACCTGCTCCTCCGCCTCTCCTGCGGCCTGCTCCCCCATCTGTTCCTCCCCTCGTTCGAAACCTGGCTCGCATCGGCCCGGCTTGCATCGGCCTTCCGCGCGCCGTTCCGCCGCGCGCCGTCCGTCCGGGCGCCGGCCGGGCCCTTCAGCCATCACCCCGGGCCCGTCTCGCGATCCGGTACGGCAAGGAGGAGGCCCGATGCGCGCAGTGCGGTCAGCGCGCGGGCCGCCCGGCTCTTGACCGTGCCGACCGAGCAGCCGAGCACCTCCGCGATCTGCCGCTCGGTGAGCTGATGATAGAAGCGCAGCACCAGTACGGCCCGCTGGCCGGGCGGCAGCCGGCGCAGCAGCGCGCGTACGGCAAGGGCGGTCGCCACGTCCTCGTCGTGGCCGGGGCCCGGCACTTCCGGCAGCGCCGCCGCCGGGACCTCCCGGTTCCAGCGCCGCCGGCGGTTCTTGGCCAGCAGCCGGACCATGGTCGTACGCGTATAGGCTTCCGCCGCCTCGGCCCGCCCGATCCGCCGCCACGCCCGGTACGTACGCAGCAGCGCCTCCTGCACCAGGTCTTCCGCCCCGCTGCCGTCCGTGCCGGCCAGCAGGATCGCCGTGCGCAGCAGGGAGGGGTATCTCGCCGCCATGAAAGCGCTGAACGCCTGGTCCCGGCCGTGGTGCATCCCGCGCCCCTCCGCCCTGCCGCCCCTGCCGCCGCCGCTGCCCCTGCTCCCGTTCCGCTTTCTCTTTTCCCTTCCCTTAATGAGAGGCCCTGAACGAACGAGAAGGTTCCGCGGACCCTTCTTCTCCCTCCGCGCAACACTTTCCGAACGAAAGTTCGAGATGTGACGACGGGCCATATCCTGATCGCCTCGTCTCGACATGTCGGGATATCGACACGCCTTCCATGCCACCATTCGCCCTGAATGTCATGACGCTGTACGGGTGCCGGATTGCCGCGGCCGGGGGAAGACAACATCATGTTCGACGTAGGCTCGACCCCACCCGCACCAGCAGGCTCCGCTGTCACCCGTACCGACTGGACGTGATGTGTTCCTCCCCCGCTCCCGGACGGCTTCCTGGCACGTACAGCTGGTGTCGTCGGTCCTGGCGGTGACGGTCGGAGGATCGCTGCTGAGCGGATGCGCGGGAACCGGTGAGCCCAGGAGCGCCGGACGTACTCCGGTCGCCTCCGCCCCGGCGCGGCTGTGGCCCGAGCGCACACCCGCGCCGCAGCCCTCCTCATCCGGCAAGGACGACGAGGAGACCAGGCCCTCACCGCTTCCCGGAGGGCCACGGGTGACATCCGGCGACATCCGCAACGTGCCGCTGTTCGACGTCGTCAAGGCGCAGGTCGCCGCGGGGTCCGACAACCACGGCGGCCCGCAGTTCGACCGCGCCACCGCGGCGAGGATCAACAACTGCGCGCACGACCGGAAGCGGTGCCCCGTACGGAGCCCCCAGTATCGGGACCTCAACGGCGACGGGAAGGAAGAGCTGATCGTCGGCATCGAGAGCCCGGACAACATCCTGGTCGTATGGGTGTTCATGCTCAAGCGGGGATCGGTGATGCGGGTGCTGGACGCCGCCGCGACACCGCTGTCGGTGGAGGTCGCGGGCCGGGACATCATCCTGCGGGAACCCACCGGCACGGCCGGGTACTACATGCGGTCGGTCTACTCGTGGGACGAACAGACGCAGAGCATGTCCATGCGGGCGATGGAATTCGACCGGGCCGACCCCGCCGTCACCTCCAGGAGCACGCCCAGCAGCACACCCGGGAACACGCCGAAAGGCACGCCCAGGAGCACGCCCGGAAGCACACCCAGGAGCTCGCCGTGAGCCCCCGCCGGCGCGGAATCCGGGCCTGCCTTCCTGCCTGGACGGCTACGCTGCGCTGGAAGGTCGCCCTGTTCGTCACGGTCATGTGCTGCTTCCTCGCCACGGTGCTCGGGGTCCTGGTCCACGTCCTGGTCAGCCGGCAGACCGAGGCCCAGGCCCGGGACGCGGCGTTGGTCCTGCTGGACTCGACCGTCGAGGCGTACGTCGCGGGTGAGCCCCTCGGGCGCGACGGAGCGATCGACCCGGCCGAGCTGCCCGGCGCGCTGCGTGAGATGGCGCGGCGCGGCGAGGCCGGTACCCAGCTCGGCCGGCGCCACGGCCGGCCCGTGATGTGGGCGGTCGCCCCGGCCGACGGCAAGGCCCTGGCCGTCACCCAGGACTACAGCCAGCGGGAGGCCGTCATCCGCGGGCTGGACCGGGCGATCATCGGCTCCTCGGCCTTCGCCATCGTTTTGACGCTCCTTGTGGGGCTGTACGCGGCCTCCGGCGTCACCCGGCGCCTGCACCGCACCGCCCAGGTGGCGCGCAGGATCAGCAACGGTGATCTGGACGCCCGGGTGGACGACCCCCGCGCGCTGTGCCCCGGGTACGCCCAGGACGAGCCGGCCGCCGTGGCGGCGGCGCTGGACGCGATGGCCGCGAGCCTGCAGGCCAAGCTGCACAGCGAGCAGCGGTTCACCGCCGATGTGGCCCACGAGCTGCGCACCCCGCTCACCGGACTGCACGCCGCCGCCGAGCTGCTGCCGCCCGGCCGCCCCACCGAGATGGTGCGCGAGCGCGTCCAGGCCATGCGCCGGCTGACCGAGGACCTGCTGGAGATCTCCCGTCTCGACGCGGAGGTGGAGCGCGCCGATCTGCACGAGCATGCGCTGGGGCCGCTGGCCGAACGCGCGGTACGGGCCGGCCGTCTGGAGGCCGAGGTACGGGTGGTACGGGACGCCCGGGTGCTCACCGATCAGCGCCGGCTGGAACGCGTACTGGGAAATCTCCTGGCCAACGCGCACAAACACGGCCGCCCGCCGGTGGTGGTGACCGTCGACGGGCCGGTCATCACCGTACGGGACCACGGGGACGGCTATCCGAAGGAGCTGCTCGACCAAGGACCCCAGCGGTTCCGGAGCCGTACGGGAGACGGCAAGAAGTCCGGGCACGGCCTCGGGCTGACCATCGCCGTGGGGCAGGCCCGGGTGCTGGGCACCACGCTGCGTTTCTCCAACGCGCCGGACGGCGGCGCGGTCGCCGAACTCACCGTGGGCCCGCCCGCGCAGGACGAGCGGCCCGGGCGCGAGGAGCCGTCCGCGCCGTCGGACGACCGCTCCGCGGGCTCTTCCGCCGGCTGAGGGCCCCACGGAACGACGGGCAGGTATCCGCGACCGCACCCGGCCTGCACCCGCCCGGCCCGCACCCACCCGGCCCCCACATTCGGCTCCCCCGCCAGCTTGGTCATGTACCTGCCATATCGGTTAGGGTCGTTCCTGCCATGATCTCGGGGAGCCCCATGGCGGTGCGGCGCTCGCCGTACCGGTGCGCGGCATCGCCGTCCGGCACCCCCTACCGACATCAGGCACCGGTGTCCGGCACCGGCCTGAAGAGGAAGGGCACATGCAACTCAAGCGCACCATGGCCGCCTCGGCGACCATCGTCTCCGTACTGGCGGCCTCCCTCGCCGCCGCCCCCACCGCGAGCGCCACGACCGACGGCTGCGGGGACCTGTCCAACGGACAGCTCTGCGTCCGCGGCGGAAAGTTGGGCACGACCGGCACGTACAAGTTCACCACCAGCTACTGGCGCGGCGGCCCCGCGAACGGTGAGGTCACCGTCAAGCTCGGCACCCAGCGCAAGAACGACGACATCACCGCCTACCCGCTGTGGTTCGGCTCCAAGAAGACCCGCAACGGGTACGCGGAGCTGAGCCGGAGCCACAAGCTCAACTCGGACGAATGCGTCCGCGGTGTCATGCAGTACAAGGGCAAGACCTTCACCACGAAGTGGCGCTGCCCCTGAAGCGCCTTCCGTGAGACGGCACCTGTGACACGCCGTCCAGGAATCGGCCCCTGCCCACCGGCATTCGACTTCTGCCGGCAGGGGCCGTTTCCGTCCCCGCCCCCGTTCCCGTCTCGTTTCCCTTCTCCACTGTCGTTGCCGTGTCCCGTGGCCATCAGTCCAAGCTGATCGCGTTCTTGGCACGCTCGACGGATTCCTCGTCGGCGCCCTGCCCCGGGTTTTCCGTGGCGAGCGCCTGGTTGAGCTCGACGAACGGGCGCAGGCGCTCCTCGTAGCGGGCGAATGCGCAACGGTGGTCACCCGCCGCCCCGCTCAGCTCCTCGGCCAGTACGTACGCGCCCGCCAGCGCCAGGCTGCTGCCCTGGCCGGACAGCGGCGAAGGACAGTAGCCCGCGTCCCCCAACAGCACCACCCTGCCCTGCGACCAGCGCTCCATGCGCACCTGCGCCATCGCGTCGAAGTAGAAGTCGGGCGCCGCCCACATGGCCTTCAGCAGACGCGGTGTCTCCCAGCGCACCTGCGACAGCCGGTCGGCCAGCAGGGCCTTGTGCTGCTCCGGGTCGCGGTGGTCGTAGGTGAGGGGTTCCGAGGAAAAGCCGACCGTGGCCCGCAGTTCGGTGTTCTCGCGCGCGGGATAGAGGCAGTAGGTGGCCGAGCCCGAACCATCCTGGAGCCACACCTGCCAGTCGTCCAGGTCCAGGAAGTTCTCGGTGGTGAAGACGGCGACGTACGAACCGAGATGGCGCACGAAGTGGCTCTTGGCACCGAAGGCCAGGTGCCGGACCTTGGAGCGCAGGCCGTCCGCCCCGACCACGAGGTCGAACATGCGGCTCCCGCCCCCTTCGAAGCCGACCCGTACGCCGTGCGGCTCCTCTTGGAGGGCCGATATGGAGTCACCGAACAGGTACTCGACACCCTCCGGCATGTTCCGGTACAGCAGTTGCGTCAGGTCCTCGCGCAGCAGCTCGATGTCCTCGCTGTCCAGCCGCCCGCTGCTGAACGTCATCTCGGTGGAGCGCCACAGCTCGTTGCCCTCCCCGTCCAGCATCGACATCCCGCGCATCCGCGTACGGGCGCGCCGCGCCTGATCCAGCAGATTCATCCGCTCCAGTACGTCCAGAGCCACCCCGCGGACGTCGATGGCCTGACCGCCCGCACGTACGGCAGGGGCACGCTCGACCACCGTCGGGGCGTATCCGTGGTGGCTGAGGCGGTGGGCGAGCGCAAGGCCGGCGATCCCGGCACCGGAGATGAGTACGGACTTCATCGGATTTCCCTTCGTACAACGTACGCGTCGTGCACGGCACGCGCGGCAATATGTACGGCGCACGTTAGGGCTGCCAACTGCTCTTTTCCATCTGTGTCCTAGTACAGCAAACACCTGCCTCCCATTCCCCCTGCTAGCTTCTGTTCTAGAACAGGAGCCCGCAGGGCAAGCCAGGAGGTTGTGGTGCCCGCAGAACACGTCCCGCCCTATCTGCGCATCGTCACGGAGATCCGGCGACGCATCGCCGCCGGTGAACTCGCCCCCGGCGACCGGATTCCCGCCATCCGTCAGGTGGCCAAGGAGTGGGACGTCGCGCTGGCCACCGCCGCGAAGGCGCTGACCGTACTGCGGCAGGAAGGAGTCGTACGTACGCAGCCGCGCGTCGGCACAGTGGTCGCACCGACCACACAGGACACCCCTGACTCACCGACCGCGTGGAGCACGTCACCCACCGACCGCCGCCCCGCCGCGCACCGCACGTCCCGTAGGCGGGCACAGCCCCCGCAGCCCCGCACCCACGCACGTACACGTCCGGGCCCTGAGCGCCCGCCGTTGCGGGAAGGGGAACTGACCCGGGAACGCGTCGTCCGTACGGCCATCCGCATCGCCGACGCGGAAGGGCTGGCCGCCCTGTCCATGCGGGGCGTCGCGGCTCACCTGGGCGCGGGCACCATGTCGCCGTATCGCTATGTTCACAGCAAGGACGACCTCGTCCTGCTGATGACCGACGCCGTCTTCGGCGAGATCGACTACCGCTGCGACGCGCCGGCCCACTGGCGGCCCCGGCTGGAATCAGGTGCCCGGGCCCTGTGGGCGCTGCACCGCGCCCACCCCTGGCTGGCACAGATCGGCCCGCTCAACCGCCCGCTGATACTGCCCGGCATGATCGCGTACTCGGAGTGGATGCTGAGCGCGCTGGACGGCCACGGCCTCGGCCCGGCGACCATGCTCAACCTGAACGTACTGATCTACAGCTACGTCCAGGGCATGGCGGTCCACCTGGAGCGGGAAGCCCAGGCCGAAGGAGCCACCGGCCTGTCGGAAGACCAATGGCTCGCCTCCCAGGCCCCCTCCCTGGCGGCCATCATGACCTCCGGTGACTACCCGACGTTCACCCGGGTCCTCGGAGCCCTCGGCGAGGAGGGCTACGACCTGCATCTCGACGAGCTGTTCGAAACCGGCCTCACCTCCATGCTCGACGGCCTGTCCGTTCTCATAGAAGGCACCCCGACTTCCGTGGAAGGCCCCCCGGCGGCCCGGTGATCTGCGTCCTCTTCCACATCGGCCTGCGGTACCAGGGCCCTTCCGCCGTGCGGCGGAAGGGCACCGGCCTGTAGTGCGATGCGGCGTGCCGGGGCAGGCGGCAGTGTGGTGACCGGCCGGGAAGACCGAAGAAGTCCCAGTCCCACCTTCGGCGAATCGGCCCGGCCGTTGTCACTGCCACAGGAGGAATCCATGCCCCGTGTACGCCGTTCCCTCGCCGCGGCTGCCGCGGCTGCCGCCGTCTGTTCGTCGGTCGCACTGACCGTGGGCACCACGGGACCGGCCGCGGCGGCCGTGAACGACAACGGAAACCGGGCCGCCCGGCACAGCACCGATGCCCGGTACGGTGCCGAAGCCCGGCTGGGCGCCGACGGCCGGCCCGGCACCGAGGAGCCCTCGCTGACCGGAACCGCCAAGCTCAAGCGCGGACCGGGCGACAACGTCCACTTCTCCTTCGACGCACACGGCTTCGCCGACAAGGCCCGGGGCACCTTCTACGCCAGACACCACATCGGCAAGACCTGGGGCGGCTACTTCAAGGGCCGCATCGACTGTCTGCTCACGGGCGGTCCCGTCGCCGTCGCCACGGGCGTCGTGACCGAGATGCACTTCCAGAACGCACCGGGCTTCCCGAAGGTCGGCAACCTCAAGGGCAAACGTTTCGGCTTCACCGTGCTGGACGACGGCAAGAAGGACCGGCTGGGCTATAGCTGGGCCATGGACGGCGTACCGAAGAACAGCGTCGGCAAGTGCGTCAGCTCCGCCCCGTACGAGACGCTGGAGAAGGGCGACTTCAAGGTCCACCACTGGATGCCGTCGCCCGGCGGCGCCCGACGCTGAACCACCGCTCACCGCCGGGAATGCGCCAGCCCGGGTACGTGACGGGGGTACGCACCCGGGCCGCCGCACCACCGCCCCGAGAGGTCACATCCATCCTCACGCCGGCCGCCTGCACACCGACTTCAGAAACCGGCTTGAGCGCCGCCCCGGAAGCCGCCGTGACGCCCCTCAGCAGAGGAAGGAGCGGCTGCGCACGCAGGGCCTTGAGTGCAACTCGGGAGCCCCGCCCCCCACATCCCCACCGGCCGTTCACGCCGTCGCGCCATACGCGCCGAGCTGGGATCTCATGCTCTCCCGCCGTACCGTCTCCCCATCGCGAAAGGGAGCCCGTATGGACCGGAACATCCGCACCGTCGAGGACGTACTGAACCTCCTGGACGACCTGTTCAGGCAGGACGCCGACCGCTGGACGAGCGACGCAGCCGCCTGGTGGGACACCTTCTATGCCGACCGCTCAAAACCTGTGCCGTTCTTCGAGGCCAAGCCGGACGAGAATCTCGCCTCATACCTCGACCGCCGGCTCATCACCCCGGGCCGGGCACTGGACCTGGGCTGCGGCCCCGGACGCAACGCGCTGTATCTGGACTCCCTCGGCTTCGAGGTGGACGCAGTCGACCTCTCCACGGCTGCCGTCGGCTGGGCCGAGGAACGCGCCCGTGAGTCCGGAGCCCACGTTCGGTTCCACAAGGGAGACGCCTTCACCCTCGCCGGCACCGAGTTGAGCGGACGCTATGACCTGATCTACGACTCGGGCTGCTTCCACCACCTTCCACCCCACCGCCGCATCAGCTACCTCGCCCTGCTCGACCGACTCCTCGCGCCCGGCGGCTATTTCGCACTCGCCTGTTTCACAGACGGAGACAATGGAGGATCCGAACTCCCCGACGCAGCCTTCTACCATGACGCCCGCCTCCATGGCGGACTCGCCTACACCCCACAGTCCCTACGCCGGATCTTCTCCCACCTCACAGAGATCGAACTTCGGCGCATGCGCGACGAACCGACCGAGTCCGCGTACTTCGGCGAACCCTTCCTCTGGACAGCCCTGTTCCGACGCGATGACTAGCCAGCACAGGCTCTCGAAGACAGCCGTCAGCAGCCGTTCACTTCGCCGTCCATCAACGCCAAACCTTCGACTCCAGGCGAATGCTCAACTGACTGCCCAGTTCGCGAAAGCCCAGTGCCTGTGCCACGCGGCGCGATTCCGGTGGGCGTGCACGCCACTGGGGCAGCAGGCCGTCGGCGAGGGCGTGTGACACCGCGGCCGATGCCACCTGTCGTGCCAGTCCACGGCTTCGCTGCCCCGGGTCCGTCAGCACACATATATGAGCGGTGGCTGACGGCCACACCTGGTACCCGGCCACGGCGGCGACCGTCCCACCGACGCGTACCACGAACGCGGGCGAGGTGATCTCCTCCACCCCGCTCTCCGCCGTGTCTTCCGGTGGCGCCGATCTCGTCAACCGCAGTACGTCGGGGTGCCCAGGAGCGAGTTGCTCCACGCCCTCACCGGCCGGTGCGGGGCGGAATGCGTCGGTCGAAACGTAGGCGAGAGTCGCCGGGCCCAGTACGTCGGTCACGGGGAGTACGGCCCGTAGCTGCTCGGGGTCGGTGAGGGCGGCGGACGGCATCTGGAGCAGCGCGTGCCGCAGGGCCTCGGCTGCCGGCTCCGTCGGCGCGGTGACGATCGCCGTGTTGCCGAGCCGCACGATTCCGGCCCAATGCGGTGGACACAGCCGTGAGCCGGGCGAAACAATCACAGGCGGAGTTCCGTCTGTCCGGAAGGACCCTGACGAAAACGACAGGGTCTCCCAAAGGCGGCGGGCGCGGTTCAGCAGCGGATCATTGACCACCTCTGCATTGTGCCTGCATCGAAACTCCAGCAGGGCACCGGCGTCCCAGGCGGTAGTGCTGGTGGCAGCGCATCGGGGTTCGCCCCCTCCCGCGGTCACCGGTCCAGTGCGGTGCCGTAACAGAAGAGACGGAAGAAGGAAGGAGCGTGACGCCGTGAAGTGGCGAACTTGGCCGCCCGCCCGGAAGGTCCGGGAGCCCGGGCGGCGGTTCCGGAAGGAACGAGATGTCCCGTACGGACAAGACGAAGCCACTGTGGGTGCGCCACGCGGAGCACCGTCCCCGGCCGGTGCATGACCACCGTTACGGCGACTGCGATCTGCCGCCGGGCCCGACGCGGGAGCGCACGGACACCCGCTGCCGGTGGGAAGACCCCGGCATGCTGCTGATCGGCCGGACCTGCTGTGCGGGGTGCGGTAACCGCTCGTGCATCAAGGAGCGGCAGGAATTCACCAGGACCAGCAACCGCAAGGAACGATACGCGGGCCGGCGCGAGGCACGCCGTCTCGCCGCTGGCGAGGGCAGGGAGGACGGCGACTGACCTGCGGCGCTCCTCCTCAGATGTCCCCGCTCCTTGAGGCTGCGGAAGAACCTAGCGGGTTATGTCCCCGCCGCCGGCCAGGGCCGCCTTGCGTTGGCGGGCCGTCAGGCGGGAGCCGGATTCGCGGCGGGTCGCGCGGCGCAGGAGGGGGACGGCGAGGAGGAATCCCAGGACGGTCCAGGCGATGAGTACGGCGGCGGCGGTGGGGAGTTCTCAGGAACCGGTGGGCTCGGCGGCCATCGCTTCCTTCGGCAGCAGGGCGGATCGCAGGCCCTGGGCCATCCACTTCAGCGGGAAGACCTCGGCCACCCGCTGTACCACCACGGGCAGCGAGGTGAACGGGAAGATCGCCCCGGAGGTCATCAGGAGCGCCATCACGGGCAGCATGATCAGAGCGAGTGCCTCCCGCGGATTGGGCAGTACGGCGCCTATGGCGGCCCCGAGCGGCATCACCGCGAGCAGCCCGAGGGCGGTGACCCACACCAGGGTCAGCCAGTCCGCCGGGCCGGACGGCAGTGGTCCATCCACGATCAGCGCACCGGCGGCGAGCAGGAGGACGAAGGTGCCGACGGCGACGCCGAGGAGCGAGATGCCCTTGGCGAGAAGGTAGGCGGGGATACCGCCGGGCGTGGCACGCAGGCGCAGCAGCGTGCCCTCCTCCCGTTCGGTGACCAGGACCTGCGGGAGGCTGATCACGCCGGCCTGGAACACCAGGTACGCGGCGAAGCCGGCGATCATCAGGTGGGTCATGGGGACGCGGGTGCCGGGGATGGTGTGGTCACCGATGTAGGAGGCGACGGCCAGGGCGACCGCGAGATTCATCAGATGCCCGGTCATCTCCTTGCGGTTGCGGAGCAGTTGGCGCAGTTCTATGCCGCCGCGCCGGATTCCCGCGCGCCGCCAGTGGTTCCGCTTGACGTTCCCGCGAGGCTGTTGCGTGCCGGCTCGGTTTTCCGTGCCGGACGACCGGTCTTCGGTGACGGTCCGGTCTGTCGTGGCGAGCTTTTCCCTCATGCGGCCCTACCTTCGTGAAAGCGTTCCGTTTGCTCGTGCCCCTGGGACTGCGCGGGTGGGGCAGAGGAGGCTTTCCCGCCGGCTGCCCTTGTCGGCTCGGACCGCCGATCCCCCTGTCCCGCCACCTCTTCCGGACCGCTGATGAGGCTCTGCGGACCATCGCTGTGCGGGGCGGGAGCAGGCGGAAGGAGTGGCATCACCAGGTCCTGATCGCGCTGGCCCGGCGCCGCGTCGACGGGCTCCACGCGATGCTTCGCGGCCGTCAGTCCTACGAGGCCCGGCCCCGGCCGCCTCTTCGTTACATGACTCGGCATCAGCATGAGACAACGGTGTCCTTCCGGTCCGCCTCTTCCAGGTCCGGGTGTTCCCGGCCCGGGTGGTCTCGCGTGTTGACCATGCGCAGGTAGGTGTCTTCCAGGGTGGGCCGGCGGACCTCCAGGTCCGGTATCGGCCCGGTGGCGTGCCGGTGCAGTTCCCACACCAGGCGCGAGGGGTCGTCCGTACGCTCGCGGTGGGCGCTCCCGTCCCGGCCCGTCCAGCGCACCTCGGCGCGGGCCGCGGCCTGCCGGGCCAGTTCGGCGGGGGTGCCACAGATCCGTATCCGGCCGCCGACCAGGACGGCGATACGGCCGGCCAGCCGCTCGGCCTCGACCAGGTCGTGGGTGGTGAGCAGGATCGTGACGCCCTCCTCGCGGGCGAGTCTTTCCACCAGCGTGTGGAAGTCACGGCGTGCTTCGGGGTCGAAGCCGGTGGTCGGTTCGTCCAGGAAGAGCAGTTCGGGGCGGCCGACGATGCCCAGGGCAACGTCCAGTCGTCGGCGCTGGCCGCCGGAGAGCTGGTTGACCTGACGGGCTGACTGTTCGGTCAGGCCGACCAGGTCCAGCAGTTGGCCGGGGTCGCGCGGGTCCGGGTAGTACTCGGCGAAGTGCCGCAACAGCTCGCCGACCCGCCAGCGGCCGTGGTCGCGCCAGGACTGGAGGACCAGGCCGAGCCGGCCCCGCCAGGCATCGTCACCGCGCGCCGGATCCGTACCGAGGACGCGGACCTCGCCGGCGGAGCGCTGCCGGAAGCCTTCCAGGATCTCCACGGTGGTGGTCTTGCCGGCGCCGTTGGGGCCGAGCAGCGCGAAGACCTCCCCCCGGTGGATGTCCAGGTCGACACCTTTGAGCACTTGATGTCCGCCGTAGCTCATCCGCAGGTCACGGACGTGTACGACGGGCTGGGACGCGGTCACTGCTGGGCCTCCGTGTGGGCGGCGGCGTGCGCCGTGGGACGTGTGGTGGGGTGGGCGGCCGGAGGCGGCGCGGAATGCGCCGGCGGGTCGGTCTCCGTACGCGTCAAGGCCGTTCCTCCGGGGCCGACGGACCCGGCCGCGCCCTCGACGATGGCGCGCAGCGCCGCCACATGCCCCTCGAAGGCGGTACGTCCGTGGCCCGTCAGCCGGACCCGCGTACGGCGCTTGCGGCCACCGCCCTCCTTGCGGATCTCCAGATAGCCGGCCTGCTCCAGGGTGTGGAGCTGTTTGGAGAGGGCGGAGTCGCTCAGCGAGAGGCTGTCGCGGATGAAGGGGAAGTCGGCCCATTCGGTGGCGGCGAGGAGGGCGACCACCGCCAGACGGGTGGACGGGTGGATCAGCTCGTCGAAGCCGGCCGGGGTGGTCATCGTCCGGCTCCCGCATCGCGCAGTGCGCTCACGCACCATCGGTTCGCAGCGGGCCCGAAGAGCAGGAAGACCCCGACCGTCACAGTGGCGCTGAACAGGCTCGGGCAGGGGAGGTCCGCCCAGCGGGCGAGCCGGTCGGACAGCAGTATCGTCGCACCGGTCACGCCCGCGGCCCCGAACAACGTGGCGTAGGACCGCCAGGTGTAGCGGGAGTGGTGCAGCCGGACACGGGTCCGGCGGCTCGCCCGTACGGCCAGAACGGCCAGGAGGGCCACATAGCCGGCCAGCAGCAGCCAGTGCACCCACTGCGGCAGGCCGTCCAGCCCGGACACGGCCAGGAACACCCACATGACGGCAGCCGTGGTCAGGTAGGACTTGGGCGACCAGCCGCCCCTGTGCCGTTCGACCTCGTCATAGACCCGCTCCTGCGGGATCCGGATCCGCTGCAGATCCGCCCAGGCCCGCTCGGCGTCCACCGGAGTGCTCACGTGCATCGCCTCGTTCCACGTCGTTCACTTGCCTGGTAGGAAAGTATCGCCAACTTTCCCGGTCGGCAAGTCGGCGCGCGCGACGCTCCGCGCGCCCCCTCTCCCGCTGGCCCGTCCCCATGCCTCACGCCGCAGGACCGGCGGGCCCCGACCAATGCCACACGTTCAATCGGCCGAAGCTATTGCTGGCCTTTCTTTTCCCTATCAATAGACGGCAACGGCCTCCTCGCCCCTTTCCCGCCTCTCGTTCCGGAAAGGAAGAAGCGTCCAAGACTGCGCCGGAGGGCGGAAAAGTGGCCTGGCGCACACATCGGCGAGCACGGAAGTGACGCGGCACACATATACGGCGGAAAAGCGGAGAAGACGGCATGCGTACAGGAAAGCCCGGAGAGCATCACCGGGGCCCGCGCACGCCCGGTCAACCATCCGCGAAACCCTCCGAAAAGGGTGCAAAAGGGGCCCGTCGGCGTGATCCGGGGCACGGGACTTTGGTCCTGTACGGCCTTTGGTAGTGGGCGGACCGGCGAGAGCAGGACCGGGAGCCCATGGACTGAGTCGGTAACCAAGGGCCTCTTTTACGAAGGAGCGTAGTAATGGGCGGCCGATGGAGACCATTGCTTTCCATTTCGACCGCCGTTAATCATTGCTGAGGCGCCGGGGAAAGCGTCGCGGCATTCACCGAAAGGGTGAGTGAGCGCGGTCACGTAGCCCGGTTCCGATTCGGCCGCCGGCGGCATGCCTGCCTGTTCATTCGCCAATGGCTGCTCCCTGTTGATTCCAGCGTTTGGAAGAGGTCTCCCGCATGCCCGCTCCCGCCCTGCTCCGCTCCGTCCGCATCACCAAGAACCACAAGATCTCCGCGGCCGTCGTCGCCGCCGCCGGCTGCGCCGCGGCGCTGTCCCTGACCGCCGCCCCGGCCGACGCCCACGCCGTGGCCGACAAGGCGCCGTCGGCCATCAAGCCGGTGTCGGCCAACGGCCAGCCCGTGGGCGCGAAGGTCAAGACGGTCGGCGCGGATGCCCGTACCGCCGGTGCGCAGAAGAAGGACTTCCCCTCGCTCGCGGACTCCGTCAAGGTCACGGCCATAGCCGCCCAGGACCGCACGGCCCAGGAAGCCGCGAACCGTTCGACGGACCGCAAGCCGGTCCAGGCGGCCCCCAAGGCCGCGCAGCCCGCCAAGCCCGCGCCGAAGCAGTACGCGAACAACCTGGACGGCTGGATCCGGCAGGCGCTGGACATCATGAAGGCCAACGGCATCCCCGGCAGCTACGAGGGCCTGCACCGCAACATCATGCGCGAGTCCAGCGGTAACCCCGAGGCCGTGAACGACTGGGACGTCAACGCCGTCAACGGCATCCCCTCGAAGGGCCTGCTCCAGGTCATCCAGCCGACCTTCGAGGCGTACCACGTGGCCGGTACGGCGAACAAGCTGACCGACCCGGTCGCCAACATCACCGCCGCCGCCAACTACGCGGCCGACAAGTACGGCTCGATCGACAACGTCAACTCGGCGTACTGACCGGCCGGCAACCGGAGCAGGGACCCCGGCCCGGGGCACCCGACAGCGGGACATACACGAACAGGGTTACGCAGCGGCCTCCCGGCGCCCCGTCGCACCACGCGGCAGGGGCGCCGCGCGCTGTCCTGACCGGCCGGCCGACCATAGAGGCGGCGTCAGGTGACGCCGGAAGCCGCGTTGCGCGGCGGTCGCCGGGAGGTCACGCGGCGGTGCCTGGCCTCTGGTGGGCGGGCAGGGCGCACGCCGCCGTGCCGCCGGGCATCTTCTCGCGGTTGTCGGCGACGGCCCGGTAGACGGCGTGGGCGATCCAGCGCACCGGAGGCAGGCTCAGCGCCGCCCCCAGTACGGCCCAGCCGCCGCCCGCGCTCATGAGGAGCTTGGCGACGGCCCGGGCACCGCCGTACACCGTGCCGGCGGGGGTGACCCACAGCACCTCGTACTCGGCGCGCTCCTGGGTGACGCCCAGCGCGTCCAGCTCCGCGAACTGCCACGGGACGATCTCGCAGCGCGGCCGTACGCGCTTCTCGGCGAACGTCACAGAGGTGGTGCAGAAGCCGCAGTCGCCGTCGTAGACGAGCACAGGTCGGGAGCGCATGGCCCCATGATGCAGTGCCCGGTCTCAGAACCTGTCGCCGGGGTGGGTGACGTCGGTTCCGGAGGTGTCCAGGGGCAGCCGCAGATGCAGTCCGGTGCGGCACAGGGCGACGCGTACGGGGGTGCTCGCGGCGGTGAGTGTCAGACCGCCGTCGGCGGACCGCAGGGCGCCGTGGACGCCGAGCAGGCTGTAGAGGCTCGCGTTGTCGCACCAGGTGATCAGGGACAGGTCCAGAGCGACGCGGCAGCTTCCGCCGGCCATGGTCTCCACGACGGCATCGCACAGCGCCCGGACGGTGCCGGCGTCCAGTTCCCCGGACAGCCGCAGCACGGTACGGCATCCGCCGTCCGTGGACGTCTGACGGATTCCCAGCCGGGTCTGCGGGAAATACGCATCGGGCTTGCGCATGGCTCCTGTTCTGACGCAGTAGGGGCACGACGTCAAGAAGTACGCTCCGCAAAACGGCGTCCGGTCGCGACCGGGGCCGGGCGGACTCCTTATGGCCGTAGCGCCCATATGACGCCCGGATCGCGGCATCCGGTTGCAGTCGAGGCCCCTCAACCGGTATGCGCGAATACCTCACACCCGCACGCAGTCGAAGCACGCGGTTGAAGCCCCCCGTCCCAGCACGCGATCGAGACGGTCACGGGCAGCGGAATGTGCGTACAACTCACTGACCATTACGAAAAGATGACCGGGGAAATCCAGCCGCGCGCCCGGCCCCGTCAGCAGTGACGACGAGGACTTCCCAGAGAATTCGCCCTTATCCGGGGAGGCGCCTCCGGAGGGCCGATGTGATCATCGGAGGAAATCAAAGACGATCAGGTTGGGGTTACGAGTGATCAAATTGTGGCGGATAGCGGGCGATCAGGGATGGTTTGGCGGAACCGGTGGTACGTGTTGATGGTGCGGAGCGGCCACAGGTGAGAATGGGAGGCAAGGGGGAGGTATGCGCGGAATTCACGCGAAGAGCTGGCTGATGCTCACCGTCGTCGTCGCGGTCACCGTCGCCGTGTCCGACATCGTCGTGGGACCGGACACGAGCCTGGTGGGGGCGATGCTGCTGTGCCCGCTGCTGGCGGCCACCCGGCTGGACGGGACGCAGGCCGCCGTCGCCTGCGGCACCGGGCTTCTTCTCGCCTTCGCCGTGGCCGCGTACGAGCACACGCTCGTCCGGCCGGACCAGTGGATCCGCCTGGGCGTCCTGGCGTCCGCCGCGGCCTACGGCGTGTGGGCGGCCGGACAGCGTGCCGCGCGCGTCCGTGAACTGTCCGACGTGGCGTCCACCGCCCAGCGGGCCATCCTGCAGCCGACGTCCTTCCGCCTCGACGGCACCGCTGTCTGCGCCCGTTACCGCTCGGCCGCGCCGCAGGCCGTCATCGGCGGTGATCTGTACGCGTTCGCCCGCACCCCGCACGGGCTGCGCATGGTGATCGGGGACGTACGGGGCAAGGGGCTGGCGGCGGTACGGCTTTCCGCCGCCGCCATCGGGCACTTCCGCGACTGCGCCTACACCCACGCGAGTCTGGCCTCGGTCGTCAAGGAGATGGACCAGCGGCTCGCCGGGGACCTGGGCGAGGAGGACTTCATCACCGCCGCCGTCGCCGAGTTCACCCCCGGCCGGTTGCGGCTGGCCAACTGCGGTCACCACTCCCCCCTGCACCTGCCCGCCGACGGCCCGCCCGCCCTGCTCGACCCGCAGGAGGCGGCCACCCCGATCGGCCTCCAGCCGGACCCCGAGGTGCAGCAGTTCAACCTGGCACCAGGCGACCGGCTGCTCTTCTACACCGACGGCGTCGCCGAGGCGCGCGATCCCTCCGGCGCCATGTTCAAGATGCGCAATGTCATCCAGCCCTGCGTCCTGCCGGATCTGGACGACGCCCTCGACGGCGTTCTGGCGGCCATGTCCCGCCACACACGCGCCGCGCAGGACGACGACGTCGCCCTGGTCCTGGTCGAGCCGGCCACCGCCGTGCCACAGCAGCGGAACGAACGCCGCCGCGCCCTGGACCACGCCGTGTTCCGTACGAGCCGAGCCTCCTCGTAGCGGCGCGCCCTCTCCTAGCGGCACGCCCTTCCGTAGACGCTCACCTTTCCGTAGCCGCACGCGCCCTCATAGCAGCACGCCCTGCTCATAGCAGGCGCGCCCCTCCCATAACGGGTGCGCCCTGCGGCCCGTACGGGACAGGTCATGTCCGCAGGCGGGCGGCAGACCAATTGCGCGGCGTGGATACGGTCCACTTCACAAATCCTTGACCCGGTGCGGGCCGATTCGTTGGACTTCCCGTCGAAGGCGTATCACGCCTTTGGATGGAGTCACTCACAAGGTGAACGACACGGGCGGGCGCTCGCCATCAGCGAGCCGCCCGCTCTGTGCCAAGGAATTCCCCGAAGCGAGGATTCGTGACCGTATCACCCGCACACAGGAGCCGCGCGCCGCTCGCGGTGCGTGCCGCGGCCCAGGAGTTACCGGTCCTCGTGGCGCCCGTGGCGGAACTGCCGGAGACGGCCGGGCTGGGACCGGCCGAGCGGGGTGTCGCTCTGGGCCTGGGAATCGAACGGGTACGGGCCGACGACTCCGTGGACGCGGTGACGCTGGCCGAGCGTGCCGCGCGCGGCGCCCTGGCCGCCGCACGGCTGACTCCCCAGGACGCGGACGCGCTGATCGTCGTGGAGTCCCGGGCGCCGCAGACCCTGCTCAGCTCGGAGGCGACCCGGCTCCAGCACCTGCTCGGGGCCGACCGGGCGATCACGTTCTCGGTGGGCGGGCTGGGCTGTGTCTCCCTCACGCCGGCGCTGCTGGCGGCCCGTGGACTGCTCGCCGCCGACCCCGCGACGCGACACGTACTGGTCGCCCACGGGAGCAAGCCCGCGACTCCCGGACGCTATCGCCACCCGGTGACGGTCAACGGGGACGGCGGGCAGGCGCTGGTGCTCTCCCGGACCGGTCCGGTACGGCTGCTCGACATCGTCCAGGAGACGAACGGGGCGTACTGGGACCTCTTCCACGTCGCTTTCCGGGACCGCCCGACCGCTCGGTGGCGCGAGGAGTGCCAGGACCCGGCCGCGTACTCCTTCCGGCTGGCGATCGAGACCCGCAACCGGCTGCGGGCCCTGCTCGGCGGGCTTTTGGAGCGCAACGGAATGTGTCCCGGCGACATCACCGGATTCATCAGCCAGAACCTGTCGGTGGGCAGTTTCGGGTTCACCGAGGAAGCTCTCGACGTGAAACTCCTGCCGGTCTGCCGGGAAAACCTGCGGGAGTACGGGCACCTCGGCCCCAACGACATCTTCCTGAATCTGTATTCCGCCGTCGAGCGCAAGGAACTGGCCGTGGGCGACCGGGCCGTACTCATCAACGTGAGCCCGGTGGCGGCATGGAGTCTGCTGCTGGTGGAAATCGGAGACTTGGAGCTGACGGAATGACCTCGCCGACGACCTCGTCCGCGGCCACGAACCCGGCCACGGCCACGAACCCCGACCCGTCCACGACCGCGCCCCTCGAAGAAACCCCCGGAGCGACTCGCGAAGCATCCCTCGAAGAAACCCTCGGGGAAGTCACCGCGTTCCTCACCGCGGCCCTGCGGCAGGACATCGCGCCGGAGGACGATTACTTCGCGCTGGGGCTGGCGGATTCGCTGTTCGCCCTGGAGCTGGTGACGTTCGTCGAGGAGCGGTTCGGGCTGTCGGTGGAGGTCGAGGACCTCGATCTGGACAGCTTCCGCACCGCGGCGGCCGTCGCCGCGTTCGTCGGCCGCAAGACCGGCCGGCCATGACGCGCTCTCCTGGCGGTCCCGCGGCCCCCGCCGATGCGGCCCGCGCGGACGCGAGCCCCGTCAGCACGGCCTCCGCGAACACGGGCCCGGACCTGGTCCGTACGGCCGCCGAGCTGGCCGCCGCGCTGCGTGACCGGGCCGCCGACTGGGATCAGCGGCAGGAGCTGCCGCCCGAGGTGCGCCGTACGGTGGCCGAGGCCGGTCTGCTCGGTGTCGCCGTCCCCCCGGAGTACGGCGGCAGCGGGCTCGGTGCCGCCGAACTGGGCGAGGTCTGCGCCCACTTGGGCGGGGTGTGCAGCGCGTTGCGCGGGCTGGTCACCGTTCAGAGCATGGTGGCGGCGGCACTGCTGCGCTGGGGCACCGAGGCACAGCGCGCACGCTGGCTGCCGCCGCTGGCACGCGGTACACGGATCGCCGCCTTCGCCGCCACCGAACCGGACGCGGGCAGCGCGCTGGCACACGTACGCACCCGGGTCGAGAACGTCGAGGAGGAGGCTGCCGGGAAGAACGATAAGGACCGGGCCGAGGCGATCGCCGTCGGGTCCGGGCAAGTGGTGGTGACCGGCCACAAGCGGTGGATCACCTTCGGGCGGTCGGCAGATGTCTTCCTGGTGCTGGGCCGGTCGGCAGCGGGGCCGGTCACGGTCCTGGTGGAGGCGGACCGGCCGGGGGTGCGCAGGGAGCCGGTGAGCGGGCAGCTCGGCATGCGGGCCGCGGACATCGCGCACGTACGCTTCGACGCGGTCACCGTGCCGCGCGAGAACCTCGTGGCGCCCGCCGGGGCCGGTCTGACCCATGTGGCGGCGACCGCGCTGGACCACGGGCGCTTCACCGTCGCCTGGGGCTGTGTCGGCATGGCCGAGGCGTGTGTGGCGGATGCGGCGGAGCACGCCGTACGGCGTACGCAGGGCGATGTGGCGCTCGCCGGCCACCAGTTGGTCGGGGCGCTGCTCGCCCGTGCCGCCGTGGAGACCGCGGCGGCGCGCGAACTGTGCGCGCGGGCCGCGCGGTTGCGGACCGGGAGGGGCCTGCGCGCGGTGACCGAGACCATCGTCGCCAAGTACGCCGCCGCCCAGGCCGCCGGTTCGGCCGCGCACAGCGCCGTACAGGTGCTCGGCTCGGCAGGCTGTGGCCCCGAGAGCCGGGCCGGCCGCTTCTTCCGGGACGCGAAGATCATGGAGATCATCGAAGGGTCACAGCAAGTGGCGGAACTGCACATAGCCGACCGGCTGTTCCGACAGCACGGGCTCGGCGGTACGAGCCATGCGGACGTCACGAGCCGTACGGAGGCGTCGGCATGACCGGCGGCACCGCCGGCACCGTCGGCATACCGGAGGCCACCGCGGCACCGACGGTCAAATGTCTGGTGTGGGACCTGGACGGCACGGTGTGGGACGGCACCGTACTGGAAGGCGATGCGCCCAGGCCCTTCCCGGCGGCCCTGGAAACCCTGCGGACCCTGGACGAGCGCGGCATCCTGCACGCGGTCGCCAGCCGCAGCGACCCCGGCGCCGCCGCCGCGCACCTGGCCGAGCACGGCCTGACCGACCTGTTCACCCTGCTGGACATCGGCTGGGGCGCGAAGTCCGAGGCGGTCCGGCGGATCGCCGGGAAGCTGAACATCGGCATCGACACCGTCGCGTTCATCGACAACGACCCGATGGAGCGCGAGGAGATCGCCGCGGCGCTCCCCCAGGTGCGGTGCTACCCGGCCGACCTGGCCGCCCACCTGCCCGAACGCCCGGAGTTCCGGCCCCCGTTCGTCACCGACGAGTCCCGCCAGCGCCGTGCGCTCTACCGCGGCGAGCTGCGGCGCAAGGAGGCGCAGGAGTCCTACGAAGGGGCGCCCGCGCAGTTCCTGGCGTCCTTGGACCTGGAGCTGACCGTACGCCGGGCGACCGAGGAGGACCTGGCGCGGGCGCACGAACTGACGGTGCGGACCCATCAGCTCAACACGACCGGCCGTACGTACGACATGGACGCGCTGCGGGCGCTGTGCGCCTCGCCCCGGCACCAGGTGCTCGTCGCGAGCCTGCGGGACCGCTTCGGGTCGTACGGGACGATCGGCCTGGCGCTGACGGAGCGGACGGACCGGGCGCAGGATTCAGTAGGAGGCGAGGAGGCTCAAGGCGCGCAGAGGACGTGCGTGCTGCGGCTTCTCCTGCTGTCGTGCCGGGTGATGTCCCGGGGCGTCGGGCCCGCCCTGATCGGGCACATCGCGCGGGATGCGCTGGCGCGGGGGCTGCGCCCGCTCGCGGAGTTCGTGCCCACCGAGGTCAACCGGGTGATGCTGGTCAATCTGCGCTTCAGCGGCTTCGAGGTCGTCGAGCGTACGGAGGACCGCCTCGTGCTGGGACCGGCTCCGGGCGCGCCACTGCCCCCGCCGCCCGCCCACGTACGCGTACGGGTTGCCGACGCCGACGACGACGCCGTGGACACCGACACCGTGCACGCCGTGGACACCGGGAACACCGTCACGAAGAACCACGCCGAGCCCGGTCCCGGTCCCGGCATTCCCGATGTTCCCGGCACCGAGCCCGATGTCACCTGGAGGAACCGTTGAACGGTACGGAGAGCGGTACGGGCGGCGGCGCGGTCGCGGACCCTGTCGGCGCCGACAGACTGGTCGGGGTCGTCGGTGCGGGCACCATGGGCGTGGGCGTGGCCCAGTGTCTCGCGGAGGCCGGTCATCGTGTCGTGGTCGTGGACCCGTCCGAAGAGGCCCGGTCGAAGGGCCCGCGCCGGCTGAACGACGGACTGCGCACGGCCCGGCTGCTGCGTACGCGTACGAAGGGCGCCGCGCCCGCGTCCCCGGCCGCTTCAGCCCCCGCGCCCGGGAAGGGCCCGGCGGCGGACGTCGCCGCCCGGATCAGTTGGGTGCCGCACCTGAGCGGGCTGGACGGCGCCTCCTTCGTGATCGAGTGCGGACCGGAGCGCATTCCCGTCAAGGAGGCGGTGTTCAAGGAACTCGACGCGGTGTGCCCGGCGGACGCGGTCTTCGCCTCCTGTACGTCCGCGATCCCGGTCGCACAGCTCGCCGCGTACACCCAGCGGCCCGACCGCGTCATCGGCACCCACTTCATGAACCCCGCGTACCTCAAGGACGCGGTCGAGGTGATCCGCGGGCCGCGGACCGCCTCGAGCACGCTGGACGCCACGCTCGCCCTGCTGGCCACGATGGGCAAACGAGGACACGTGGTGCGCGATGCGCCCGGCTTCGTCTCCAACCGGATCCTGATGCCGGTGGTCAACGACGCCGCGGCGCTGCTCCAGGCGGGCACCTCCGACGCCGGAACCGTGGACAAGATCTTCGAGGAGTGCTTCGGGCACGCGATGGGACCGCTGCGCACCGCGGACCTGATCGGCCTGGACACGGTGCTCGACTCGCTCCACGTCCTGCTGGAAACCACCGGGGACCCGCGCTTCGAACCCTGTGACCTCCTGGTGGACCTGGTGCGCCGGGGCGAGTGCGGCCGTAAGAGCGGCCAGGGCTTCTACTCGTACACGTCGCACGGGGCGCACGGGGCGCACGGGGCGTACGAGTCGCACGGGTCGTACGAGTCGTACGGGAGCCGGCGATGAACGCGTTCGCCACCGGGTCCGGGCCCGAGGACGTCCTGACGCTGATACGCCGGCAGTTCCGGGCGGCGCCGGACACCACCGCCGTGGTGGTGGGCGATGTGGCGCTGAGCTACCGCGAACTGGCGGCGGCGAGCAGTGCGCTGGCGGCCCGGCTCGCCGCGTGCGGGGTCCGGGCCGGACGGGCCGTGCTGCTGTACCGGCAGCAGAGCGCGGACACGGTGGTGGGCATGCTCGCCGCCCTGTGGCTGGGCGCGCCGTGGTGCGTGGTGGAGCCGGGACAGCCGGTGGGCCGCGTCCATGCGCTGCTCAAGGACGTCGACTGCGCGGCCGTGGTGTTCGACGGTACGGACCCGGCCACGGCACCGGAGGCGGTCCGTACGGTGACGGCCGCAGGCCCCGGCCCGGCGCCGGCGCTCTGCGACTTCACGTGCGCCACATCCGATACGTCCACCGCCACGGCGCCGCCGCCCGCCGATGTGCCGGGGGACTGTGCCGCGTACGTGATCAGCACGTCCGGGTCGACGGGTGTGCCCAAGGCGGTGGTGATCAGCCGCGCCAACCTCGCGCACGTGGTCGCCACCCGCCACGAAGAAGCCGGCCTGGTCACCTTCATGCCGTGCCGGCTGTCCTGGGACGGCGGGCTGATGCTGCTCTTCCCGACATTGTGCACGGGCGGTACGGCGGTGCTGCCGGACGCCCGCCGGCTCCCCGACGCCCAGGCCGCGGCGGCGCTGCTGCGGCACCACCGGGCCGCCGCCGTCGCCGGGCCCCCGTCCTTCTACTCGCTGATGCTGCCCTACCTGGCCGGTGCGGACGAGCATCTGCGGATCGTGACGCTCGGCGGCGAGGTGGTGTCCCCGTCGCTGGTCCGGGCACACCGGGCCGCGCTGCCCGGCGCCCGGCTGGTCAACGACTACGGGCCGACCGAGACCACGATCACGGTGCTGTCCCATCCCCTGCCGGATATACCGGGCGTACCGGATGAACCGGATGTGCCTGGTGCATCGGATGGCGCGGGCGTGCCGGACTCGTCCCGGACCACGGTGCCCATCGGCCTCCCGACGGGCCGTACGACCGCGTACGTGCTCGATACGCGGCTGGCTCCGGCCGTCGCGGGCGCCGTGGGCGAGCTGTACATCGGGGGCCCGCAGGTCGGGCTCGGGTACGCGAGCCGCCCGGCGGAGACGGCCGGACGCTTCGTGGCCGACCCGTTCGCCGGGACCGCCGGGGCACGGATGTACCGTACCGGCGACCTGGCCCGTATCGGCCCGACCGGGGACATCGAGTTCCACGGACGGGAGGACGGGCAGGTCAAGGTGCGCGGCGCACGGATCGAGCGGCAGGCCGTCCGCGCCGTGCTGGAGAGCCACCCGGGGGTGGGGCAGGTGGCCGTACTCGGGGTTCCCGAGGAGCGCGGTGGCAGCGCTCTCGTCGCGTTCTGGACGCCGGCCGGGCAGGACGCCGAGGCCGTGCCCACCGTCCGGGACCTGATCGACTTCTGCGCCGGGAAGCTGCTGGAACAGGCCGTACCCGGTCTCTTCGTGATGGTCGAGAAGATGCCGCTCTCGGCCGCCGGGAAGACGGACGAGCGCGCGCTGCTGGCCCTGCTTCCGGACCTTCCGCCGGCCGGGCAGGCGCGGACATCCGAGACAGCCGGGACAGAAGGGATAGAAAGGACGCCCGGGACGACCGAGACGGTGGAGTCCTTGCAGAAGGCCGTCGCGGACCTGTGGGCCGAGGTGCTGCGGCACGACGGATTCGGCCCGCGCGACAGCTTCTTCGACGCCGGCGGCAACTCGCATCGCGTCGTGGAACTCCACATGCGCCTTCAGGACAGGTGGCCCAACGCTCTCAGAGTGGGCCGGCTCTTCGATCTGAACACCGTGGAGGCGCAGGCCGCCGCCCTCGCCGAGGCGCTCGCCGCCCCCGGCGCGGCCCGGCCCGCCGCGGCACCGATGGCTTACGAGGTATGAGCACCGTGGGAGACACCATGACGAGCGGTACCGTGTCCGCGCCCGGCGACGACGACATCGCGATCGTCGGTATGGCCGTCAGGTTCCCCGACGCCGACGACCTGGCCGCGTTCCGTACGAACCTCAAGGCGGGCCGGGACTCGGTGGGGGCCATGCCCCCGAAGCGGGCGGCGGCGACCGGGCTGGACCCGGCCGCGCCCCACCTCCCCATGGGCCATCTCGCCGACATCCACACCTTCGACTACGCGTTCTTCCACTTCTCCCGGCGCGAGGCGTCGCTGATGGACCCGCAGCAGCGTCTGGCGCTGCTCCTGGCGCATCAGGCGCTGGAGGACGCCGGGTACGCGGCGGCGGGCTTCCGCGATCTCCCGGTGGCCGTCGTCCTCAGCTCCGCGCCCTCCACCTATCAGGTCGCCGCCGCCGACCCGGGCACGCTCAGCGCGCTGGGCAATGTGCCCTTCGGACTGCCCGCCCGTATCGCCCATGTCCTGGGGCTGGCCGGGCCCTGTTACGCGGTGGACACCGGCTGCAACGCCTCGCTGATCGCCGTGCATCACGCCTGCCGTGAACTGGCCTCGGGCGAGGCGGAGTACGCGATCGCGGGCGGCGTCGGCATCCGGGCGGGCGGCGTGCCGGCGCGGGAGGCCGAGGGTCTGACCGAACTGGTGTCCCCCGGCGACCGCTGCCGGGCCTTCGACGCGGCGGCGGACGGCACCGTCGGCGGTGAGGGCGGGGCGGTGCTGCTGCTGACCACCGTACGGCGGGCGCGGGCCGACGGCGCGTCCGTCCACGCGGTGATCCGTGGCAGCGCCACGCTGCACAACGGCCGTGCCGCGGCCACCATCAGCACACCCAGCGCCGACGGTCAGGCGAAGGTGATCGCCAAGGCGTGGCGGGCCGCCGGCCTGGATCCCGTACAGGCCGGGTACGTCGAGGCGCACGGCTCGGGCACGCGCCTGGGGGACGCGGTCGAACTGGAGGGCCTGACAGCCGCGTTCGCCGGGCGGCCGGGCCGGCTGCCGATCGGCTCGGTGAAGACGAACATCGGCCACCTGGACCACGCCGCGGGCGTCGCCGGGCTGGTCAAGGCCGTACTGAGCGTCAAGTACGGCGAGCTGTACCCGTCCCTGCACTTCGAGCGGGTGACCGGCGGCATCGACCTGGAGGCCGCCGGGCTGGAGGTGGTCACCGAGGCCCGGGCGTGGCCGGACGAACAGCGGCTGGCCGGCGTCAGCTCGTACAGCCTCGGTGGCATCAACGCGCACTGTGTGGTGCAGCAGCCGCCTTCGCAGGCGGCGGTCCGGGACCGGCCGGGCCCCCGGCAGTCGGCCGCCGCCCAAGAGCCCGTACTCGTGGGCGTCTCGGCCCGCAGCCGCGGTGCGCTGGCACGGCTCTGCGGCTCCTTGGGACCCTGTTGCGGGACGGCCGTACGGAGCTGGCCGATGTCGCCTTCACCCTCAATCAGGGACGGGCGCACTACAGGCACCGTATCGCCGTACGGGCGCGGGACACCGAGGAACTCGCCCTGCGGCTCGCCGCGCAGGCTACCTGGCTCGGTGCCGGGGACACGGAGGGAAGCGGGAACGGCGGGGGCGACGGGAACGGTGAAGGTGGAGGGAACGGGGGCCGCGGGGCGGTCGAAGCCGCCGGGCCCGCCGCCCCGGCTCCCGCGGTTCCGCCGGCCGTCGTCCTGCTGCTCTCCCCCGACGCGCCGCCTGCGGGGGTACCCCCTAAGGACCTGCCGCCGCAGTTGCCCGCCGAGGGCGCCGAAGCCGCCGTCCTGGGAGGGCAGTTGGCCGTGTACGAGCGGCTGCGCCGCTGCGGCGTGCCGGTCGACGTCATGCTCAGCGGCGGGGTGTCGCGGTACGCGGCCCGCCATCTGCGCGGCGAACTCACCGAGCGGGACAGCGCGGAGCTGGCCGCGGGACGCGGGGCCGCGCCCGCCGACCCCGCCCGGCTCGCCGAGGCGGCCGACCGGCTCCTGGCCGACGGCCGCCCGGTGGTCTTCGTCGAGCTGAGCCCCGAGGGCAGCCTCGGGGCGCTGCTGGCCGACCGGCTCGCGGCGCACCCGGACGCCGAGCTGCTGACGCTGGACGCACGTACCGGCGGGCTCGGCGCGGTGCTCGGCCGGCTCTACGAGCGCGGTGTGGACCTGGACTGGCGGGAGGCGAGCCCCACGCCGCGCTCGGCGCGCCGGGTGCGGCTGCCCGGACACCCGATGAACGGGAGCCGGTGCTGGGCCGGTCCGGTGACGAACGCGGCCGTAACGAACACGACCGTGGCGGACACGACCGTGACCGGCCGAGCGGCGACGACCACGTCGCCGCCCCCCGCCCCGCCGCAGCGGGCCGTACAGCCGGCGCCGGCCGCCCCGCCGTCGGCCGACGACCCCGCCACCTGGCTCCGTACGACTCTGGGGGACATCCTCCAGGCCGAGACCGAGATATCCCCCGAGGACGACTATTTCGAGCTGGGCGGCAACTCGATCATCGCCCTCCAGCTCGTGGAGCGCGTCGAGCAGCGGTACGGGTTCCGGCCCAAGCTGCTCGACGTCTACGAGCACCCCAAGGTGTCCGATCTCGCCGGTCTCATCCGGTCGCACACGGCCACCCCCGGTCAGGGCCTGCCCCCGGTGACCGCGCAGGACGGCCTGGTGATGTCCTTCGGCCAGGAACGCATGTGGTTCCACCATCAGCTCCAGGGCGACAACACGCTCTACAACCTGCCGATGGTCAACCACATACGGGGCCCGGTCGATGTGGCGGCGCTGCGCGGTATATGGGAGGACCTGGCCGAGCGTCACGAGGTGCTGCGCTCCAATTACGTGGAGCGCGACGGCGTGCCGGAGTTGCGTATCCGTCCGGAGCTGGGCGAGGACTTCTTCCGGTACGCCGATGTCTCGGGCGATCCCGACCCGCTGGTCTCCGCGCGCGAGCTGGCGCGCCAGGCGGCCCAGCACCGCTTCGACCTCGCCGTGGACCCGCTGGTCAAGGTGCTCGTGGTGCGGCTCGGGCCGGATGAGCACATCCTCCAGGTGACCATGCACCACTCCGTCAACGACGGCGCCTCGCCGAAGATCTTCCAGCGTGAGCTGCCCGAGCTCTACGCGGCCCGCCGCGAGGGCCGGCCGCACCGGCTGGAGCCGCTGCCGGTCCGCTACCGGGACTACGCGCGCTGGCAGCGGGACCTGCTGGCCTCCTCGGCGCTGGAGGGTGAACTGGAGTACTGGAAGCGGACCCTGCGGGACGTACCGGTGCTGCGGCTGCCGACCGACCACCCCCGCCCGGCGCGCCGGAGCTTCACCGGTGACCTGCACACCTTCACCGTTCCGGCGCCCCTCATGCGGGAGCTGCGGCATCTGGCGGCGCGTGAGTCGGCCACTTTGTTCACCGTTCTGCTGGCGGCGCTGTACCTGCTGCTCGCGCGCCGCAGCGGACAGCGTGACCTGGTCATCGGCACTCCCACCACCGGCCGCAACCGCCCGGAACTCCAGGGCCTGCTGGGTTTCTTCAACAGTACGGTCGCCCTGCGCGCGGATGTCCACGGCGACCAGGGCCTGCGGGACTTCATCCGGCACGTACGGACGGTGGTCCTCCAGGCGCTGGAGCACCAGGAGATCCCGTTCGACCGGGTGGTCAGTGCGCTGGGCGTCGAGCGGGACCTGAGCCGGTCCCCGCTGTTCGACGTGTCGTACGTGCATCAGATACTGCCGCCCATGCAGCAGTTGGACGGTACGGCGGTCGGCTTCTTCGACGAGCGCCACACCTCCTCCAACCTCTTCGGCGGGCTGCCGACCGGCACCGCGAAGTTCGATCTGACGCTGGTCACCTCCGACCGGGAGGGGGACGAGGAGATGGCCGCGTGCCTGGAATACAGCACGGAGCTGTTCACCGCGCGGACGGCCGCCGGGATGACCGAGGAGTACGTCGGTCTGCTGTGGGAGATCGTCGCGGCCGGTACGGCCGATGCGTCCGGTACGGCCGGTGACGCGGGCGATCCGCCGCTGTCACGCTTCCTCGACGGCTCCGCTGAAACGGTTCGGCCGGCGCCGCCCGCCACCATTCCCGCGCTGTTCGAGGCGCAGGCCGCACGTACTCCGGACGCGACGGCCCTGCGCGTGCCCGGGGACGACACCACCAGCACCAGCACCGGCACCGGCACCGGCACGGAGAACACCTCCGGCACCGAACTCAGCTATGCCGCGCTGGACGCCCTGGCCAACCGGACCGCCCGGGAGCTGATCGCCCGCGGCGCCGGTCCGGAGGAGCGCGTCGCGGTGCTGCTGCCGCGCTCCGCGCACCTGGTCGTCTCACTCCTCGCCGTACTGAAGTCGGGCGCCGCCTTCATCCCTCTGGACCCGCACTACCCCGAACAGCGGCTGCGGCTGATGCTCGACGACGCGGCCCCCGCACTCGTGATCACCGACACCGCGCACGCAGCCCGCGCCCCGCTGTCCGGCCGCGCGGACCTCCTGGTCGTCGACGATCCTCGTACGACCGCACGGATCGCCGCCCGCCCCGGCGGAACCGTCCACGACGCGGAACGGCGCGGCCCGCTGCTGCACTCCCACGCCGCGTACATCATCTACACGTCCGGGACCAGCGGCCGTCCCAAGGGGTGGTGGTGCCCCATACGGGGATGTCCACGGTGCTGCGCGGCACCACTCCCGTGATGGGGCTGGGCGAGGGCGGCCGGGCGCTCCAGTTCTGCTCGCCCAGCTTCGACCTGGGTCTGTTCGAGATGGTCGAGACGCTGACCAGCGGGGCGACCCTGGTGGTCGCGCCCGCCGAGCGGCTGCGGCCGGGCGGTCCGCTGGAGCGCCTGGCCCACCAGGAGCGGATCACGGCGCTCTCGCTGCCGCCCTCGGCGCTGGCCGCACTCGTGCCCGGTGAGAGCCTGCCCGTGCGGACGCTGATCCGCAGCGGGGGCGAGGCGCTGCCGCCGGAGCTGGCCGCCCGCTGGTCGGAGCACCACGCCCTGGTCAACGGGTACGGCCCCACGGAGACCACGGTGGTCGCCACGATCTCGGACCGGCTCGACGGCGCCCGCGCGCCCATCGGCCGGGCCCTGCCCGGAACCACCCTCCACGTCCTGGACGGTGAGCTGGCGCCGGTCCCCGAGGACCGGCCCGGTGAGCTCTACATCGCGGGCCCCACCGTGGCCCGGGGCTATCTGGGGCACCCGGCGCTGACGGCGGAACGGTTCGTCGCCGATCCGTTCGCGGCCGACGGCAGCCGGATGTACCGCACCGGTGACATCGTCCGCCGGACCGCCGACGGCGAACTGCACTTCGTCGGCCGGTCCGACCGGCAGCTCAAGATCCGCGGCCATCGCGTCGAGCCGGGTGAGATCGAAGCGGCGCTGCTGCGGCACCGTACGGTCGCCGCAGCCGCCGTCCGGGAGTGGGCCGACGCCGGCGGGGACACCCGGCTCGTGGCGTACGTCGTGCCCGCAGCCCATACCCCGGCGACGACCGCACCGGCGGGCACCTGTCTGGCCGACACCCTGCCGGCGGATCTCGCTACCGTCCTGCCCGCCCACGCCGTGCCCTCGGCCGTCATGGTCATCCCCGAACTGCCGCTGACCCCCAACGGCAAGACCGACCACAGCGCGCTGCCCGCCCCCGGATTCGCCGCGAAGACCGCCGGCGGCTCCAACGGCGCCGACGTCGGTCCCGGCAGCTTTGGCAGGGCACCGCGCACCGAGCGGGAGCGGCGGCTGTGCGCCCTGTTCGCCGAGGTGCTGGGCCTGCCCTCGGTCGGGACCGACGACAACTTCTTCGAGCTGGGCGGCCATTCGCTGCTCACCACCCGGCTGGTCCGGCGTATCGAGGCCACCTTCGGCAGCACGGTCGACGTCTCGACGGTGTTCCTCGCGCCGACCGTCGCCTCCCTGGCGGAGGAGATCGGCGCGGTGGAGAAGGCCGGAGCGGTGGAGAAAACCGGAGCGGTGGAGAAAACCGGAGCGGTACGGGCAACCGACGTGGACGCCCCGCCGCTCGCCTTCGAAACGCTGCTCCCGCTGCGCGCCTCCGGCAGTCGGCCCGCGCTCTTCTGCGTCCATCCGGCGGCCGGGGTGAGCTGGATGTACTCGGTGCTGGCCCGGCAGCTCGGCCCGGACCGGCCCCTGTACGGGCTCCAGGGCCGCGGCATGGACGGCGTCGGGCCGCTGCCCGGCAGCATCGAGGAGATGGCCGCCGACTACGCGGAGCAGATCCGCGCCGTACAGCCCGAGGGCCCGTACCACCTGCTCGGCTGGTCCTTCGGCGGGATGGTGGCCCATGCCGTGGCGACCGCGCTTCAGGAGCGGGGGCAGGAGGTCGGACTGCTGGCACTGCTGGACTCCTACGTCCTTGCGGACCTGGAGGACCCGCCGCTCCAGCCGCCCGAGGGCGAGCACGCGCTGTACGCGGCGCTGCTGGAGTACGCGGGTATCCGGCCCGCCGGGATGCGGCAGGAGGAGGTGACCCCGGACCGCTTCCTGGAGATCGTACGGGGCTCGGACAACCCGCTCTCGGGCCTGTCCGAACGCCATCTGCTCGGAATGGGACGGGTGTTCGGCAACGACTCCGCCATCGCCCTGGGGTTCCGCCCGGCGAAGTTCACCGGAGATGTGCTGTTCTTCCGGGCGGCCAGGGGCCCGCACGATCCCCGGCCGCTGCTGGACCCGGACCTGTGGGCCCCGTACGTCACCGGCGGTCTGCGCATCCACCGGAGCACCTACTCCCACCAGGACATGGGCTCTCCCGCCGCGCTCGCCGACATCGGCCGGGTGGTGGCCGCCGCGCTGGACCAGGACGAGAGGAGCTGACGGCATGGCCGAGGAGCGGTGGCCGCTGACGGCGGCGCAGACGGGCATCTGGTTCGGACAGGAACTCGACCCGACGGGACTGCGTTACAACGTGGGGCAGTACGTGCACCTCCACGGCGCGGTCGACGAGGGCCGGTTCGAGCGCGCCCTGCGGACGGTCCTGGCGGGCAGCGAGACCTTGCGCGTACGGTTCGAGCGGGTGCCCGGCGGGGTCGAGCAGGTCCTGGCGCCGCCCCCCGAACGGCCGCTGCGGCGGGAGGACTTCAGCGGCTGCGCGGACCCGTGGGAGCGGGCCCGGCAGTTCATCGCCGAGGAGTTCGCGGTTCCGTACGACCTGGCGGTGGCTCCCGTCTTCGACCACTACCTGATCAAGGTCGGGGCGGCGGACCATCTGTGGTGCCTGAAGATGCACCACATCGTGTGCGACGGGATGGCCGTCGCCGCGCTCATCCGGCGGGTGGCCGCGGCGTACACCGCGCTGTGCGCGGGCGAGCCGGTCCCGTCCCGGGACGAGGTCTTCGACCGGCTGGAGACGCTGGTCACCGAGGACCAGCGCTACCGCGGGTCCGCACGGTTCCGCGACGATGCCGCGTTCTGGGCGGAGCGGCTCGCCGGGGCCGCGGACGCGCCGCAGTTCGCTGCGGGGCCCGTCCCGGCCGACGCCCGAGGTCATCTGCGCGTCGGTGCGCGGCTGCCGCGGGAGCACTGGGACCGGGTACGGGAACGGGCCAAGGCACTCGACGAGCCCTGGTCCGCCCTGTTCACCGCCGGGGTGGCGGTGGCGCTGCACGCCGACACCGGCCGGTCCGACATCACCGTGGGCCTGTCGGTACCGGCCCGAACCGGCCGGATCGCCCGCGGCTGCCTGGGGACGGCCGCGGACATCGTTCCGCTGCGCCTGGACGTCGATCCGGCGGCTCCGGTGGAGGAGTTGGTGCACGCCGCCGCGTCCGCGACCCGTACGGTCCTGCGCCACCAGCGCTACCGCCTGGAGGACATGCTCAGGGACGCCTCGGCGGTCGGGGACGGCCGACGGCTCCTGGGGCCCACGCTCAACCTGTTGTCCCTGGACCAGGACCTGGACTTCGCCGGGCTGCGGGCCACCGTGCACGTGGTCTCGCCCGGCCTCACCGACGGCTTTTCCCTCGGGGTCTACCACAACGGCGAGCCCGACCTGAGGGTGGACGCCGACGCGGGCGGCAGCCGCTATGCGGAGGCGGACGCGCGGGGCCAGGTGGAGCGGGTGCTGCGCGCGGTGTCGGCCGTGGCCCGGGCGGCGGAGGGCACGGCGGTCGGGAGGCTGCGGCTGGACGGCGGGCAGGCGGGGGCCGGCGCGGGGACGCGTACGGGTACGGATACAGGTACGGCGCGGGCGGATGCCGGGACCGTACGGTCTCCGGCTCCCCGTACCGATACGTACGCGCCGAAGCCAGAAACCGCACCACAACCGCGTCCTGCGTCCGGACCGGAGCACGCCCCGGCCACCATCGTCGGGCTCTTCGCACGGCAGGCTGCGGCGGTCCCTGGTTCGGTCGCCGTGGTCGCGGGCGCGCGACGGCTGACGTACGCCGAACTGGACGAGCGGTCGGAGCGGCTGGCCCACCGGATCGCCGGCCGCGGAGTGCGGCGCGGGGACCTGGTCGCCGTCGCACTGCCGCGCTCGGCCGATCTGGTCGTCGCGCTCCTCGCCGTGCTCAAGGCCGGCGCCGCCTACGTACCGCTGGATCCCGGCTATCCCGCCGACCGCCTGGCCGCGATGCTCGCCGACGCCCGGCCCGCACTGCTGGTCACCGGCCCGGACAGGGACACCGCGCGGACGGCGCCCGAGCTGCCCGTACTGCTGGTGGACAAGGAGGAGACGCAAGAGACCGACGAGCGTCCGGCCGCCGGGGTCACACCCCCCGACGGTGGTCCGGCCCCCGCCGACCCCGCCTACGTCATCTACACGTCCGGGTCGACCGGCCGGCCCAAGGGCGTGGTGGTGACCCACCGCAACGTCACCCGGCTGATCACCGGTACCACCCGGCGGTTCGGCTTCGGCCGCGCCGACATCTGGACGCTCTTCCACTCCCACGCGTTCGACTTCTCGGTGTGGGAGATGTGGGGCGCCCTGCTGCACGGCGGCAGGCTGGTCGTGGTGCCCGAGGACGTGGCCCGCTCGCCGGAGGAGTTCCGGGAGCTGCTGGTCACGGAGCGGGTGACGGTTCTCAGTCAGACCCCCTCCGCCTTCCAGCAGCTCGCCGGGGCCGACGCCCGGTGCCGGCCGGACGCGGGCGCCCGGCTCGCGCTGCGCTATGTGATCTTCGGCGGGGAGGCGCTGGAACCGCGGCGGCTGGCGGGCTGGTACGCGCGGCACGCCGACGACGCACCGTACTTGGTGAACATGTACGGCATCACCGAGACCACCGTGCATGTCACCGACGGTCCCCTGGACGCCTCGACGGCGGCGGAGGGCGGCAGCGTCATCGGAAGGCCGCTGCCCGACCTGCGGGTACATCTCCTGGACGCGGCGCTGCGCCCGGTGCCGGACGGTCTTCCGGGTGAGATGTACGTGTCCGGGGCGGGCGTCGCGCTGGGCTATCTGCACCGCCCGGCGCTGACCGCCGAGCGGTTCGTCGCCGACCCCTTCGGCCCGGTGGGCACCCGTATGTACCGCAGCGGGGACCTGGCCCGCCGCCGGGCGGACGGAACCCTGGAGTACCTGGGGCGCGCGGACCGGCAGGTGAAGATCCGCGGGTACCGCATAGAGCCCGGTGAGGTCGAGGCCCGGCTCGCCGAACTGCCCGGCGTCACCGACGCCGCCGTGCTGATCACCGAGTACGCGCCGGGTGACCGGCGCCTGACCGCCTATGTGGTCGCGGACGGCCCGGCGGCCGAGCAGGCGGCGCAGCGGGCGGCCGAGGTGCTGCCCGCGCACATGGTGCCCGCGGACTTCATCCCGGTCCCCGCCTTCCCCCTGACCGCCAACGGCAAGCTGGACGAGCGCAGACTGCGCGCGTTCCGGCCGGGAAGCGGCGGGGCGGGCGGGACAGGCGGCGGTGGCCGGGAGCCGCGCGGTGCGACGGAGACCGCGTTGCACGCGCTGTTCGCCGAGGTGCTGGGGGTGACGGACTTCGGCACCGAGGAGAGCTTTTTCGTCCTGGGCGGCAACTCCCTGCTGGCCAACAGCCTCCTGACCCGGATCCGTGCCACGCTCCCCGCCGCCCCGACGATCCGTGACGTCTTCCGGTCCTCGACCGTGGCGGGGCTCGCGGCCGTGATCGACGGCGGTACCGATGGCGGTACGGTGGCGCCGCAGGGCACCCGGCTGGTCCCGGTGCCCCGGCCCGACCGCGTCCCGGCCTCGTACGCCCAGCGCAGCCTGTGGTTCCTGCACCAACTGGGCGGCCAGGGACCGACGTACCACATCCCGCTTGCGGCCCGGCTGGACGGGCCGCTGGACGTGGCCGCGCTGCGCGCCGCGCTGGCCGATGTGCAGCGCCGCCACGAAAGCCTGCGCACGGTCTTCCCCGGCACCGACGGCGAGCCCTGGCAGCGCGTCCTGGAGGACCCCGACGTCCCCCTGACCACGCTGGAGATCGGCGGGACCGACGGGGTCGCCGGGGCCGCCGGAACCGACGAGGCCGGCCCGGCGGGCGAGGCAGGCCAAGCCGGTGAGGTCGCGCTGCACGCCGCGCTGGCGCGGGAGTTCCGGCGGGAGCTGGACCTGACCCGGCAGCAGCCGTGGCGCGCCACGCTGTTCACCCTCGCTCCCGACTCCCATGTGCTGCTGATCGTCGTGCACCACATCGCGGCCGACGAACACTCGCTGCACCCGCTGACCCGTGACCTGGCCACCGCCTACGCCGCGCGCCGCGCCGGCCGCGCCCCCGGGTGGCCGCCGCTGCCGGTGCAGTACGCGGACTTCACGCTCTGGCAGCGGCGCGTCCTGGGCCGCGAGGAGGACCCCGGGAGCCTGCTCGCCGCCGAACTGGCCCATTGGCGTACGGCGCTGCGCGGGGCCCCCGACGAGCTGCGGCTGCCGGCGGACCACCGCCGCCCACGGACCGCAGCACATCCCGGCGACGCCGTCCCCTTCACCTGGAGCCCCGAACTGGGCGCGCGGGCCGCCGAGTTGGCGATGTCCCGCGGCGCCACCGTCTTCATGGTGCTGCACGCCGCCGTGGCCTGTCTGCTCAGCAGGCTCGGGGCGGGCACCGACATCCCGCTGGGCACGGTGGCGGCGGGCCGTGACGAGGCGGCGCTGGAGGAGCTGGTCGGCTTCTTCACCCATACGCTCGTGCTGCGGACCGACCTGTCCGGGAATCCCGGCTTCTCGGCCGTCCTGGACCGGGTCCGGCACACCGACATCACGGCCTTCGCGCATCAGCGCGTTCCGTTCGAACGGGTCGTCGAGGCGGTCAATCCGCCGCGTGAGCTGGGCCGTCATCCGCTCTTCCAGGTGATGATCAGCATGCACACGGGCCGTCAGGCCGAGCTGCGGCTGCCGGGCCTGGAGGCCACCGCGTTCCAGCCGCCCCGCTCCATGGCCAAGTTCGCGCTGCTCTTCGACTTCACCGAGCGGGCGGACCACGGCATCGAGGGCGTACTGGAATACAGCGCGGACTCCTTCGAGCGGCCGACTGCGGAGCTGATCGTACGTGCGCTGGGGCGGCTGCTGGAGGGCGCGCTGTCCGATCCGGACCTGCCGTTCGAGGCCCTGGACATCCTGGACGCGGACGAGGAGCGCCGGCTGAACCTGAACCTGGACCTGCCGGCCGCGCAGGGCGGGACGGCCGGGCACGACGGGACGGCCGCGGAGGCGGCGCGGGCGACGGACCCGCTGGACTCGGCGGAGACCACGGGCTCCGCCTCCGTGTCCGCCTCGGCCCCCACGTCCGCCTCCGCCTCCGCCTCCGCGGAACTGCTCGACGCCCTGTTCCGCTCGGTCCTCGGCCGCGACCGGATCGATCGCGAGGAGAACTTCTTCCGTCTCGGGGGCGACAGCATCCTCGCCATCCAACTGGTGACCCGGGCCCGCGCCGCCGGTCTCCTGATCAGCCCCAAGGACGTCTTCACCCACCAGAGCGTCCGGGCGCTCGCACGGGTCGCGGACCGCGCGGTGCCCACCGCCTCCGCGCCCGCCGCGCCGCCCGCCCACCAGCCGCTGGGCACCCTGCCTACCACGCCGATCATGGAGTGGCTCGCCTCGCTCGGCGGGCCGGTGGAGGGGTTCGCCCAGTCCGTCGTGTGCCGGCTGCCCCCGACGGTCACCGACGAGTCGCTGCGCGCGGCCCTTCAGCAGGTGCTGGACCACCACGACGCACTACGGATGCGGCTCATCGGCGAGGCCGGCGAGCCGTGGCGGCTGGAGGTCCGGCCGCCCGGCGCCGTACGCGCCGCATCGTGTCTGCACCGGGTCTCCCTGGCCCGCGAAGGCATCACCGCGAGGACCACCAACGACCCCGACAACCCCAGCGATTCCGGCGATCCACACGGTTCGCAGGACCTGCGGCGCCTCCTGGACGAGCTGCGCCGGGACGCGCGGCGCCGTCTGGACCCGCGCGCCGGGAACCTGCTGCGCGCCATCTGGCTCGACGGCGAACACCCCCTGCTCCTGCTGGTCATCCACCACTTCGCGGTGGACGGGGTCTCCTGGCGCATCCTCCTGCCGGACCTGGCGGCGGCGCACACCGCCGCGCTGCGCGGCGGGTCGGCGGCGCTCGCGCCCGTACCGGTGCCGCTGCGCACCTGGGCGCAGGCGCTGGAGTCGGCGGCGTACGGCCCACGGGTGGCGGCCGAACAGGGCTGGTGGCAGCGCCTGCTGGACCGGGCGGGCGGGGTGATCGGCACCCGCGCGCTGGACCGTACCCGGGACGTCGTCGCAAGCTCCGAGTCGCTGAGCGTCACCCTGGAGCCGGGGGAGACCGCGGCGCTGCTGGCCGACGTGCCGAACCGTTTCCACGCGGCGGTCCCCGACATCCTCCTGTCCGCGCTCTCGGTCGCGCTGCACCGCTGGCGCGGCAACCCGGCCGGCCGGCCCGTACTGGTCGACCTGGAAGGGCACGGCCGTGACGTGTCGCCGGGCGACGACCTGGACGGCGGCCTGGACGTGTCGCGGACCGTCGGCTGGTTCACCGTGCTCCACCCGGTCCTGCTGGACGCGCGGGTGCCGGACTGGGACGCCATGCGCGACCACGGTGACGGCCTGGCCGCCGCCGCCAAGCGGATCAAGGAGCACCTGCGGGCGGTGCCCGGCCAGGGCGCGGGCCACGGTCTGCTGCGCTACCGGGGGCAGCGGCTGCCCGACGTCCACGCGCCCATCGCGTTCAACTACCTGGGGCGCTTCGACACCCAGGGGGCGGGCGAGTGGGAGCCGCTGCCGGGCAGCTTCCGCGGCGAGGCGGATCCGGCGCTGCCGCTCGCGCACACGCTGTCGGTCGACGCCTTCGTCGAACGCGGCCCGGACGGACCGCGGATGCGGGTGGTGTGGACCTGGCCCCGGGAGGTGCTCGACGGCGCGGCCGTCACCGAACTGGCCGAGTCCTGGCGGACGGTGCTGGGCGCGTTCGTCACCCACCACACCGGGCCGTCCGGCGGCGCCCGTACCCCTTCGGACTTCCCGCTCGTGCACGTCGGTCAGGCCCGTATCGAGGCGCTGGAGGAGGAGTACGGCGCCCTGGCCGACCTGCTGCCGGTCACGCCGCTGCAGGCGGGCCTGCTCTTCCACACCCTGTACGACGGGCCCGCCGCCGACGGTCCGGACGGCCCCGCCGACGGTCCGGACGGCCCCGGCGACGGTCCCGGGCGGCACGATCCGTACGTGGTCCAGCTCGCCCTGGACCTGACCGGTGACATCGAGCCGGCCCGGCTGCACGACGCCGTACGCGCTCTCCTCGCGCGCCACCCGCACCTGGGCGGTGGCTTCGTCACCGACGGGCTGGAGCACCCGGCCCTCCTCGTGCCGCGCGAGGTGACGGTCCCCTGGCGTACGGCCGACCTCACCGGCCTGCCCGATGCCGACCGCACGACGGCCGTACGGCGACTGGCGCGGGAGGACCGGCGGCGCTTCGACCCGCACACCCCGCCGTTGCTGCGGTTCACCCTGATCCGTACGGCGCGGCGCCACTGGCGACTGGTCTTCACCCACCACCACCTGCTGCTGGACGGCTGGTCGGTGCCGATCGCGCTGCGCGAGCTCTTCGCGCTGTACGAAGGGAAGTCCCTGGCACCCGCCCCCGCCCATGAGGACGCTCTGCGGTGGCTGGCGGGACGTGACCAGGAGGCCGCGCGTACGGCCTGGCGGGCGGCGCTGGAGGGGCCGAGCCGACCCACGTCGGTGGTGGGACGCGCGAGGACCGGGCCGGGGAGGCCCCGGCGGAAGACGGCGCACCGGACGGGCCCCGCGACGAGCCGGGCGAACCGTACGTCTTCGCCCTCCCCGAGGACCTGACACACCGGCTGACGCGCCGGGCCGCACAATGGGGCGTCACGCTCAACTCGATGGTCGAGACGGCCTGGGCGCTGCTGCTGGCCCATCTGACCGGGCGCGCGGACGTGGTCTTCGGCGTCACCGTCGCCGGTCGCCCCGCCGAGCTCCAGGGGGCCGCCGACCTGGTGGGTCTCTTCGTCAACACCGTGCCGCTACGGGTGCGTATCGACCCCGGGGAGCGGCTGGGCGACCTCGTAACGCGCGTACAGAGCGAGCGCGCGGAGCTGCTGGACCACCAGCACCTGGGGCTGAGCGACATCGAGGAGGCCGTGGGCGCGGGCCGGCTCTTCGACACCGCGCTGGCCTTCGAGAACTACCCCCTGGACGCCGCGGGGTTCAGCGTGCCGGCGGCCGGGGTGCGGGTGGAGTCCGTGGAGGTGCACGACGGCACCCATTACCCGCTCTCGCTCGCCGTCCTGCCACGCGAGAACCGGCTCGTCTTCCGGCTGCGGCTGCGCGAGGGCGCGCTGTCCTGGCCTGGTGACGCCGCCGAGCTGGGTGAACTGCTGCTGGCCTGCTGTGCGGCGCTCGCCGCGGCGGACGACGGGACGGGCGGCGGCGAGACGGCCGACGGCGACACGACCGATGGCAACACGACTGCCGGCAACACGACTGCCGGCGACACGACCGACGGTGACACGGAGGAGCAGCGCACAGGGAACCAGGGACCAGGGAACCAGGGCGCAGGTACGGCGGGGCGGCTGTCCCTCTTGTCCGCCGAACACCGCCGTACCGTGCTCGGTTGGGGCACCGGCCCGGACCCCGACCCGGCCGTACGGAACCAGGACGCCCCTGAGCACCCTTTCTCCCTCCCCGCCGCCTTCGAAGCGGTCGTGGCCCGGCACCCCGGCCGGGTGGCCCTGTGGTCGCAGGGGCAGGAGATCACGTATGGCGAACTCGACGCCCGCGCCAACAGGCTGGCCCGGCACCTGGCCCGCGGCGGCGCCGGATTCGGTACGCCGGTGGCGGTGGAGTCCGAGCGCTCGCCCGAGGTGGCGGTCGCCTACTTGGCGCTGGCCAAGCTCGGTGCCGTCTGCGTCCCGCTGCACCCGGGCCTCCCGCCGGAGCGCCGTCAGTGGATCCTGCGGCACACCGGTACGGAGCTGACGCTCGACGATCTCCCCGCCGCCGAACGCGCCGCCCGCGCCGAGCCCGCGAAGGGCCCGGGCACGCGGGTGCCACCGTCCCTGACCGCCTGCGTGATCTTCACTTCCGGCTCCTCCGGCCTGCCCAAGGGGGTGGCGCTGACGCACGGGAACATCCTGACGCGGGCGCTGGACCCCCTGTGGCGGGGGCCGGAGCACGAGCGGGTGCTCTTCCACAGCCCGCACGCCTGGGACATGGGCCTGTTCGAGGTGTGGATGCCGTTGCTCACCGGGCGGCGGTCCGTCGTGGCACCCGCGGGTGACCTGGAGCCCGCGGACTACCGCCGGGTGATCGAGGCGGGCGGGGTGACGTCCGCGCTGCTGACCGCGGGGCTGTTCGACGTGATCGCGCAGGAGTGTCCCCAGGCGCTGCGCGGGCTGCGTGCCGTGGCCGCCGGCGGGGACGTCCTGCCGCCGGCC